>JALVZH010000086.1:0-21698 GCA_027022105.1 Bacteroidales bacterium | reverse complement strand
TACGGCAAAAGAGTCGCATTCAAACGCTTGCCCGCATATCCAACCTGTCGGTTTGAAGCCGAAACGCAAGCGCTTTTGCACGTATCCGTAAACCTTTTGGCATTCACACCGTCTCATCCTCCCGTTTTGGGCGGCCCACCCGCAAGATGATTTAGCCGGTGACGACCACTTGCCCCATGCAATTATAAATCCGAAGCAGAATCTTTTTGTCTCAGGTTTTTGTTTGGATGACTCTGAATTGTAAGGAGAAAAATAGAGGTTACGAATCCCGTTCCCGTTAAAGCCGTGATATCTTGGGTTTTGTAAGCCTTTTCTTCTGCATGTAATAGATAAAACCGTAAATATCAGCTTTGTCTTTTAATGCCGACAACCAATGAAAAGAGCCGTAATGCCCCGCATTCTTAATTAATTTAAGAATCACCGGATTGCTCTGAAAGCTATTGTTTTGTAGTTTGGCGACAAATTTATACCCATGAAAAGGCGGTACCCTGTCGTCGTATTCCGAAGCCACAACCAGCATGGCCGGATAATTTACATCCGGTTTTATATTGTGATAGGGCGAATAGTGCAGCAAATTGACAAATCCTGTACGGATTTTTGTACTGCCGTATTCATCTGCATGAAAATGTCCGATAGTAAATTTCTCAAACCGTATCATATCGTAGGGTCCTGCTATGGGGACTGCTATTCCGTAGAGTTCGGGATGTTGGATAACCGCTGCCGCCACCACCAGTCCGCCGTTTGAAGCGCCTGTGGCACAAAGCAGTTCGGAATTTGTATATTTCTTCTCAATAAGAAATTTTGCAGCCGCATTAAAATCGTCGAACGATTGCTGCTTGTTTTTACCTCTGCCTTCAAAAAACCATTCTTTCCCTTTCTCGCCGCCTCCGCGTATTTCGGCATAAGCAAAAATCCCTCCGTGTTTTATGTAATAAATAACACCCGGATCGAAATAGGGGTTTGTTAATGTTCCGAATCCTCCGTATGCCTTAAGAATCACAGGATTTTTCCCGTCAAGTTTCAATTCTTTGTCATATACTATTATCATAGGGATTTTTGTTCCGTCATCGGCTTTGTATTTAACCTCCTTTGTTTTAATGGTTCTGAAATCATACGTAACTTTTGTAATATCAAGCAGTTCTTTTTGTAATGTTGATAAATTCAGCTTGAAAACAATAAGCGGTGTGGTAAATCCGGTATAGTAATAATAAATCTCTTTATCATTAAATGCGCCGTCGAATCCGCCGACAGTGGTGGCCAAAGGCATGGTATAACTTTTCAGCATTTTTCCGTTGTAATCGTAAATGGAAACAATGGGAATGTTACCTGCTTTATAAAGTGCTAATATCCTGCCGGCAAAAACTTTCACTTTATATAGCAATGCTTCGCTGTATGGCGGTACAAGAACAACGGGGTGGAACGGGTCGTCGGGTTTGAATTTATAAATTGCCCCGTTATCTTCCAAATAGGATGTTCTTGCAATAATTCCGTCTCCAACATCATCAATTATTGAAAAGTATTTTGAAACATTGGGCAAAAAAGGCCTGATTGTTTTAAAAGGCGACCTGTAATCAATGTAGAAAATATTGTAACGGTCATCACCTATTTCTTCCCAAAGGAAAAAATATCTGTCGTTATGTGTCGTGATGTAATTAAATGTTCTTTCCGGAAAATTCTTTCTTTCAAAGATGAGCTTATCCTCCGATTGTTTTGTGCCTACTTTGTGATAATAAACCCTTTCGTGCATTGATGCCCCGAAGTAGTCTTTTTGCTCGAAAGTGCTGTAAAAAAACCCGTCGTTCAGCCATTGAATCTCCGAAAATTTAACTCCCGTAAGATGGTCTTTCATCTGCTCTCCGTGTTCCATATAAACAACCCCTATTTCGGCCCAGTCGCTACCGTTGCGGCTATACGAATATGCCAGGTATTTATTGTCGTGCGACAGGGCATAATCGTTCAAAACTATTTTGTCGCTTGATGAAATAAAGTTGGGATCAACCAGTATTTCGTATTTGCCGTTAAATGAGGTTTTGTAATACAAAGCATAGGTGCCGTTGATATGGTAGTACATTAAGCGGAAAAAGTACTTTCCTTCTTTGATCCAATATTTATTGTTATTGGTATTGTACTTCTCAATAAACTTCAACGCATTTGTATTGGCAGCAACTTTCCAAAGGAATTTTTTCGACATTTTTTTCTCTTCGTCCAGCCATTGTTTTAACCGCGGATTATTTACATCTTCAAAACAGCGGTAATCGTCGGTAACAGCGTATTTATTGAAAAAAGTATCGGTTACCGGGCACTTTGGAATTAATACGGGCATGTAGGTCTGGCCGGAAATATTCAAAATATTCACCGCAAAAAGGAAGGTTAGTAAAGCAATTTTTATTTTCATAACAATCTTATTATTGAAGTTGTTTAAAATCTAAACATTAGATGAATTATAAAATATTGAAAACCAGAAAAGTGAATATCTTTTTTTAAGAAACCCACCCCTCCCCCTCCAAGGAGGGGAACTATGGAATTCATTTTCTGGTTTTCAATATTTTATACTCATTGTCATCATGTTAACTTTAAACAAGTTTATTATATAAAGTCATATGTTTATTTTACCATTCATTAAAACTTTCGCAACTTTTCATACAGCTTATGTGTAGGCAGGCCCATTACATTAAAGTAAGAACCTTCGATACGCTCCACCGCCGCATGTCCGATCCACTCCTGAATGCCGTAGGCGCCGGCTTTGTCGTAAGGTTTGTAATTATCAATGTAATAAACAATCTCATCCAGGGTCAGTTTCTTAAAACAAACCCGCGTTGTAGCCGTAAACACTTCCTCTTTTTCCGCCGTTTTGATACATACGCCGGTAATCACCTCATGGCATTTGCCCGATAACATGGTTAGTATTTCTATGGCTTGGGCTCTGTTTTCCGGTTTTCCAAGGATACGGTTATCAAGTGCAACTATGGTGTCGGCAGTGATAATCAACCTGTTGTTCGTAAAGTCGGATTCGCGGAAAGCCGACATTTTTAGCCTGCTGAGGGTTTCCGCAGCCTTTCGGGGGATGAGGCCGGTCTCTGTCTTTTCCTCTACCGGACGCACAACAACCCTGAACTCAATTCCCATTTCGCGCAGCAGTTGTTGCCTCCTCGGTGAACCGGAAGCCAGAATGACATCATATTTTTTCAGTAAATCATGCAGCATAGCTCAGGTCGATAAAACAGAGAATTATGGAAATAATTCCGGCGGCCATCAGTACCTTTAAATGGGAAGAAAGCATGCCGAAATCGCTTTTTCCGCCGGCTTTCAGCATTCTTTTGATATTGAGAATAAAAAGAATATCAATTACATAAAAGAAATAATACAAGCTCATAAACCCCTGCCGGTAAAAGTAGTATTGTACATATCCCGAAAACAAAAATCCTAACGTCAGAATGACAATGACCAGTGTTTTGGAGGGCGAGAGACCGTAAGCCACCGGAAATGTACGGCAACCGTACCTGTTGTCACCCTCATAATCTTCCATATCCTTTACTACTTCGCGGGCAAAACTGACGATGAAAGCAAATCCCATGTAAATCAGTACCAGATATGTGGTAATCACAAGCCTGTTTCCCACGGCCTGCAAAAGCGCTTCATTTTGAATAATGGCAATAAAATCGCACAACCATACCAATCCGAATGAAAAAGCGCTCATAAAAGCAACAACTACGTTTCCTACAACGGCCTGGCATTTATATTTTTTTGAATAAAACCACAACAAACCCACGGTAAGAAGAGAGATGGGTGCGTATTCGGGCCGGTGCAGGTTAACGGCTATCCAGGTACCGGTAACTACGGCAATTGCATTTACCACATAGTAGGCAACCTTGATTTTGTCTTCTGAAAAAACGGTGCCCACAACATTTCTGCCCGGCTTGTTTATTTTATCTGCATCCAAATCAGTAAGGTCGTTTATGAGATATCCGCCGATAACAATTGAAACCGTTGCAATTTCCAGCAAAATGAAATTGAAAACATTCATTCCCTGGTTTGCACTAATGCCCAGACCCGGCAAAATAACCATGTACCTGATAAACAATAGGCTGAAAATAACCACCAGAATATTGGGCCAGCGTATCAGTTTTAAAATTGAAGAAATCATCGTATCGGTTTTTTTATTACACTTGTTTAAATCTCAATAATTAGTTGGAGTATAAATAACTTCATATTGTTACCAGTTAAAAGCTTCGTCGGTCATCCATTTGCCCTGTACCTTCATTACCTGTTCGATAATATCACGCACACAGCCTTCGCCACCTTTTTTATCGGAAATATACACCGCTATGTTTTTTACCTCTTCGGCGGCATCGGCAGGGCATACCGGCACTCCCACCTCTTTCATCACCGGAATATCGGGAATATCATCGCCCATATAAACCACCTGCTCCGGTTTAATGTTCTTTTCCTTTAAATAGCTGTGAAATTTCTCCAGTTTGTTCCTTACGCCGGTAAAAGCATCTTTAATATTAAGCGCTTCAAAACGGTTGTCCATTGACCGGGAAATGCCGCCCGAAATAACAGCCACGTTGTATCCCAGTTTAACGGCCAGTTGCAACACATATCCATCTTTAACGTTGGCGGTGCGCAAGGGGTGGTCGTCGTGCTGTAAAATAACCGTTCCGTCGGTCATAACTCCATCGAAATCAAAGATAAAGGTGTTTACTTTTGTTAACAGTGCTTTATAATTACTCATGATGATATTTTTTCTTTATTTGATTGCTAAATAACTCGTAAAGTTGCCGGTATTGCGGAAAATCTTTCAGCAGTTTCAGGTGTTGTTCAATGGTGGTGGTGTCGTTGCGGCGTGCGGGACCCGTTTGGGCATCCTCCGGATTAATCTCTTTTATTTTCCTGGTCGTTTCTTCAATAAGCGGTTGCAGAAATTTAAAGTCAAGGTTTTCTTTTTCGAGAAGTTCCGAAGAAACGGTGTAGAGGTAGTTGACAAAATTGTTCACAAATACTGCTGCAAGATGGAGTTGAATGCGTTGGCGCGTGTTGATGATGTTCACATTGCGGCTGACTGATTTTGCCAGTTCCATAAGTTCGTTTTCCACGGCAGGCGTATTGGCTTCAATGCAAAAGGGTACTTCCGGCAAATCAATTTTTCTTTGTGCCGAAAATGTTTGCAACGGGTAAAAAACACCATGATTGGGGTGCATGTTTAGTGCGCTCAAAGGTGTAATTCCGGAAGTATGGGCAACAATACCCGGCACCTTTGGAAGAGCTTCGGAAACCTCTTTGGTAAACCTGTCGGGCACCGCAATCAGAATCAAATCGCTTGTGGTATCTGTTTGTCTCAAAGCGTTCAGGGGTACGGTGTTCAGTTTGCCGGCCAACTCCCGGGCATGCAGCAGGGTAGGGGAGTAAACACCGGTGATGGAATATCCGGCCTTTTGCAGGGATGTTCCGAGGTGTGTGGCCACATTTCCCGATCCGATGAGTGCTATAGTTTTTATCACAAATAAAAGATTATCTGTATTTTTTATTGAGTTCCGATTTTAAAAACCTGACGGTCTCTTCCACGGGATTTTTTTCCGACTGAAGTCCGGTGGTAAGTATCTTTTGTGCCAGTGCAGTGGCAGGGGCTCCGGCATCCGTTTGTCCGGCGGAAGCGTTAATTAGTTGGATAACATGCTCTTTGGCGGCTTTAATCTGTTCCCAGGCCGTATTACTGAGGTAGATTTGTTGCGACAGATTGTGCTCGTATTCTTCGCGCACCGACTGCAACAGCATTTTTTGCAATTGTCCGGCTGTTTGTGCCGACGGCAAAACCCGGGGAACCAGATTTACCGGATTTATGCGTTCCAAAAAGAGTGTCATCCGCTCGTAGGCCTGCAACTGCAGTTTGTTGAAATCAGCCATACCGTTACTTCCGGTTTTTGGTTGTGCCGCCTGCTTTTCTTTGTTGCTTTGTTCTTGCAACCGGAAAAGCTGTAATATGGTTTCCAGACTTTTTCTGTTGGCTTCCGTAAATCCCTTTAACAAATACCAGGCAATAGCCAATACCACCAGCGAAGGGATTGTGTATTTTAATATTTCCAATAGATCATTCATCTTTTTTCAAATTCTGTTTGTTAGCACAAAATAACAAAATTTTTTTATTCATTCTTTTTACCGAAAAGAAACGAACCAAAGAAAGTGGAACAAAACGCTTTTTGTCCCACTGGTACTATTAAGAAGGGGGTGGCAGGACTGAAATATTTTATAAATTTGTAGCAGATAAACGCCATAATGATGGAGAAAGCCAATTCTACATAAGCTTATCATGTTGTCGGTCTGGAAATTACAAAACAAGCGGTGATAGGACAAAGTGGAAATAAATGCTATAAGGGAGGGCAGTTATCTGGGAGATAGTGGCAACTCTAAAGAAAAATCGATGACGATTAAAATCAAATTTATTATTATTAGCATTCTTCTATTTAGCAGATTAATTGATACTTCTGCTCAATCAAAATTTTCTATTGGACTTTGTTCGAGTTATTTAAGAAATTATCGAATTATTACGAAAAATAAATCTGATTTATACAAAGAATATCGGAATGAAAATGAAGGTTCTATTTCAGGATTTGATTTAGAAGTAAATTTACTGTATAACTTTAAACCTAAATTATTTTTTGAGACTGGAATTGGTTATATTCAAAAAGGATACGAAATTAATGAAGATGTTCTGATTGACCCTTGTTTTTCACCTGTTACCTGTGGTTATAACTCAGAACTGTATCGTTATACTTATGATTATTTGAGTGTCCCTCTGCATTTTATTTACACTACTTCAAAAAGATTGAATTATTCATTTAGTATTGGGACATCTTTATTAATACCACTATCAAGTAATGTTGAATGGATTTTAAGAAAAGAATATGCGAGTAATACGGGCCAAAATATTGACAAAAGAAATAATAATGACCCTAACAAATTTAATTTGTCAATAGACTTAGGATTTGGTATTGGCTTTAGAATTACAGAAAAAATGAATTTAATGATTCTGCCAAAATATAATTATAATCTTTTTTCATATGAAAATACAGATATTAGAGAGAATAATTATGACATAAGTTTATTTAGAAATGAAGACAAATCAACAAAAGAACATTTGATTTCATATGGAATAGGAATAAAATTATTATATGATTTAGGAGAAAGCAGCCTCTAACAAAAGTAACCGTTGCACAAGCCCATAATTTTTACGAAAAACAAAAAATCAAGTGTTAAAAGAGGCGATTTAAGACGTTTATTTTTTTGGGGGCGTGTATTTTTATAAAACAATTATGGATAGTAACGGCTACTGCGCATAGCCATGGCTGTTGCATTCAGGGGAAAGTATTTTACTGTAACAGAACGGACATTTACCATTGTGAAATTTAAGACTTCAAAGGTTACGAAAAGCCGGTTATCAAAATCTCGGTAAGCATAAGGCCTCTGGCCCCAACCCCCGCCAACTCAGAGGAATCGTATGGGATGAAAATAATGATTTTCTACCGCACTTTAGTGCGGTTTAATAAAATGAAAGACCACCGGCTTTAGCCTTTAATGCAAGTAACCAAATAGAACAAACCGGAAGTTTTGGATTTATTGTTCATTTCTTTTATCCAAAAGAAACGAACCAAAGAAAGCGGCAACTAATCAAAATGCTACGTTATCTTATAATTGTGCCTAATTGAACCCAACACTTTTAAAAACAGTAAAACTTTTGTCTTTTTCAATCACCACATAACCCGATACCGTATCTTTCATTTCTAACTCATTAATATGAAACAATTTGCGGTTGTATTCATTCAGGATGATATAATTTACAGAGTCGGTTTTTGCGGTTTGGAAGAAAGAGTGGCTGTTGAGTCCGGTGCTGTCAGAGAGTCGTTCCTGATAGGAAAAAAGTCCCACAATGGCTTTGTATTTTCCCCGTTCATTGTAGAAAAACTGCATGGGGGCAAGTACAACGGTTTTGCGGGGGTCGGGATGAATGTAGTGTTCCGATAGTTGGGAAAACAGTTTCGGATTGAATTTGACGGTAGCTGTTTGCACGTCGTAAATAATACCCGTAATCACCGTAATCACCGTCCAGATTCTTAAAAAAAGGTATTTTCTCTTTAAGCTGAAAAAAGAAACAAAGTCATACTTTTTATCCGGCGAAACAAAGTAAATAACGGTAAGAATAAAGTAAAAGGGGAGGACGGGTATCAGGTATTTTACGGTTTTGTTAATTCCCACAAATGCAAGTAACAGACTGGATAACAGTGCGTAATACAACAGGAAAGGATACTTTTTAAGAAATGTTTGATACCCTTTGATTACCACAATGAGAAACAGTACCGCATAACCTATTTCGGCAGGTGAGTGAAACCACCGCAACTGTTCGTCAAACAGCTTTTTTAAGGCTACGCTTAACAGTTTGATTAATGAAAATCCTTCCGTTTCCGAAAACAGGGTCATTTGGTGTTTCCACAGCAGAAAATCACTTTCCGTTTTTATCTCCAGAAAATAGATCATCATCATTGCTATGGTAACAACCGAATAGATTCCCAAAGCTTTGTAGCGGCGGAAAACCAAAAGCATTAATCCTGTTGTAAGGATATAAATGAGCCCGTTCATATGGATTAAAAAAGCAGCACCCGAAAGCAATGCTGCTCCCGCAGCGGTTGCCGCAGGTTTTCCGGTTCTGTTTTCCAATATCCTTTCGGTAAGAATAAAAATTGCCATTCCCGTTGCCGCCAGCGCTATTTCGGGACGGTAAACAAACGAATACTTAAAAATTAGCGGATGAAGTAATAAGAACGAGCCCGCAAAAACAAAAGAGCGGGTGTTGATAACCTGTTTTACTTTTACCATGTAATACCACAAAAGGTAGTAAAGCAGCAGCAGATAAACCAGACTTACGGATTTGAGGACATAAAGCGAAAAACCGAAAATTTTAACCGCCAGCCATCCCTGCCACACCCACAATTTGTGGTAAACCAGCAGCCTTTTCTCGTTTTGAAGGTTGTGACGCATCAAAACGTTTTTTACGGTGCCTTCTTTATTGAGCCACCACACCTGTTCCCCTATCCATGCATCATCTATGTGGGGTGCCCGCTGATACAGCCCGAAAAGATAAAACAGAATAACTGCAATAACAAATAATCCGCCGATACGTTTGGATGCCGGTTTTTTCATACAGGGCAAAAATAGACAACATTATTTAATGCCGGCGACTGTTTTTACGAATACTTTCATCTTTTTCAAAGGCATTGAACCGGGATAAAAGCGAATGGTGCGGTTCTCAAAGGGAAGCATGTTAAAAAAGTTGTCTTCCCAATGTCCGGCGGCATCACTCTGAATATAAACGCTTCTGGCAAATTTACCGGTTGTGAGTGTCAGCAATGCATAGTCTTCTTTTAGTTCAATCCGCTTTTTTATTTGGGGGTCGGGCAACTTCATGTTTTTGGGTTTGCTGTAATACGAAAACGTCCGGTACAGCTTTTTTCCGCCGGAAGAGAGTTCGGCCACAAGAAATGTTTTTGTTGTGTCAATGTCTTTTATATTGTTTTTATCCAATACCTTAAATACTGTATCCGGTTTAACGAACAGCTCTGATTTTTTGCTGAAATAAACCTTTCCGTCAACATCCATCACCCTTACGAAAACAGTACCCTTAAATCCGTCCGTACTGTCCGAAACAAGATAGAGCGTTTGCTTTCTTTTCCGCTTTTCAAATGAGAGGATAACAGGTTTGTACAGCGAGCGTACTTTGTATTGCAGCGCTTTCCAACTGCCGTAATAATCAACCGACGACCAAGATACAACCGGCCAGCAGTCGTTCAACTGCCAGTATAGTGTACCCATGCAACGGGGTTTGGCCCGGCGGTGTGCTTCAATGGCTTTGCCAATACCTTCGGCCTGCAACAGCTGGCTTACGTAATCGTAATCCTCGAAAGAGGATGGCACATGGTAATCGCGACGCATATAAAGCCCGATGTTTTCCCAACCGAATGGATGTTTCTGATGTGTTTTTAAGGCTTCCGAACAGAGGTACAGCGCCGTGTCGGGGCAAAACTTACGGAATGATGTCACGGGCGGCATTCCCTGAAAACCGTATTCACTCATAAATCTGCCCACATGGGTTTCGTAGGCTTCAAAAGGTTCTTTGCCCCACCATACGCCCCAGTAATGAACATCGCCCTCGCGAAAAGCCTCTTTATGCCCCCAGCCCATTGATGGCGAACTGCGCCAATAGGGAATGCCGGGACTGAGCGCTTTTATTTTTCCGGGGATAATTGTATCGAAAATCCGTAAGTAGCTGTTCCATAGCAGGGTGGAATCGGCGGAAGTGAGTCCCAGTTGTCTCTGCCAGCCCCAGTTCACCCACGCCTCTTCCACCTCGTTGTTTCCGCACCAGAGGGTTAGCGACGGGTGGTTTCTGAGGCGGACAATTTGTTCTTCAACCTCTTTTGCCACATTATTCGAAAATGCCGTATCGACGGGAACCATGTTTCCGGCAAACATAAAGTCCTGCCAGACAAGGATTCCGAGGCTGTCGCACAGCCGGTAAAAAATGTCTTTTTCATAAATTCCGCCACCCCACACCCGCAGCATGTTAATGTGCGATTGTTGCGCCGTTACAAGCAGTTTCCGGTAACGTCTGTCATCCACACGCACAAGGAAATTATCCTGCGGAATATAGTTGGCGCCTCTGGCAAATAACCTTTTTCCGTTAACCCTAAAATAAAAAGAACGGCCGTAATCATCTTTTTTATTTACCAGTTCCGTTTTTCTGATACCCGTTGTCACCTCTTTTTGGTCGAGCAAATTTTCGCCGTCGTATATTCCTGCGGCAATGGTGTATAGCGGTTGTTTTCCCATTCCGGCGGGCCACCAGAGCCGGGGATTTTTTACAATCAAAGTATCATTTACGGTATTCGTTCCGGCTTTAAGCAAAATCTCTTTTGACCGGTGTAATAAATTGTCAATCAATATTGTTACGGTATATCTGTCCTTTTTGTCCGATAACACGGTTGTAGTTGTTATAAGCACAGCTTTCTCTTTCGACACGGAAAGCGTACGAACATACACGTCACTAATTTCAGGGTATTTCCGGGCAACTATCTTCAAATCTTTCCAGACACCCATGGTAACAAAACGCGGGCCCCAGTCCCAACCGGACTGGTAAGCAGCTTTGCGTGTAAAACCGCGAACTTCGGGCAAAGGCACCGGCGACACTTTTTCTTTGACCTTGTTGACACTTACAGGCGAAACAAACCGGATTTCAAGGTTATTGCCGCTTTTTTTAAGGATACCGGTAACGTCCGCTTTCCACTGACGGAACATGTTGCCGGATTTCAGTATCTCTTTTCCGTTGAGTAAAACAGTTGCGTATGTGTCGAGACCCTCTGCCGTCAGAATGAGTTTGCGGTTGGTTTCGAAACCTGCGGGAAGGTCGAACCGTGTGGAAAAAACCCAGTTCCGCTCGCCAATCCACTGCAATTTTTTTTCATTGTCGCCATAAAAAGGATCGGGAATAATCCCTTTGGAAAAAAGTGCCAGATGAACATCCGACGGATCAACACTTTCAAGGTTTATCGAGTCTTTTTCGTCATGCAGATTCCATTTGAATTTTTTTAAATCGAGTTCGTTAAGTCTGTTTTCCGTAGAGAAACATCCCTGTAACAACAGGTGCATAAAAAGATAAACCGCAACAAAAACGTGATTCTTCATGAAAATTTATTTGATACAAATATAGTGTAAATAACCGGGGTGTTTGATTTGGAAAAGTATGGAAAAATTGTTATGTTTGTGGCTGGAGGATTGATCAGGATAATAATAAGTTAGAATATACTTCAAACCTTAGAAGAATGAGACATATAAAAGAAACAGCAGTAACAATAATTGTTTTATTTGTTTCATTAACTGCAAAATCACAAGACACTTTTTTTGAATACCTAAACGGTGATTCAATAAAAATTTTCTATAATCGGTCTGCGGATATTACAATTGAGGAGTATGCAGATTTTTACAGAATAGCTAAAATAGACCCAAACACATTGCTTTTTCATGGAGGTTTTACTGACTATGACAAAAAAGGAAATAAAATATTTTCCGGGACTTTTATAAATGGAAAATTAAATGGAAATTGCAATTATTTCTATAAAAACGGAAACATTAAAGAATTCGGGCGATATAAAGATGGTATTCGTGATAGTATTTGGACTTTTTACTATCCTGATAAAAAAATTAAAAAAATAATTATTTTTAATAATGGAATACCTTATGTTAAATCATTTTATAAAGACAATGGTAAACAACTAATTAAAAACGGAACAGGGAAATATATCGGCAAAATATATAAGAATAATGGAAAAAATGAAAGATATAAAATTATTGGAGATTTAGTTAACGGAAAACTAAATGGTAAATGGGAAATTAAAGGAATTGCTATTGAAAAATTCGAAAATGGTAAATTTATTGAAGGATATGATGTTTTACCTTATACAAAACAAAAATATATCTTTATAGAGAATCTTATAGGTTATTACTGCCAGGAGAATTTGAATATATTTCAAAATAATTTCTTTTGCACATCGTGTATTAAAAACTTATCATGGGCAGCCTATAATGTTACATCATCAATAAACGATGTTCTGTATGATTCTTTTTTAACTGAATATTCAAAGGCTCTTGATTCTCTAAATATTAGTTTCATTTCACAGATTATGGAATTTAAGGTAAACAATGACGGTACAATTTCAAACCTGAAAACAATTCAGACAAATAATATTATTAATAAAGAGCTTGTAAATAAAATTTTTAAAAAATTTTCCTGGGATCCGGTGGAATGTAAAGGAGATGCAGAAGGTTTCAATTATATGATGATTGTTAAACAAGGCGGGAAAGTGTATTTACCGCAAGGTACAATAATAACAGATAATTTAGAAGCGAATTTTATGATTAAACAAATGAACAAGAACGGATTGTTTATCTGCAAATAGATATACGCAAAAATGAAAATAAAATTACTCTCATTAATCCTTTTGATTCGATTACTTTTTTTGTATCAAAACACACAAGCTCAGGATAGTTTATATTGAAATTATTTAAAGTTAACATGATGAAAATGGGCAAGTGGGCAGGGCTGCCTAACATACACTACACCGGCAATTCAGAGGGCTCCGACAGGTAAGTCAAAGAGCTGGCGAGCCCGATGAATCTCCTGATGCTATCCGTACCGTATTGTGAACCGGAAAATAGGTACAGGGGGAGATTCATCGGTATTTTCTTTTAAATTTGTCTTTTGAAAAATCCAAACGGTTCCATGGGTAAAAAATACAAGGCTGCTTTTTTTATTTTGACAGTATTTGCCGCATTGTTCAACTGGCACTGCCTGAAATCGAACCGTGTGGATGTACCCGACGATGTGCGTGAAACACTGGAATTGTCCGGTATTCATAAACCGAATCTGCTGCTTGCCCTGGAGCCCTGGCTTACTTCCGGCGATACCGTAAAACTGAAAGCCATGTACCGCATAATAGCCAATATGAAGGCCAATTACACGGTTAGTTATCATGTGGAGGATTCATTGGGAAACAGATACGATTTCAATCCGGTAAAGTTCAGGAATTACAGGGAGTTGAAACACCGCTGGGACGCCACTGAACAAAGGGTGGGAAACCTTATTTACCAGCCTGATACTTTTTTGCTTGATTATGAGGAATTGGATAAAGACTTTTTAATCAACAACCTTAATCTGGCTTTTAAAGCAAAGCAAAAATATCCCTGGGCAGGTCAATACAGTTTCGATGTATTTTGGAAATGGGTGTTGCCCTACCGGTGTGCCAATGAGGTGGCCGAACCCTTTAGAAAGCACTTTATAGATAAATACGGAATGGTTGTCGATACAATGAAAACTGAAAATCCGTTGGTAGTAGCCAAAGTCCTTAACGATTTGATAAATAATGAAATGGATTTCAAGGATACCTGGCTGCGTTCCGCTGACATTCAGCCTTTGGATACACTTGAAAAGTACGGCAAAGGCAACTTTTACGACATTGCCGTTTACAAGGTGAAAGCTCTGCGCAGTTTCGGTATTGCGGCAGCGCTCGATTATACTCCCTTTCTGGCCGACACCAATTTCGGATGTGCTTGGGCAACAGCCTTTGACGAAAGGGGAGGGGAGTGCTACCTTTTTCCACGCACAACCGTAAAACACCTTACCCGTACCGGACGGACGGCCAAAACATATCGCAGGACATTCGAAACATTGAAAAACAGTTTGAGGGCAATAAAAGATATAAAAAAAAGCACACCGCCGTTTCTCGGGCACTGGGATTACATAGATATTACAAACCCGTTGCAATCGGTGGATATTACCATAGAGGCCGACAGGGAAACCCAATTCGCTTATCTTTCCGTTTTTAACGACGGGGATTGGCACCCCGTTGATTGGGCTCCCGTCGATTCGATGCAATTGGCTCATTTTCATAAAGTAGGGAAAAATGTTGTTTATCTGCCGGTGCGTATGGAAAAACACAAACTGTACCGGTTGGGCAGTCCTTTTATTGCAAAAGAAGGGGGGCAAAAAAGATTGCTGGTTCCCGACAAAAAGCATCTTGTTTATGTAACAATTGCCAATACAGCACCTTACATAAGGATTTTGAAAGGAAAGAAATACACACTTTACATGTGGGAGGGAAACTGGGTGAAAATTGCAGAATTTTACGGAAAAGGCGAACCGGAACATTTCAGGGTGCCTGCAAACGGTCTCTACCTTGTAAGCGATGACAACATCGATTTTGAAGAGCGCATTTTTGTGGTGGATGATTTCGGCAATCAGTTGTTCTACTGACAGAATGGTGTACCTTTGTCCGAAATTTACAAATAACAGATGGGAAGAAGAAAAAGACAACTGCCGTTTTTGGAAAATGTTGAAATTACCGATGCCGGTGCCGAAGGAAAAGCCGTTGCCAGGGTAAACGACAGGGTTCTGTTTGTACCTTTTGCCGCACCCGGCGATGTGGTCGATGTTCAGGTATATAAAAAAAGAAGAAATTATTACGAAGGAAGGATTGTAAACCTGAAAAAGGCTTCTCCGCTACGTGTGGAGCCGCAATGCAGCCATTTCGGGTTGTGCGGCGGCTGCAAATGGCAGCATCTTGATTATGAACAGCAAAAATACTTTAAGGAAAAACAGGTAAAAGACAGCCTCGACCGTATTGCCAAGGTGGATTACCCCGGAATACTGCCCATTCTCGGCTCCGATAACACCCTGTTTTACAGAAACAAGCTGGAATTTACCTTTTCCGACAGGCGCTGGCTTACGGAGGAGGATATTTCAAAAGAGGAGGGAGGTCCCGAAGATACACGAGGACTCGGTTTTCATCTTCCGGGAATGTTCGACAAAATTCTCGATATTGAAAAATGTTACCTGCAGGCCGACCCCTCCAATGATATCAGGCTTTTTATTAAAAAATTCTCCATAGAAAACGGCTTTACTTTTTGGAACTCAAGAAATCAACACGGTTTTTTACGCAATCTGATTATCCGTACGGCTACTTCGGGCGATTTGATGGTTATTGTAATTTTCGGAGAGGAAAACAGAGAGGATATTGCAAGGCTCCTTGATGCTGTTGCCGTTTCTTTTCCGCAGATTACATCGCTTCAATATACTGTAAACCAAAAAGCTAACGACAGTATTTACGATTTGGAGATAAAGCTTTGGAAAGGGAAGGAGTACAATCTGGAAATAATGGCTCCGGCGCGGAATACCGAACCGGAGTTGCAGTTTAAAGTCGGACCCAAATCTTTTTACCAGACCAATCCCCGGCAGGCTTGGAAATTGTACAAAACGGCTTACGATTTTGCCGGTTTTAAAGGTAACGAACTTGTTTACGATTTATATACGGGCACCGGAACCATTGCCCTGTTCATGGCCCGGTCGGTTAAAAAGGTTATCGGTATCGAATCGGTTGAAGAGGCGGTACTTGCAGCGGAAAAAAATGCAAAAGAAAACAACATAGGTAATGTGGAATTTCATTGCGGCGACATGGCAAAATTTCTCAATGCCGAATTTATAAAAGAAAAGGGTAAGCCCGACATTATTGTTACCGACCCGCCGCGTGCCGGAATGCATCCCAATGTGGTTAAAAGAATACTTGAGGCGGAACCCGGCAAAATCGTTTACGTTAGTTGCAATCCCGCCACACAGGCACGTGACATAGCCCTGCTCGATGAGAAATACAAAGTAGCGAAAGTTCAACCTGTGGATATGTTTCCGCAGACGCACCATGTGGAGAATGTGGTGTTGCTGGAATTGAAGTGAGTATGGGTTTAATCAATGGGATTAATTTCCCGGTTTTCAATATTTTATACTCATTGTCATCACGTTAACTTTAAACAACATCATTAAAAATATCGTATTAAAATGACCTTATAGTGGTAGAAATCTCGTATAGAAACCGGGAGGTACACCGGCAAGAGGCATTTATCCTGCCTGTCTCATTTTGATAAATCAATATCTCTTTTTATACCTGGCAGATACATGCCTATTAACAGACGCTACGTATTTTCCCCCATAATAAAGAAGGTTTATTAAAAATGTAGTATTCTCACCCATTGCCCAAACCTTCGGGGCAAGATACTTTTGCAGCCAAAATTATTAAAAGAAAAACACCATGAGAATTTCTAAGATTGTGTTGCTCGCTTTGTTTTTACAGGCAACAATTACATTAACGGCACAGGTGGCAATTAATACAAACGGAACACCTGCGGAACAATCATCAATGCTGGATGTTACAAGCACCACAAAAGGAATATTAATTCCGAGAATGTCTGCTGCTCAGCGTGATGCCATTTCTTCTCCGGCAAACGGACTGATGGTATTTGTAACCACCGACCAATGTTTCTATTACTACAACGGAATGCAATGGGATAAAATATTAAACAATAACACTAACGATGACGATTGGATTATATCAGGAAATACCGTTTATGTTCCACCCGCAAAAAAAGTTGGAATCGGAACCTATGCTCCCGATGCTTTGCTTACTGTTGTAAACAATTCCTCAAGCAACACGCCTGTAAAAATTACCAATTCATATTCGGGAAACGGAAATGTGTATGGTATGTTTAGCAGTATATTGGGTGATAGTACGGCTAATCAATACGGAGATTATTATTATGTTCAAAACAGTGGTGTCGGTGCTCATTACGGAAGCTATGCCTATATGAGTGGTTCGGGAGATGGCAGTCAATACGGGTTCTTTTCAAATATGTATAACATAGGCAACGGAGAACATTATGGTATTTATAATTCATTAAGCAATAGCGGAAACGGAGTACAGTATGGTGTTTTTAACAATATCATTAACAGCGGAACGCAATCAAAGTACGGAACTTACAATAAGTTTTACTCTGCCTCTTCCGCTAATATTTATGGAACCTACAACCAAATAGCAGTATCGGGAAACGGCAATCATTATGGCATGTATAATAATTTTTCCGGAATCGGAAGCGGCGACAAGTATGGTTTATATACCAATTTCGCGCCAAGTGCAGGAGGCAAACATTACGGAGTTTACGTTAATGCCCTCGGAGAACAGAACTATGCTGCATTGTTGAGTGGTAAAACACACATTAAAGATAACACCTCAGGCATAACGGTACCCGATGATGCCCTGGCCACAATTGACGCCTCCAATTCGGATACAACCTTATATGTGGTAAATACACCAAATAGCGGCCAAATCACTTACGGTATCATAAGTAATATAAAAGGGTCTGATAACGGTCAAAAATATGCCACACATAATGTAATTGAAAATACAGGTAATGGTGCTCATGTTGGCGTTTACAATAAAATAACAGGAAATGCCATAGGTTATCAATACGGTGTTTATAACAATATTGATAATACAGGAACCTATCCGCATTTTGGCAACTATTCAACTTTATCGGGAACAGGAACAGGAACTCAATATGGTAGTTACGCCGACCTTTCCGGAACAGGAAACGGAACGCATTATGGTAACTATGCTGTGTTATCGGGTAACGGAAACGGGGACAAGATTGGTTCGTTTGTTGAAATTGTTAACAGCACCGGCGGTGTACATTACGGCTTTAAATGCAATGTTACCGGAAGCTCAAACTGGGCAGCCTATTTCGACGGGAGAATGTATGTGTCTGATAATGTAGGTATTGGTGTACCAAGTCCAACCGTAAAGCTGGATGTTGACGGCGATGTTCAATTTAAAAATACAAGTTCAGATGCGTTGGTAGATATTGAATCGACAAGCGGGGATGCAACGCTGAAAATAAAAGCAGCAGGATCGAGCGATCTGGCACAAGTAAAGTTTTACAACGGGTCCGTTCAAAAAGCTCTTTTCGGTTATGATGAAGCAAACAACCGCATTTTTATAAAGGAAGGGATAAAAAATGTGTTTATCGACAATGGAAATATAAATCCGGAAGTTCATAAACAGCAAAACCTGGGATACAACGGAAAAGCCTGGAACAATATCTATTACGATGATTTATATAATCAGGGAGCCGCTGCTTTTGTAAACAGAACCGTGTCGAAAGAGCTGGTAAATTTCCCCCCGAAAGAGAAGATGTCAGGCAGTTTCGATGATAAAACCGACAGGGGAGAGGCGGAGCTGGACCCTGCATCATTGCCAGCCGGATTACACGATGATAACGCAATACTTACCGATGAAATGGTAACCTACAATTACAAAGCCAATTACGAACAGCAATTACTGATAAACAAGCAGGCTGATAAAATAACAGAACTTGAAAAGAGACTGGAAAACCAAAGCAAAATAATTGAGCAACTGCTCCGAAAGATTTCCGGAAAATAAACACCAAAGGTAGGAAATTTGGTTGCCCGTCGCGCTATGGCATATGCCTGCGTGACGGGTCTTTTTATAAAATTTCAATTCCGGCATTTTCGTATCTTGCGCACCCTTTACAGATAACATTTTAATGAAAAAAAGCCTCCTTCTGCTCTTTTTTACCGGCTTGATAATCAAAAGCTTCTCTTATTCGACTAAGGTTGCCGACGGGTTGACAAGAGAAGCTGGCAACGCAGCCAACGATACCATTGAATTGGAAAACCTGAAAAATTTATCCCGGTCGTTGATGGATACGCTGTCGGATTCGGCACTTTACTATGCCGGTAAAATGTTGGAGCTGGCCAAACAAAAAGAGATGTTCTTTTTTGTTTCCGATGCTTTCGATTTAATGAGTAATGTATATGAAAAAGAGGGGGAGTTGGAAAAAAGTGTGAATAATACCGATTCGGCCGGATATTACGCCGAATTGATTAATGACCCGGTAGGAGAGATCTTTTTTACAAATAACAAGGCCGCGCTTTACATAAAAATGGGCAGGTATTTTGAAGCATTGCAGAATTTTGAAAAGGCGAAAAGTATCGGAGAAGAAATTGACAGACCTTCCGCCATAGCGGCTGCACTTAATAATATGGGAGTTGTTTATCATTATCTGGGCGACGACGAAACATCATTGAAATACCTTATAAAAGCATATGAAATACGTCGTGAAAACAACATAACCCTTAAACTCGCATATTCATTAAATAACATCGGTGCACTATATTCGGAATACGGAAATTATACCGAGGCGGTTGAATACCACAGGAAAGCAAAACAGGCAGCCCTTGAACACAATGATGATTATAATTATTTGGTTGCCCTGTTGAACTTAGGACTTGATTATGCTCTTCTTAATAAAAAGGATACATCTCTTATTATTTATGGTGAAGCGCTGGCAGAGGCAAAAAAACAAAACGACCAAACCCTGGTGTCGCATGCTTTGGAACGTATGAGTGCGGTTTATTTACAACTCGATAGTCTGGACAAAGAAAGAGAACTGCTTCAAAAGGCTTTGGAAATTGCCAGGACTATGGGTAACAATTATGACATTGCATCCTTTTCCAACTCATTGGGTATTAATTATCTGAAAGCCAAGGACTACAAAAATGCTTACCCGCTCCTGATGCAGGCGCTTACTGTTTCAAAGAAAATAAGTGCCGGTAAAATTCAATCGGATGCGTATAAATCGCTGACAGCCTACTTCTATTCCACCAATAATTCGGAAAAGGCTTTTGCTTATCAGAAGTTGTACGATTCAATGCGCGATTCCATTTTTAAGGCTGAAACAAATTTGAAAATCGCAAATCTTAAAAACCGTTTTGAGCTGAACCGGAAGATGGATGAACTGGAGGCAAAAGAGAAAGAGTTGCATGTTTCGAGAAAGATAAGCGGTGAGCGGTTGCGGAATATTTATATAGTGGGAGTGGCAGGTTTTATATTGCTTGTTCTGGCAATTTATATTCTGTTGCTTTACAGAAAGATAAGACAGAAAAACAAAATCATTCGCCAAAATGAAAAAAAGGTAAAACAACTGCTTGAGCATGAAAAACAACTGGGAAAGTTAAAAACGCAATTAATATCAACGGTAAGTCATGAATTCAGAACACCCATGGCCATCATTTCATCCAATGTGCAGTTGCTGCGCGATTATAGCGAAAGTATGGACGGACAGATGAAAAAAGAGACGTTGAACCATATTACGGGCGGGGTGAACAATTTGATTTCGATGATGCAAAATTTTGAGTTGCTCGACAAAAGCTCGATTTTGGAGTTCAATCCCCAAAAAACAAATATTGCCGAACTCCTGATAAGTATTGCCGGAGGACTGCAAACACTTCCGAAATTTAAAAACCGGATTAACATTGTTAACAACCTTACTGTTAAGGATGTTGTTATCGATAAAGGACTGGTAACCCATATTGTCAGAAACCTGTTGATTAACGCACTTAAGTTTTCGGGTAACGAGGTGGTTGATTTCGGTTTTAAAAATGATTCGGACACTATTTTTATCAGGGTTGAAGACAGAGGTATAGGGATGACCGACAAGGATTTGGAGCTTGTTTTTGAAAATTTTCACCGCGGATCTAATGTTGAAAATATAAAAGGTACAGGAGTGGGTATGTCGGTGGTGAAACAGTGTGTTGATTTGCATAGGGGAGAAATAAAAATTGAAAGCGGGGTAGGAACAGGGACAAAAATAGAGGTGGCTTTGCCATTTGCAGCAGTTGATGAATAATTTCTTATTTATGAAAAAAAAGAAAATTTTATTGATAGAAGACGATGAGGTTTTGGCCGCTACGGTTAAAAACTTCCTGAAAATAAAAGGATTCGAGGTTATTTATGCCGACAACGGTGCTACAGGAATACAATCGGCATTTTCAGGTTCGCCCGATGCCATTGTTTGCGATATTAACATTCCGGTTGTTGACGGTTATCAGGTTTATAAAATTTTAAATGAAACCCCTGCAACCTATTCGGTTCCTTTCATTTTCTTAACGGCCAAAACCTCTTTAAAAGATATCCGTACGGGCATGCAACTGGGTGCCGACGATTACATTACAAAACCTTTTGAACTGAATGACCTGTTGGATGCCATTAACACACGAATGGATAAAAGACAGAAAATATTAAAAATAAATGAGGATAAATTCCACAGTCTTTTAAACAATAGTCCCCACGGTGCATTTGTATGCCAGAAAAACAAATTTATCGAAGTTAACAGAAACCTTGCCCTGTACTTTGGCTACAGCCAGATTGAAATGCTTGAAACCTCATTTTTGGAGCTTGCCGTTGACGATGATA
>JALVZH010000085.1 GCA_027022105.1 Bacteroidales bacterium | reverse complement strand
GCGATTTGGGAATAATACAGAGTATTTTTCTGCTGCTGTCCTATTTAACACCGATTTTTTCGGGAACCATTGCCGATAAATACGGTTTTAAAAAGATGCTGCTTGTCTCCTACATTGCCTATCTACCCTCAATTTTGCTGCTGATTGTAACAAAATCATTCTCGGGCATTGCGCTTACCATGCTTACCATCGGATTTGCCGCCGGTATCTTCAAACCGCTTATTTCGGCTACGGTGAGGGCCACAACCGACGCCACCAACAAAACACTGGGATTCGGAATCTTTTATGCCATGGTAAACATAGGAGCTTCCATAGGGCCTGTGGTTATGGGCAACCTGAGAGCCATGTCGTGGGACTACGTTTTTTATACGGCAGCAGCTACCATCGGATTGATGTTTGTCATCACACTTCTTTTTTATAAAGAACCGCCCCGCGATATCGAAGGCACCACACTGAAACAGAAATTCCGCGATATGGGCGAAGCGCTTTCCGATGTAAAGTTTCTGATTTTTATCATTTTGCTCGGTGTCTTTTTCTGGCTTCCGTTTTGGGCGTTTTTCAATGTTTTACCGGTTTACATAAACGACTATCTCGATACCGCAAGCCTGTACCAATCGGTAAAAAGCGTGTTGGGTGAAACCGTGGCTAACATCATCTCGCACAACAGCAACGGTGTATGGAAAATAAATGCCGAGTCCATTTCGCACACCGGTTATATTATTATTGTGTTTCAGCTTCTTATCTCCAGGATTTTTGAAGGACGCAAAGCCATTCCGACCTTTCTGTTCGGGCTGTTTGTTGCCGCTGCGGGATTTATTGTGCTGGGCATATCGGTTACCGCCGCTCCCGCACTTGTTTTTCTCGGTGTATTTTTATTTGCCATTGGCGAGATGATCTCCTCTCCCCGCATTCAAGAATACATCTTATGGATTGCACCTAAAGAAAAAGCAGGATTGTACATGGGTACAAATTTTCTGGCCACCGCTATCGGGGCACTGCTCAGCGGACTTTATACCGGGCTATTGGGAAGTTTTGAATCGGCCGGCAAACCGCAATACATTATGTTTACCCTTGCGGTGCACATTGCATTGGGTATTGTTGCCATTATGATATTCTCAAAAACAGCAGGCACGTTTAAAGAGCGTCAAGAGTGATTAAATGTTTGATGTAATATTTTGGATGTATTATGTTTGATGTATGATGTGAGGTTTAGAGGTTCAAAAGTTTAGGAGTTCATAAGTTCAAAGGTATAAAGTTTAATGGAGAAGCGGAGAAGTGGAGAATTGGAGTGAAAGGATGTTTGATGTAGTATGTGATATTTTTGAAGTTTTATGTAATAAAGGTGATTGAAGTGATAGAGTATTGGGGTGGGATTACCATATCTTAATTTTTTTCTTGTAATTCAGAGGGTGCTGAATGGAGTGACTTTTTGGATTGCGGTGAGCCATGCGGGTGGAGTCCCGAAAGGTCGAAAATAAGGAAATAAAAACCTGAAAATGAGCAATATTCAATACTCAATGAGCAAGTGGGCAGGAAAACACAACACACACTACACCCGGCAATTCAGAGGGCGCAAACAGGCAGGCCAAAGGGCCGGTGCGCCCGATGAATCTCCGAATGATGTCCGTACCGTATGTTGAATTGGAAGAGAGGCCCGAGGGGAGATTCATCGGCATTCTATCCCAAATGCCCGGCCTGAAGATGCCTCTGAATTATGAGGGATTGGTGGTGTGAGTTACCCAAACTTTTCAGGTCGCCACAGGTCTTGCGGAAAAAGTCCTTTCAGGTCGCCGTGGGCTTAGCGGGCGGAGACCAGAAAGGTCAAAAACAAGGTCTAAAATACTGTAAATGTGCAATTAGCAACACTCAATCAGCCTGCGGCGGACAAGTGCTCAATGAGCAAGTGGGGAAAGAACACCGAATAACGAATAACGAACACCGAATGAAGATTTATTAAAGAATTAGGAATTGTGGATTTAAGAACGAATTGAAAATGAGCAATCAGCCAATGACAGACATGTACTCAATGTTCAATATTCAACGAGCAAATGGAGATGGGCACAATTTACTACCGGTAAGAATAGATATCCAGCCTTAAATTATCCAAATACATCAAATGGATTCCCCTGTACCAGATGTAATATTTGATAATGGCATCTTTCTCTTTTATCACAGGCAACCGGAATCCGATTTCAGCATGTCGCCACCGGTTGGTCAAACTGTCCGGCAGGCGTTTTAGGGGAAACGCTTTGTAAAAGAGGCTTTTCTTTCCTGTCCGGTTGCGGACATTGACCACAAACCGGGCATAACCGGCCTCACCTGCAATGGGTTCCAGATAATCGCATTTGAAATAGGCATAAAGATTTTTTTTGTCCACAAGCGAATCGGGCAACCTTTGAACATAAGTGGGACTGAACTTATAGCGTTGGTTGATTACCGTCACCATTTTCCCCGAGCCCACAGGATCTTTTACATGCACGCGCGTATCGGACCAGCCGCGTGCGGTACCGTCGCGGGTATATTTTACGGAAAGCAGCGGTTTCTTCCCGAGTGTACCGTAAAACGACTCATCGCAATCGCCAACAATATGTTTGTACTTAGAATCGCTTTTCAGAAACACATAGGCCCATGCTTTGCGGTTCATGGCATCGGGATGGATAATACCTTCGGCATATTGATAGGTCTGGAACAGGTTCAGAAACACGAAGAAAAGAACAGGTATAGCCACTGCGATTTGCCGTTTCGGTTTTTTTATGTTGTTGATAAACAGAACAACAGGCAAAAAATACAATCCGTAATAATCTACCATGGGACGCATCCCGAAACTGTCGCCGTAAAACCAGTTCCACCATGCAGAAAAAAGATAAACCTGAATCACAAAAAATCCGGTCAATACCCAAAAGTTAAAGCGTTGCTTTTTGTACAAAAAGAGAAATGCCGGAAACAGCAGCAACATAAGAGGTGTATAAATAAACCAACCTTTTCTGAAACTAAACAGGAAATCGGGTATATGCGGATGTAAAAAATAAAAACCTTCATCAATATAGCCATTGACCCAGAGTTTACCCGCCTGCAACAAACTTACAATAATTTGCGGTGACAGAGCCGCCAATACCAGCAATACAGAAACGATAAGATTCAGAGGCTTGAACAGATAGCGCATTCCGCTCAGAAATTGCTGCCGCGAAGAGGCCATAAAGGGCAAAGCCAATAAAACAACAGCATTTACCGGCCTTACCAGCACTATTAAACCGTAAACAAATGACGACAGGAACAGTCTTGATTTGCCGGGCGAGCGGAAAAAGAGAGACAGGTTATATAACAGTATCGTAATCAATGCAAAAGAATAAACATGCGAAAAGGCAGGGGCAACAAAAGCATAATGAAAAAGATTGGTTCCAAACAACAGCAGTAATGCATACACCAAGGAATAAAACCGGGATATTCCATACTGCCGGAGCAGTCTGGTAAAGAACCAAAGCCCCGTTATGAGCCAAAATATACCCGCCGCCACCACCGAATACTGAAACAAAAGGCCAAACCCGTCACGAGGCAGGCCGAACAGCGGTGACAAAAGCAGCGCCAACAGATAAAACGGCATAATCATCAAAGCCGTACCGGAAGTGTATTTATTGATAAAAACACCGTTTTCAAGCTTATGAAAATAGTGCCCCATATAACTGCCGTCGTGGCGCTCTTTTTCCTTTTCAAAAACCGGTTTAAAGTCAACCGAACCGAAAACGAACCATGCGGGAAGGTAGTCGAAATGGCCGCAACCGTCGCCTTCAACAATCACGGTTCGCGGTTGTTCCGGCCCCGCAATATTGACCACATAAGCCGAAATCAAAGAGATGATTATCAAAACAATAATAACCGGTGTTTTATTTAAATTCAACTTTTTCATAACCTCTATTCAATGGGAATCTGCCTTACAAAACCCTCCTGCAATGATATAAAAGTTTCGGTAGAAGTTACTTCCAAAATGGATTGAATTTTTTCCACCAGAATATTTTTAAGATGTTCATTGCTGCGGGCATATATTT
>JALVZH010000084.1 GCA_027022105.1 Bacteroidales bacterium | reverse complement strand
AGATCTTCCATGGCTTTGCGGGGATTTCGGTATTTTTTGCGCCGTTCAAACTGAAGCCCCAGCCTTTTGGAAACCCTTTTGAAAATCATTCCCGGCAACGGACGGAAAGAGGTTACCGGAATACCTCCAACCGTAAGAAAGGGCATGTGCGAAAAGAACATCCCCGACCCGATACCGAAAATAAGCGGTTCGCTCAGGTCAATTCTGTAATAGCGCAACATATTGGAAACCACTCCATTTTCGCAATGCGCCGTTTGTTTATGTTTAAAATCCAGTTCAATGTTCATTGTGATAATTTTCCTCCTTTAAATGTTCCGTATCAGTTAACGTTTCTACGGAAATATTGAATGCCTCAGCATATTTTTCAAGTGTTTTCCGGTTGAGTTTATTGAAAACCGAAGGCTTAAAATGGCGTTTTACCGTCCAGCGCCAAAAACCTGTGTATTTTGCCAGCAGTGCAGTGTCCATTATGTTCTTTTCCATGTAATATTTTACGGGACTCACTTTGCCGTCAAGCACCTGCCGGCGTGTCTGTTCCACCTTTTCGTTTATTTGGTCCCAAGCGTGCTGCATTACGGCATTTTTGGCATCCCAACCTACACTGTAAGCGGTTGTATATTTGCCGTTTTCATCCAATACGTAAACGGGCTCTTTAAATTTACCTTCGAGCATATTGGCATCGTCTTGCGGTACTTCCGATTTTTTCATGCTTTTGCTTTTTTGTTGTTTTGCAAAAAGATGTTCATCTCACCTTCGGCAATTAACCGTCCGTTGCATTTAACTTCTCCTTTTATAATTGTTGCATTATCGAAACGTGATACAACGGTAATGGTGGTTTCCAACAGTTCGTCGGACAACGGAAGAGTGTAAACGGTTAACCTTTTAATGGCTCCTATAAAGCCCACGGCAGGCCGAGTGTTGTTTTTCCGTGCCATATATCCGCTGTGCAGTGCGGCTGTCTGGGCTATATTTTCAATGATTCCGGGCTCGGTAAACCGTCCGTTTTCGCAGAAAATATTTTGTTTTGATAAATGCAAACCGCTGACAGCGCTCAACTCGTCTGCCCGATACAGTGTATCCACCATTGCCATTGGCGGACGCTGGGGAATGTATTCAAAGATGTTTTTTACGGTTACAATACCTTTCATAAATTAGCTGTAAATCCGGTTGTATTTTGTTTGCCCGCCAAAAATAAACCAAATAATGAAAAGGTAAGGTGATAAATGTATTTTACAGGTATTTTTAATAAAACCGTAGTTTAATTCTGAGCCACTGTAAGGTTGGTCTGTGGGATGAAGTGGCATGAGAATCTAATCTCCGGTTAACAAGACTCCCACTCCGCCTCAGGCGGATCGGAGTTAAACTAAGAATAAGGATACTTCTTAAATCTAACATCTTACATCGGATATCTTACATAATACATAAAACATAATACATCCAAAAGCCATGTCTGCCTCTGGCTGATTGCTCATTTCCAATTCATTCTTAATTCTAACATCTTACATCTGATATCTTACATCAACGTATCATTAATTGCGAATCCAATCGGAAAGCAAGATAAAAGATAAAAGTAATGGAAAACTCATGCTACCAACTCCTCACAATTCAGACCCGCCTTAGGCGGGGAAGAATCTCCTCTTGTGCTTCTTCTCCAATATTAATAACGTACAGGATAACATTTCGGGGATTCATCGGGCACGCCAACGCTTTGGCCTGCCTGTCAGAGCCCTCTGAATTATGGGGTGTAGAGTATGTCAGGTAACCCCACCCACTTGTTCATTTTCTATTTGTTCTTAAATCTAACATCTTACACGTGTCTGCCTCTGGCTGATCGGATATCTGACATCAATTATAAATTGCAATTTGCAGACTCCAGTTTAGCATCCGCCCGAGGCGGATCAGCCACTTGCTTCGGTGTTTTTTAATGGTTTCCTGAAAAATAAAAAAGCCCTGAAACACAGCGCTTCAGGGCTTTTGCGGAGAGAGGGGGATTCGAACCCCCGGTACCCTTTGACAGGTACGCCGGTTTAGCAAACCGGTGGTTTCAGCCACTCACCCACCTCTCCAATTGTATTAAGAACGTTTGTCTTCTTCCTTTTGTAGCCGGTTTAGCATCCGCCTGGGGCGGATCAGCCACTCACCCACCTCTCCAATTGTATTAAGAACGTTTGTCTTCTTCCTTTTGTAGCCGGTTTAGCATCCGCCTGAGGCGGATCAGCCACTCACCCACCTCTCCGGGTGAAAATTTTGAATATTAAGAACAATCTTTTGTTTCAAAGTCGGGGTAGTAGGATTCGAACCTACGACCACCTGCTCCCAAAGCAGGTACGCTAACCGGACTGCGCTATACCCCGCAAAATCTTTAAGAACGTACCCTTGATTTTGGGACTGCAAAAATAGAATTTTGTTTATTATGTCCAAATATTAAAGGAAAAAATATTTGAAAAATTTAACATGCTGCGGTTGAGTTGAATCTGAAATTTCCGTTAAATATTAAACATAAAATATTGAAATCCAGAAAAGTGAATATCTTTTTTAATAAACCCACCCCTACGCCCCTCCAAGGAGGGGAACAGTGGAATTCATTTTCTGGATTTCAATATTTTATGTTCAGTATCAATATGCTAAATTCAAATAACTTCAATAAGTTTAATTTAAACATTAAACCGTATATGCAGTATATCGCCGTCTTCAACCACATAATTTTTTCCTTCAACATGAAACTTGCCGGCATCTTTTACCGCCTGTTCCGACCCGTACTTTATAAAGTCGTCATACTTAATTACTTCGGCGCGGATAAAACCCCGCTCCAAATCGCTGTGAATTACCCCTGCCGCTTGTGGTGCAGTCATCCCCTTTTTGATAGTCCATGCCCGGTTTTCGGTCTTTCCTATTGTAAAAAACGATTGGAGATTCAATATGTCGTAGGCTGCCCTGATAAGTTTATCAACCCCGGGTTCTTTTAATCCTGCGTCTTCAAGAAATACTTTACGGTCTTCGGGGTCCTCAAGTTCGGCAATTTCCGCTTCCAGTTTTCCTGCAATCACAAGAATTTTTGCATCATCTCCCAGCGCTTTCCGTACCTTTTCCACATATTCGTTCCCCTCAATGGCCGAATCATCATCCACATTGCAAACATAAATAACCGGTTTTTCGGTAAGCAGAAGCAAATCCTTTATAATTTCTTCATCCCCCTCTTTAACAGGTGCCGTGCGAGCATTTCCGAAGTTTTCAAGGTGTTCTTTATAAACATTCAGAATCTCCATGCCTTTTTTAGCATCCTTGTTACCGGTTTTGGTAAGTTTTTCCAATCGTTGCAGTTTGCGGTTCACCAGTTCGAGGTCGCGCACCTGAAGTTCAAAATCAACAATCTCAAGGTCTCTTACCGGATCGACCGAACCTTCGATGTGCGGCAGATTATCGTCGTCGAAGCAACGCAATACATGTATCAATGCATCGGTTTGCTGTACATCGGCAAGAAATTTATTTCCTACTCCTTCTCCATGGCTGGCGCCTTTTGCAAGTCCGGGCAGGTCAACAATCTCCACTGTGGCGGGAACTATTTTGTCTGCCGGAAGCAGTTTGTCAATCTCATACAGTCTCGGATCGGGCACATTAACCACACCTTTGTTCGATTTGGTAGCGCTGAAAGCGTAATTAGTACTTTCGGCCTTGGTGTTCGACATGCAGTTGAATATGGTTGTTTTTCCCGTATTTGTAAGCCCGATTATCCCACAATTTAATGCCATTTTCTCTTATTTATTTATTGTTTTGCAAAGATAAGATAAGTTTTGGTTGCAATCATCCATTTGTTCTGTACTCAGTCATTCATTTTGCCATCAAACCGTATCTTATTTCGCAACTCTTTTAAAATCCCAAAAAGATACCTTTCAACCGGTTATCAAAAAAAAATGGGTAAGCTACTTACATCGCACCGCTACAACCGCCTACCCTTGCTCCCTTCCGGGCCTGGGGGAATTCAGCAGGAGCTGGTCGTATAAGACTTACCCGCTGCAAAAATAGACATACTTTTTTTATAAACAACAGAAACTTT
>JALVZH010000083.1:5718-12868 GCA_027022105.1 Bacteroidales bacterium | reverse complement strand
CAATAATTCTGCCCGAATTTCAGGTCGCCGTTGATAAAATCAAGTGCCAGGTTGACCGGTTCGTCAATGGCAACACCCACGTAAACATTAATTCCGTGGTTGTATAATATTTCAACCGCTTTGGGACCTATTCCACCCACAAGAATATCGGTGGCTTTTTCCGCTGCCAGCCATCTCGGAATTACACCTTCCTGGTGTGGCGGCGGTTCTTTGGTGTATGTCTTTACAATTTTGTTGTCTTCTATTTCGTAGAAAGCAAATTCCCTGCTGTGTCCGAAATGTTGCGAAAGCATGCCGTTTTCAACAGGTATGGCAAGTTTTTTACTCATTTTCTTTTTCTCTTTTTTTGTTTATAATAAATTGATGATGTTCCGAATTTTCCCTGATTAATCTGATATTGCATTGCGGGCAAAGCAAAGCGCTGCAAGGTGTTCCAAGGGTGTGGGGCTCTTTGTGTCCGCATTTGGGGCAAATACAAAAGCCACCGCTGCCAAATCCGCCTCTCCGCCCGTGACGCCCGTGGTGCCTGCCGAATCCCCAGCGGTATTCCGAAATGTTTTCCGCATCCTGAACTTTTACCACATTGTCCGAACCGCAAACCGGACAGGTAGCGGTTTTGTTGTTTTCCTGCTGTTCATCCTCGCGGTAAACGGTTCCGCATTCCAGGCACCGGTACCATCGGGTTTCAAAATCCACATCGCCGCCTTCCACCGTAATCATCAGGTTCTCTACAAATGCTTTTGCTATTTTTTTCCGGGCTGCATCGTAAATTCTTGTAAATGTGGGGCGCGAAACCCCCAACCGTCGCGATGCTTCCAAATGGGTGAGCATGTCGTAATCCGACAATTTGAGCGCTTCGTATTCTTCAAAACGCAACGTCACCTTTTGCCCTGCGTCGTAATCGCCCGACAAGGGGACAAAACCTGCGGTTGTCGGCGGCATGTTAATAATTCTCTTTCTTCGCGGTCGTGGCGACATGGTTTTAAAATTTTCAGAGCGCAAATATATTGAACATTTGTTCTTTATTGGGGGGTTAAATGAATTTATTTAAAATTTGTTGTTTGAAACCGCCGGAAAATATTGAATTATCCGTTGATAATTTTTTCTATCTGTTGAATTAATTCCACCGGATTTACCACCTCAATCCCCTTTTGTACAGACCATCCTGTTTTTACGGGGGCAGCCACAAAAGTTTTGTCAGGTTTTAAATAATCAATCACATTATAATTCCCTTTGGTTAAAGAAGGTAACGTACCTGTTTTACATTCTATTGCTATTTTTTTTCCGAAATATTCCATAATAATGTCAAGTTCGGCACCATTGCTCGTTCTGAAAAAATATAAATCGGCTTTTGGAAATAGTCCGGAAATATTGTTGAAAACCAGAGTTTCCCATATTACACCGAGCGCCGGGTGACCCGACAGTTCTACAAAATTTCTGATGCCAAGCAAAGTATTTATTATTCCCGTATCGTTCAAATAAATTTTGGGAGACTTTACTATTCTTTTTCCCAAATTGGAAACATACGGAGGCAGCAATTTCACCATAAATGTGGAGGCCAGCAGGTCGATATAGTTTTTTACGGTAGCGGAAGTTATGCCCAGCGAAGAAGAAAGCATGGTGTAATTTACTGTTTGTCCGTTGACGTGGGCAAGCATTCTCCACAACCTTCTCATGGTTTCGGTAGAAAACCCCGACCATTGCAGCAAATCACGTTCGAGAAAAATCGAAATAAAATCTTCTCTCCATTCATACGACAGTATTTCATCTTTTTGGAGTAAACTTCCCGGAAAACCTCCTTTTGTAAGATATTCTTCAAGCGGATGCCTTTCTTTTATTTCCCGATACAAAAACGGAGTCAGTTGTTTATAGGTGATTCTTCCGGCAAGACTCTCGGAACTTTGCCTTATCATATTGCGGGAAGCAGAACCCAATATAAGAAAATGTCCGTTTCCCTGCCATTCATCCGTAAGACTTCGGATAAGCGGAAACAGGTCGGGTTTGCGTTGTATTTCGTCAAGGCAAATCAGTTTCCCTTTCATTGTCGAGAAAAACCACTCTGCATTATCAAGTTTTTGTAAATCGGAAGGCCGTTCCAGGTCAAGATAAACGGATTCCCTGTCTATGTTGTTGATGATGTGTTTTGCCAAAGTTGATTTACCGCACTGTCTCGGCCCGGTCACTGCTGTAACAGGATTATTGGAAATCGCTTTTACAATATCTCTTTCAAATAGTCTTGGAAGGTACATGGCTTTATTTTTACCATGCAGATTTAAAATTAAATTTTAAAAATACATGGTAAAGAGGGAGTTTATTTAAAGAAGTTGTATAAAGTTAACGTGATGACAATGAGTATAAAATATTGAAAACCAAAAAATGAATTCCATTATTCCCCTCCTTGGAGAGCTTGTCCCGACTTTACGTCGGGAGGCAGGGGTGGGTTTATTGAAAAAAGATATTCACTTTTCTGGTTTTCAATATTTTATAATTTATCAAATGTTTAGGCTTTAAACTAGTTTAAAAGTAATACCTTTGCATCAAAACACAAACCATGAAATTATTAATGATCTATTGCAACCGGTTTGCATTTAATCCGGTAAGTAAGACCTTAGATGATTTTCCGGAAATTAACGAGGGGGGAGAATATGAAAATGTGCTTGTGGCTTTTATCCAGACGGAAGCCGAAGATATGGAAAGCGCCAAGGCTGTGGAAACCAAGCTGGTAAAAAACTTGAAATGGGCAGCCAAAAAGAATGGAACCAACAGCGTTGTTTTACACTCTTTTGCGCATCTGTCGGAGAGCAAGGCAGAACCGCATTTTACCAAACAACTGTTCGATGCGGCGGAAAAACGCATGAAAAATGCAGGTTACCTGTGCAGTCAGACCCCCTTTGGCTATTTTCTCGATATTGACGTAAAAGCACCGGGTATTTCTCAGGCACGGATTTTTAAATCGTTTTAAAGTAAATCAACTTATTTTAATGCGCATATTATTAATACTCTTTCTTTTATTTTCTTTTACCTTTACAAAAGGGCAGTCATTGCATTACTGGTCAAACAAGTTCAATACCGAGTCATCATTGCTGGGAGATGCCGTCGTTGCAGGTAATTCGGGTATTGCTGCCATATATTTCAATCCTTCACATATTCCCGAAAGTGATTTTAACCAGTTTTCACTGAGTGCAAATCTGGTTAACCTGAAGTATGCAAAATACAAAAACGGACTGGGGCAGGGAATTGATATATCTGAATGGGGATTCAGGGTGCAACCCCGTTTTATTTCCATGATCATTCACAGTAAAAGAAACAAAAATATTTCCTATCAGTTCGCTTTATTCAATAAAAGTTCAAACGATATATACATTTATAATGATTATTTCGATAACAGTTCTGACGGATACCTGATAAAAGGAAATGAAGAAGAATATCAGGGAATCTTCGATTACAACAGTTCTTATTCCGATTATCGTCCGGGTTTTGGAATCGGTTTTAAATTGAACAAACACTGGAAAGCAGGGGCGGCATTATTTGGTGTGGTAAAAAATTATTATTCCCGCCGTTCTGTCAATATTTCGGTAAACGGATACCAAGCCGATTCAACGGAATATGGTGCGACCGGTTATACCGAAGATAAATTAAACGGTTATGATGTGCGAATATCGGGAAGTGTCGGAATATCTTATCGTGGAGAAATTATGGCTTACGGTCTGACAATACATCTTCCTTCCGTAAAGTTGTGGGGCAATACCGATGTTTTAAAAGTAATACAGCAGTCAAAATACAATCTTCCCGACACTTTATTACCCTCATTTAATTACGATGAATCGGGAAAATACAGGTATAATAACTTTAAAGACCCGCTTTCCATTGCAGGCGGATTGATTTATTTTTCACCGGGAAACAAAGTAAAATACTATTTATCGGCTGAATATTTTTTTCCTGTTAAAAGATATAAAATTATTGACGGTACCAAAGTGGTCTCTTCGCAAAAAGATAATTCGGATAAATCGTTTCAGCCGGGTTCTGCTCTTTTGGATTACTGGTTTTCGGCAAAAGGGGTTATTAACATTGCTCTGGGCTTTGAATACGACTTATGGGAAAAAGTTGACCTGATGGCAGGGTTCAAAACCGATTTTGAGGCTGCCTCGGAACAATCGACGGGAGAAACCTATAATGATCTCACTATGTTTCATGAAGTTCCTTTTAATTTTTATCATATTAATTTCGGAGCCAAATTCAGTATTAAAAAATCTTCCATTATTGCCGGGGCACAATACAACACGGGAAGAAGAAACGATTATCTGCAATACGCAAATTTTAAAGATATTATGGCTTATGACGAGACGGCAAACCGTATTTTGCAGGGGCCTGTACAACATCAAATGGACTTTTCCATTCATGATTTAGGGTTTTATTTCGGAATTTTATTCGGATTTTAATAAACGATACCAATACCTGATACAGGTTGCAGATACAACCAACTTATCAACCTTTTCCTGCCATTATGTTTGTCTTTCAGTTTGGCGCAAATCTTTACTTTTGCCCAATGGATTTAAAGGATTTAAGAAAAGACTTCGGTAAGGAATCGTTTGACGAACAAAAGTTGGGAGAGGAGCCGTTGATCCCTTTGAAACAATGGATTACCTTTGCTGTGGAACAGAAAATTCCGGAAAGCAATGCCATGGTTCTTTCAACTTGTGCCAATAAAAAGCCTTCGTCGAGGATAGTGCTGCTAAAAGAACTTACGGATGACGGACGGTTAATTTTTTATACCGACTACTCAAGCCGGAAGGGAAAAGAACTGGCAGCTAACCCCAATGCATCACTGCTTTTTTTCTGGTACCAATTGGAACGGCAAATCAGAATTGAAGGAACCGTTTCAAAAGTAGAAGAGGTATTGTCGGAAACATACTTCAATTCCCGTCCGGTGGAGAGCAGGGTGTCGGCCATTGTTTCCAAGCAGTCGGAATCCGTTGAAAGTTTGGATAAGCTTATTGCAGAGAGGGCGTTTCTGTTAGAGAATCCGGATAAGATAAAACGTCCGCAACGATGGGGCGGTTATGCGTTGAAACCTGACAGAATTGAGTTTTGGCAGGGTGGGAAATACCGTATGCACCACAGAATTGTTTTTGAGCGAAATGGTATGGTCTGGAAGAAAAGCAGGCTGGCACCGTAATGCTGTATTTGGAATTTGTTATTTGTCTTTTCTGATTTATTCAGATAAGGGATTAACGGTTAATCAAACTTTTTTCCATGATATTTTGCCATTTCATCTTTCATCCACTGCTGTACGGTGTCGCTCATCTTTTGCACCGATTTCAGATTGGCACTCCCTCCGTCAATTACAGGATCTTCAGGATAAAGCGGCTCGCCGATAACGGTTTTTATGGTCAGTATGTTTTTTGAAATCTCTTTGCCGAAAAACTTCCTCGGCTTAAACAGGTGTACAATGGGCAGCACCGGACAGTTGGCCTGATGGGCAAGGTAAAAAGCACCCCGTTGGAAGTAATCTATTCCCTGATATAGATGCCACAATTCCGCTTCAGGAAAAAAATGCACTATTTTTCCCCTGTTTATGGTATCAACCACCGGTTTGAGGATTTGCCGCAATCCGAATACTCCGTCGGGTATGGGAAACCCGCGCAGCATCCTGAACATTTTACGATAGTAAGGGGCTTCAAAGTTTCGTTGTACCGATGCAAACCACACCTCACGCGGTCGCAATGCCATTCCGGTAAGTACCGTATCGAAAATATGACAATGGTTGGCCACGGTAATAAATCCTTTGTCTTTTAATTTTTTCAGGTGTTCCCTGCCGTAAATCCGCTGACGGTTAATCAACCTGAAATATCCCACCCCGAGTACAAGGCCGAAAGCCATATAAGTAAGCGTTGAATAGAATTTGTACCACAGGTCGGTTCTGATAAACCGGTAATCGGGCCCGATGGTAATGGGATAAACCGATTCCATGGGAACCTGCTGTTGCCTTACTTCGCCTTTTTTCATCGTTTAACGTAAATTCCTTTGGTTTGCAATATAAATTCGTGCAATTCCCCGGTAGGTTTTACCACCTCTTGTATAAACGCCTCATACTCGTCAACGGCTCTGTCGAAACGGTAAATTTCTGCCATCTCCAGCACTCTGTTTTTTATTTGTTTGCTTTTCAGTTCATCGCGATGCTCATACCAGTAATCGATTTTTTTTGCAAAATCATCTGCATTATCCGATTGAAATAAAAACCGGTCGTCCAGTGCAAACTGCGATGCTGCCGAATATTTGGAATCGGCAATCAAAGCGGGTAGTCCGCAGCCTATGGCTTCGGAAGTTGACAGGCTCTCAAGTTCCACAATGGAGCCGTGCACATACAAATCCGCCGTATTCAGATAGCGCATTTTTTCTTTATCGCTGATATATTCAAGAAGTGGTGTTACGGGAAGGTCTTTGGAAATCTCTTTCAAATATTCAGTTTGTTCTCCTCTTCCCGCCAGTATCAATTGAATGTTTTCTTTGTATTTCGATTTTTTCAATCCTTCGATTAGCAGGTGCTGCCTTTTTTCCAGTGCATGGCGGCCTATGTTTATCAATACGAGTTTATCGCCAAACCATTCCGGACGTTTAAATTTTCGCGGTACATACTCTTCGGGTATTCCGTTTGAGATAAAATAGTGGTGCGCTTTCACTCCTTCCGATTGCAACAGTTCCACCGCAAATTTCGATGGACTGATGATGGTATCAACACGGTTAAAAAGGAAATATTTGAAAGAAAACCACAGCAGCCGCTCCATTATTTTGCTTGTTTTGCCCATGGCAGCCATAATGTTTTGCGGCTGCACATGAAACGCGCCGATGACCGGTATTCCCAGTTGTTTGGCAGCTTTTACGGCTCCTTTAGCCATTAAAAAAGGAAACTGTACCTGTATAAGGTCGGCACCTTTCATAGCTTCTTTGAAGGTTTTCATGTCGTTTTTTCCGAACAGAAACTTCATGTTTTCCTGTGAAGCTTCGGCACCGGGAAGAACAAAACCGGGAATGCGGTAAAAGTCAGAATCACCGGGATTTTCATGAATGGCACTGATAATTCTGATTTCATGACCTCTTTTTTTGAGTTCTTCCACCAGCCTTTTGGTTGCTATGGTTCCTCCGTTTGCAT
>JALVZH010000083.1:0-5708 GCA_027022105.1 Bacteroidales bacterium | reverse complement strand
ATCTATGGCAAAAACAATTTTCATTTGCAGGAGTGTTTATTTATGATAAGCGGCAAATGTACATTTTTTTTAAAATCGGGATTTTTGCCTGCAAAAGCAAAAATCATGACAAAACCAGTGAATTTGATCGTTTTATTGATGTCAGATATAAGATGTCAGATGTAAGAATGCAGAACAGGAAGTTGCGGCAGGGATGAGAGCGGCAGCCCGGAGCCGGCAGGGCTTGTGAGGCTTGCGTCGAGGAGGCTGAGTGGTAAGCAAAGACCCCGCAGCCGCACATTAGCCGAACAGCCTTGCCGGCGAGGACTACAAGCGGACAGCCCGCCCGGCCGCCCGAAAAATCAATATACCGGTAATTCTCATAAAGATTCCGTTTATCGTTGTCCTGTTAATCGAAAAATATTATATTTTTGCTTATCACCTTATGACTAACATTTCTTTAAGGACAAAATTATTATGTATGCATACTATTTTGTCCGATTATTGTCTTTCTTTGTGTTTGAATCCGGCATTGTAACCGGTGATTAAGGTATGTTGCTGATTTTAACAGGAATACGAACAGGTTGTGTAATTTGTTAAAATTAAAGAAAATATCACATTTAATTTAAAAACAGATAAAATGAAAAAATTATTTCTATTGTTATTATTGGGATGGTTGGGCATAAGTATGGTCCCGGCACAGGACGAAGCAAGACTTTTGCGGTTTCCGGCAGTGCATGGCGATAAAGTGGTTTTTACCTATGCCGGCGATTTGTATGAAGTGGCACTTTCGGGCGGAGTGGCCAGAAAGCTGACCTCCGACGAAAACGGTTATGAAATGTTTGCCCGTTTTTCGCCCGACGGGAAAAACATTGCTTTTACGGCTCAGTACGACGGCAATACCGAGGTGTATCTGATGCCTGCCGAAGGGGGAAGCCCCAGGCGGTTGACCTACACTGCGACTTTGCACCGTGATGATGTTTCGGACAGGATGGGCCCCAACAACATTGTGATGACCTGGTACGACAACAAACATATTGTTTACCGCTCACGCAAAAAGTCGTTCAACTCATTCATCGGGCAGCTTTTTAAGGTGAGCACCGAAGGCGGCTTGTCGGAGGAGTTGCCGTTGCCTTCGGGTGGCTGGTGTTCCTTTTCACCCGACAAAAAGAAGATGGCTTACAACAGGGTTTTCCGTGAATTCAGAACATGGAAATATTACAAAGGCGGAATGGCTGATGATATATGGATTTATGATTTCGAGACCAAAAAAACGGAACGGATTACTAACACTGTCAATCAGGAGATATTCCCCATGTGGCACGGAAATAAAATCTATTTTCTTTCGGACCGCGACCGCACCATGAACCTGTTTGTTTACGACTTGAATACAAAACAGATCACAAAACTGACACATTACACTGAATACGATATCAAGTTTCCTTCGTTGGGCGACAATTCCATAGTATATGAAAACGGTGGGTTTTTGTACAATTACGACCTGAACACCGGTGACGTGTCGAAGATAACGGTTTATATTGAAAACGACTTTGTTACCGGAAGGGATGCCTATAAAGACGCTTCTAAAATTATCAGGACATATGCAGTTGCTCCCGACGGCAAAAGGGTTGCCTTTGGCGCCCGCGGCGATGTTTATACCGTGCCTGCAAAATCGGGGATTACACGTAACCTTACAAAAAGTTCCGGCATTCACGAGCAGGATGTTGAGTGGTCGCCCGACGGGAAGTACATCTCTTATGTGAGCGACAAAACCGGGACGGAAGAGATTTTTATTCAGGATCAGAAAGGCGAAAAGCCTGCCGTTCAGATTACCGATAACGGTGACACTTACAAATACAATCCCATTTGGTCGCCCGACAGCAAAAAACTTTTGTGGTCGGATAAAATGGGCCGGCTGCTTTATGTGAATATTGAGAGCAAAAAGGTGGATACCGTTGTGGCCGATTCGAAAGACTGGGAAATTCGCGATTACAGCTGGTCGCCCGACAGCCGCTGGATAGCTTACACATTGCCGCACAACAACACTGTCAGCCAGATATTTATTTTCGATACAAAAAACAAAACCTCGCATCAGGTAACCGATAACTGGTATGATGCCAACCAGCCGAGGTTCGGTACCGCCGGCAAATATCTCTTTTTCACTTCAGCGCGCGATTTTAATCCCATTTACAGCTGGGTGGAATGGAACTATGCTTACCGCGATATGTATAAAATATATTTTGTAACACTGCAAAAAAGCACCCCGTCGCCTTTTGCCCCGGAAAATGATGAGGTGGGTATTGATGAAGAAAAAACGGCAAAGGGCGATAAAGAATCAAAATCGAAAAAATCGAAAAAAGGTGAGAAAAAAGAAGAGCCGGAAGTTAAACCCGTTACCATTGATTTTGACGGTATTGAAGACCGGATTATTCAATTGCCCGGGAAAGCGGGTTCGTACTGGGGTTTGTCTCCGGTAGGCAACAAGGTCTATTATGTATATGCATCGGCCAAAACCAAAGGTGCGCAATTTAAGATGTACGACCTGAAAGCAAAAAAAGAGAAGGATTTAGGAGATATAGGAAGTTTTGTTGTCTCGGCAAATCATAAGAAAATGCTGGTTAGTACAAACGGTAATTATGCCGTTATCGATTTGCCCCAATCCAAAGTAAAACCGGAAAAATACCTTGACCTCAGCAGTATGAAGGTAATGGTAAACATTCCCGAGGAGTGGAATCAGATTTACAATGAGGCCTGGCGACAGATGAAAGAGTTTTTCTATGCACCCAACATGCACGGAGTTGACTGGGAAGCCATCAGGAAAAAATATGAGGTGCTTGTCCCTTACGTAAAGAACCGTAACGACCTGAACTATATTATCGGTGAAATGATTGGGGAACTGAGCGTTGGCCATGCCTATGTGAACGGTGGCGACAAACCCAAACCAAAACGCATTAACACGGGACTTCTGGGTGCGGAAATAAGCCGTGATGCTTCCGGATACTTTAAAATCGACAGGATATTACCCGGAGAAAACTGGTCGGAAAGAACCCGCTCTCCTTTGCGTGCAGTGGGAGTGAATATAAAAGAGGGCGATTATATACTTGCTGTAAACGGACAATCGGTGCTTGATGTTAATGATATTTACAAAATGCTGGTGGGAACGGCAGGCAAACAGGTGATGCTCACCGTAAACAGCAAACCCGAAGAAGCCGGAGCCCATAACGAAATTGTAATTCCTACGGCAGATGAGTCGGGCCTCTATTATTACGACTGGGTAATGAAAAATACCGAAAAGGTAAACAAGGCAACCAACGGACAGGTGGGTTACATTCATATTCCCGATATGGGTCCGGAAGGATTGAATGAATTTGTAAAACACTTTTATCCGCAGTTGAACAAAAAGGCACTTATTATTGATGACCGCGGAAACGGCGGCGGGAATGTTTCCCCTATGATTATTGAGCGGCTGGCAAGAAGGCTGACGCTGTACGGCATGTCGAGAAACAACGGTATATCCACAAAGCCGGCTCAAATCATGTTGGGGCCCAAGGTGCTTCTTGTTAACGGTTACAGTGCTTCCGACGGCGACCTCTTTCCTTATCAGTTTAAAAAACTGAAACTGGGCAAGGTAATCGGAACCAGAACCTGGGGCGGTGTGGTTGGAATTCGCGGCTCTTTGCCCTTTATTGACGGCGGTGACCTGCGAAAACCCGAATTTGCACCCATCGATACCGAAGGTCACTGGGCCATAGAAGGCCATGGTGTGGATCCGGACATTGTTGTTGATAACGACCCTGCAAAAGAGTATGCAGGCGAAGATCAGCAGCTGGACAAAGCCATAGAGGTTATTATGCAGGAGCTTAAAAATTACAAAGAAAAACCGGCCATTCCGCCTTATCCGGATAAATCGAAATAGGATAAGATAAAAATCTGTGATTTTTTAATGCCCGGGAGGTTTTCCGGGCATTTTTTTATGGGATTTTGTCTTTTATGTTGCCGGTTTCTGTAATAATGTTTTTCTTTAATCGTTTTCGGAAACAAACTCTAACAACTGATAACCTGCAAGTTTTAAGATGGGTAAAATTTTATTGTACAGATTGTCTATTTCAGGGCTGTATTTGCCACCACGGGCAAGTTCCACCATTTGTTCAAATTCATTATGTATATTCCCTATTCTTAAATACCGAACGGGAGTTTTTAGTTTGTGTGCAGCAAAAAAGAAAGTTTTCCAGTTTTTTTCGTTATATCCTTTTTGAAGAGTTGCAAGGTCTTCCGGAAGTGAGTCAAGAAAAATTTTTATCGAATTTTTAATGGCATCCATATCGCCTTCATACAGATCTTTGAAATAACTCAGATCATATAACTTTTCTTCAGAGTACATTTTTTACTTTTTTTCGTTTATGTCAATAAATTTTAAAATTGATTCCAGAAACTCTTTCTTTTTAAATGGTTTTGTGATGTATCCGTCCATTCCTGCCTTAAAGCATTCATTTAGTTTTTCTTTTAATATTTCACCTGTTAAGCCTATTATGGTCTTTTTAAAATCATATTGTTCCCGTAATATACGGGTAGCTTCCAGTCCGTCGGTTTCGGGCATTCTTAAGTCCATGAGTATTACATCCGTTCGGGGATTCTTTTTGATTTTTTCTATTGCCTCTTTTCCGTTTGCCGCTTTTAAAACCTGTGCTCCCCAGTTTTTCAACAAATTTGCTGCAAGTTCTACATTAAATTCCAAATCATCTACTACAAGGAATACTTTACCTTCGAAGAGGTGTGGATTCTTTAATGCGGAGCTGATATTGCTGTCTGTATTAAATTTTTCATTCTTCCTGTCGATTTCAAAAGCAAGGGTGAAGTAAAACCTGCTGCCGAAATTTTTTTTACTTTCCACAAGCAAATCCCCGCCCATTAATGCTACTAATTTTTTGCTTATGGAGAGCCCAAGGCCTGTTCCTCCGTATTTTCTGCTTACTGACGAATCTTCCTGTTTGAATTTCTCAAATATGGAATCAAGCTTATCTTGTGAAATTCCTATGCCTGTATCCTCTACCGAAAAATTGATGTTAATTTTGTTTAATTCCGGCATTATTTGTCCTGAACATTTTAGGTTAACATGCCCGTATTCGGTAAATTTAACAGCATTGTTCAAAAGATTCAGCAATATCTGATTCAGCCTGTGTTGGTCACCAATAATTTTAATCTTTTCCGGAATATTGTGTGTCTCCTTTTTTAATTCAAGATTCTTCTTTCGTGCTTTGGATTGAAGAGAATCAATAAGAGTATCAATCATTTCGTGAAAATCAAACGGACGTTCTTCAATTTCCAGTTGGCCTGCCTCTATTTTGGAAATGTCCAGGATGTCATTGATTACAAATAATAACGATTCGGAAGAGGAGCTTAACCTTTTTATTAATTTTTTTTGTTCTTTATCGGTATTGGTAGCGGCAAGCAGTTCTATGTTTCCGATAATTGCATTCATCGGGTTTCTTATTTCGTGGCTCATTGTGGCAAGGAATTCGGTTTTGGCCTGATTTGCCTGCTCGGCTTTGATGCGTGCCGTTGTGAGCAGTTTTTCCATCTCCTTTTTTTTCTCAATGTCTTCGTAGATATAAAGATAATTGATTATGTCCCCTTTGTCGCTTCTGATGGGCATTATTATGGTTTGAACCCAATAAAGCTGACCGTTTTTTCTTTTGTTAAGAATTTCTCCCTGCCAGGTTAGCCCTTTG
>JALVZH010000082.1 GCA_027022105.1 Bacteroidales bacterium | reverse complement strand
GAGCGAATGAATGCTAAAAACGCTCAAAAACAGGGTAATAAATAAAAACCGATATAAAAATGATTTTTTAAACATGAGATTACATCCCGGAAATAAGTACCAATTGCTGAAAACAGGCGCAAGATAATAAATATTTTAACCGAAAATGGAGTGTTTTCTCAAATATCGATAATTAACTTTTCCGGTAAAAAATCTGCCGGCTTTGTATAAAAGAACCCGGATACAAAGTAGTACCCGGGTTTTTGCTTTGCGGAGAGTAAGGGATTCGAACCCTTGGTCCGCGTAAAGCGGACAACGGTTTTCGAGACCGCCCCGTTCGACCACTCCGGCAACTCTCCGGCGGCAAAATTAGAAAAAACAAAGTCATCTCAAAAAATTTTTTTAAAATAAAAAAATGCTTTCTTTGCTCAAAAGAAAGCATTTTTAAATCAGTCAGTTATGTATTAGTATTAATCATTTCCGAAAAGGGCATCGGCGGTATTATTTGCCCAGTCGATAATCTTTTTTCGCTTGGCATCATCCAGTTTGGCATCCGGATGCATGATGGTGTATATCTTCATGGGCATTTCTTCCGATTCGGTATATTCGGCTATCTGATCAAGTGCTTTGGCCTTTTTTGTGATTTTTAATTTGTTCCATTCAGAAAAATTCAGTTCTTTTCTTCCCTCTTTTACATCCCGCCGCACGAGCCACGATACCGGTGCTACTTTTGAATACCAGGGATACACCGTCTCGTTAGAGTGACAATCGTAACATGATGCTTTTAATAATCCGGCAACATCTTCGGGTACATTTTGGTGCAACAACAGATCATCGGGATTGTCTTTTGTGGCAGGGGGCTGCTCCCAGGGTATCAACTGAACAAAAAGAAACAGCAATACGATTGCAATAAGCCAAATGGTCCTCTTTTTCATTTGTTTAATTTTTATGGTGACTAATTCATAACCTCATCCATAGCACTGTTTGCCCAGTCAATCAATATCTTGGCGTCTTCTTTGCTTAATTTTAAATGCGGGTATTTTTTTACGGCCTTTTTCGGTGGCATTTTTCCCTCTTCAACTTCATCTGCAATATCCTGCAGTTTTCCGATAACCTTTGCTTTTTTGTATTTATCAAAAGCATCAAACTTTAATTTTCCTTTACCTTTAATGTTTTTCGAATGGCTCCAGTGACAGTCGTAACAGTGGTTGAAGATGATTTCTTTAACATTATCTGGAACACTAAAGCGACTGGAAACTATTTTTTTGTCGTCGTCTGTCAGACTTCCATTATTGGGGGTAAAATTCATAAATAGAAATCCACCCGATAAAACTGTAATCGTGATTAATAATCTTTTCATATTCTCTTCTGTTTTTAAATTAACCGTACAAAAATAGTAAATATTTTTAATGATTCTAAATAAACCGGCAGAAATACGACGCTTATCTGTCTCAGGCTCATCAAAAATACCACATCAAAAATCTCACATCAAAAATCTCATATCAAAAATACCACATCCTTAGTTATTTTTGCAGAAAAAGAATCTTAAATGCTAAATGATCCGAAAATAGAGTTAAAGAACTTTCTCGACAAAGAGGTTGAGCGTTACAACAGGGACGAATTTATCGCTGACGATCCCATAAGTATCCCGCATCTGTTTACCAAAAAAGAGGATATAGAAATTGCCGGTTTTCTTACGGCTCTCATCTCATGGGGAAGAAGACCCAATATTTTAAAAGCGGCCCGTAAGCTAATGGAGATGATGGATATGTCGCCTTTTGAGTTTATTTCGGACGCTGGTCCGTCCCAAAAGAAAAATCTTGAAAAATTTGTATACCGTACTTTTCAGCCTGATGATCTGCTGTTTATGGTGGAGGCGCTGAAAGAGGTCTATCAAAACCGAGGTGGCTTGGAACAGGTTTTTTTAAACGGCTATGCTGAAAGCGGGGAGGTCAAAGAAGGAATTGTTGCTTTGCGACGCACGCTGCTATCCGTTCCGCACCTGAAACGCAGCGGGAAACATCTGGCAAATCCCATGACCGGTTCTGCAGCCAAACGTATCAATATGTTCTTGCGCTGGATGGTGCGAAAGGATGAAACAGGTGTGGATTTCGGGTTGTGGAAAGAAGTGCCGGCAGCCCACTTAATTATACCGCTTGATGTCCACAGCGGAAGGGTTGCCCGCAGATTGGGATTGCTCCGGCGCAGGCAAAACGACTGGAAAGCCGCAAATGAACTAACCGTCAAACTCCGTTATTTTGCCCCTGATGATCCCGTAAAATACGACTATGCTTTGTTCGGGCTGGGTGTATCGGGATTTTATTAAATAATAAATTCCACCTCCTTAAAATTATAAATTCTCACAGACCCGTCGTCCGGTTTGCGTAACAACAACTGCCCGAAGCTGTTTACATCTTCAATAATTGCCTCAAACTTCTCATTCGTGGTTCTATCGAAATACATCCCCGGTTTTTTGTATCGAAACAGCGCTTTTTTGTATTGTTCATCAAGGTTTTGTGCTGTAAATGTATAATCTCCATATTTCTTCTCAAAAAGAGACAGAAACTTCTTCAAAAGTTCTTCCGTATCTGTTTTTCTACCGGTTAACCTGATTATTGAAACCGGATTGGGAGCTCCGGAAAGAAATATTTCCTGATTTACATTGATTCCTATTCCCGCAACGGCATAACTGTACTCATTACCCTGTATAATATTCTGAATAAGTATTCCCGCTATCTTTTCCCTGCCGGCATAAATATCATTGGGCCATTTAATGGAAATTTTGCTGTTTTTTATCTCATTCTCAAGCAACTCTTTTAAGCAAAGTGATATTATTTGCGTAAGCATAAACTGGCGTGCAGGCTCAATGAACACCGGTTTCAGAATTATTGAGAAAAGAAGGTTTTTGCCGGGTTCGCTTTCCCAGCTGTTGTTTCCCGTCCCTTTTCCGTTTGTTTGGTAATCGGCAACATAGATTATTCCCTCATACGCTTTTCCCGACATAATTTTTTGCATGGCCAGTTCGTTCGTCGAACCGGTTTTGTCCGTATGGATAATTTCAAATCTCATAGGCGTTAATTACAATACAAAGATAAAAAATGTTTATGGATTCTGTCAGAGTGACCGGGCTTACAGGTGCATACCTTCAGGCATTGCAATCTGCCGTTCTCATCCCTGCCGCAACTTCCTGTTCTTAATTCCAATGCCTTACATCTGATATCTTACAGATGTCCGCCTATGGCTGATAAAACATAATACATCCAAAACCAATCTGCCTCCGGCTGAACAATTTAAGGCTTAAAACCCATGCCAACAGCCAACCCCCGTCACCCCATCACCCCATCACTTCAATCAACCTCTGAACCTTTGAACCTCTGAACCTTTAAACATTGAATTACCCCAAAAATCTTTAAAATCTTAATTAATGTTAGTTACCCGAAATTATACAAGGTTTAAGCAATAATTCTTTACTTTTGCAATTCAAAACAGAACTGAACTATATGAGTAAAAAGAAAGTGAATGACAATCCCGATTTTGTTGTGGAAAAAGTGGTGGAAGCCATGACGGAAAAGAAAGGGCACAAGATTGTCGTTCTTGATCTGTCGGAAATCCCCAATGCGGTTACCAAATATTTTATAATATGTCATGCACAGTCGAAAACACAAGTGGATGCAATTTACGATTTTGTATTGGAACACACCAAAAAGGAGTGCGGAATTAACCCTTACAGAAAGGAAGGTTACCAAAATGCGGAATGGATTTTGATAGACTACATCGACGTTGTTGTCCACATCTTCCGCGAAGAAACAAGAAACTTTTATGCTCTGGAAGAACTGTGGGGTGATGCAAGGTTCAAATATTACAACGAAGAATAATCGGATTTAAATTTAAGTAAGGCAAGACAGAATGGCAGAACAAAAAAAGAATACACAAAACAAAAAAAGCGGTAAACCGGAAAATAATAAATCTCCTTTTGACAAGTTTACAGGACCAGACGCAAAAAAACCAAAGGTTAACTTTTATTGGATTTACGGGTTGCTGGCCATAATTTTTATTGCAATTCAGTTTTTCAGTACTTCGGGT
>JALVZH010000081.1 GCA_027022105.1 Bacteroidales bacterium | reverse complement strand
ACGGAATGGAGGTTAAAGAAGCCATTACGGCCGTTATTAAAAAACTTGAAGAAACGGGCATAGGAAAGGGAGAGGTAAACTATAGGCTTCGCGATGCCATTTTCAGCCGTCAGCGGTATTGGGGCGAGCCGTTCCCCGTTTATTATAAAGACGGAATGCCTTATACCCTCGACGAGAGCGAACTTCCCCTGGGGCTTCCCGAAGTGGATAAGTTTCTTCCCACCGAAACCGGCGAGCCTCCGCTGGCAAGGGCCGAAAACTGGAAAACAAAAGAGGGGTATCCTTTGGAAACCAATACCATGCCCGGGTTTGCAGGATCCAGCGGTTATTATTTACGCTACATGGACCCGCACAACGACAAAGAGTATTTCTCAAAGGAAGCAAACCGCTACTGGAAAGATGTTGACCTTTACATCGGTGGTGACGAACATGCCGCCGGCCACTTGATATACAGCCGGTTCTGGAATAAATTTTTGTATGATTACGGCATGGTTTGCGAAGACGAACCCTTTAAAAAACTGATTAATCAGGGAAAAATCCAGGGACGTTCCAGTTTGGTTTACAGGGTAAACCATGAAAAATATGCCGAGTACCTGTTGTGGGAAAAAATTAAAGAATACGGTCTGGACAAAGAGATTATTCTGAATTACCGTGACGGAAACAGGAAGTTCGATTTTTATCATCCTGAAAAAGAGGTAATCATAGAGATAAAAAGCAGGCAAAAACTGGAGAAACTGGAACCGTTTTACAAAAAATACATAAAACAAACCAATAAACGGCTGCTGTTAATTCCCGTTGCCGATATTATCGAAAATATCGACGGGGTTATTGACTGGACGAAAAAAACTCTTGACAAAGTGGAGAGAGGAGTAATCCTGCATGAAGGAGAAATAAAAGAGTTGAAACCCATGTTCGTTTCAAAAAATATTCCCGGCCGGGAATATTTCGGTGTTCAGCTTCATGTGGATGTTAATTTGGTTGACAATGATATTCTTGATATAGAGGCATTTAAAAAGTGGCGCCCCGAATCTGCCGAAGCACAATTTATACTCGAAGACGGGAAATATGTTTGCGGTTACGAGGTTGAAAAGATGTCGAAATCGAAACACAATGTGCAAAACCCCGATGATTTGATAGAGCGTTACGGTGCCGATACTTTGCGGTTGTACGAAATGTTTCTCGGACCGCTCGACCAGGACAAACCGTGGGACACAAAAGGTATTGAAGGGGTTTACCGCTTTCTTAAAAAACTTTGGAGGCTCTATTTTGATGACGACGGCAACTTTCTGGTAACGGATGATAAGCCGTCGGAAAGCGAGTTAAAAGTATTGCACAAAACCATTAAGAAAGTCAAAGAAGACATTGAGCGTTTTTCGTTCAACACGGGGGTAAGTGCAATGATGATTTGCGTAAACGACCTCGGCAACTGCCACAAACGGGAAATACTGGAACCCCTGGCCATCCTCATTGAACCGTATGCGCCGCACATGTCCGAAGAGTTATGGTCGGCACTGGGACATGAGGGCAGTGTAAGTCAGGTTCCCTATCCCGAATATAACGAAAAGTACCTGAAAGAAAACACTTTTGAGTATCCGGTTTCGTTTAACGGCAAAATGAGGTTTAAACTGGAACTTCCTGTCGATCTTTCGAAAGATGAAATTGAAGAAAGAGCATTAAAAGCCAAAGAATCGCAACGCTGGATCGAAGGAAAAACCGTAAGAAAAGTAATTGTGGTTCCCAACCGTATAATTAACATTGTAGTATCGTAAAACAGATAATAAAAATGAGAACAATAAAATTCGGCACATTGGCCTTTGTGGCAATAATGACAATCATAATCAGCTCGTGCGGCAGCAAAAGCAGCAAACTGAAAGGCACCTGGAAAGTGGCAAAGGTTGAAACAAAATTTGATGAAAAGACCATGACACCCGAAATGATAAAACAGGTGGAAGAAACCCAGAAAGAGACCTATTTCAGGATACTGGACGACTCTTCCATGGTAATTATCTCGGGCAACACACCGCACGATGCCCGCTGGCAGATAGATGAAAACAATGTTATCAGCTACTCTTTTAAAAACAGCACTTCGGCACCCAACAAACTGGGAGTTTACAAAGACGGAGTAATCAAATCGGAAAGCAAAACCGCCCTGGGGACGATTACCACGTATTATGAGAAAGAGTAATTGATATGGGATAGATGTAAATGTAAGGGTAACAGTCAGTTTATCCTTTATGTTTTGAGAAAATCATATTGAACAAATTATTCTTTATTTTTGTGTTTTTACCAAAACGAAATCTATGGAAGCCAAACCCTTCATAAAGTGGGCAGGAGGCAAAACACAACTGTTGAATGAGATTGACAATGCAATCCCCGACCATATTAAGCAAAACAGGTTTACATACATTGAACCGTTTGTTGGCGGTGGTGCGGTATTGTTTTGGATTTTACAAAAATATCCGAATATTGAACGGGCAGTAATAAATGATATCAATACGGACTTAACAAACTCGTTTTTAACGATAAAAGAGGATGTTGATAAGGTGATTTTGATATTAAAAGAGTGGGAAAAGGAGTATCACTCTTTAAAGGATAAATCTGATAATAAAAGAGAATACTACTACTTAAAAAGAAAAGTATTTAACGGTAGAAAATCCGACCGGATAACTCAAACAGCATTGTTTATTTTTCTTAACCGAACTTGTTTTAACGGTTTGTATCGTGTTAATCGTAAAAATGAGTTTAATGTTCCCATAGGCAGTTACAAAACGCCTATGATTTGTGACGAAAATAATTTAAGGGCGGTAAGCCGGGTTTTACAAAAGGTAACTATTTTAAATGGTGATTTCGAAGAAACATTAAACTATGCTCATCAAGATTCCCTGTTTTATTTTGATCCGCCATATAAACCATTGAACGAAACATCAAGTTTCAATTCTTACGCAAAAGATGAATTTGACGATAATGAACAAATAAGACTTGCGAAATTTTGCAAAAAAGTTGACTTGTTGGGTCATCATTGGATTTTAAGTAATTCCGATGTGAAAGGAAAAAATCCAAATGATAACTTTTTTGATGATTTGTATAATGAATTTAATATTAAAAGAGTGTTGGCAAGAAGAAATATAAATTCTAATCCCAATAAAAGAGGAGAATTAACGGAATTACTGATAACCAATTTTAAAACTAATTCACAAATAAGGATATATAATGGAGAGACAAGAAGCGTTCAAATTATTGCAAAAACTTAAAGGGAAAGATTTAAAAAAACTGGCAGAAGATTATGAAGTAACTGTTTTTAAAGGAAATAAAAAAAATAAAGGTTGGGCTGGACATGTTATAGAACATTACTTAGGATTGCCAATTAATTCAGCTCAATCTCCAAATTTTGGTTCATGGGAACTTAAAACTATTTCTCTAAAAAGACTAAGGAATGGAAATTTAACAATAAAAGAAACGATGGCAATAACAATGATCGATCCTTATAATGTAAAAAACACTCCATTTGAGGAAAGTCATTTGTTAGCTAAAATGAAAAAGATATTAATGCTTTCAAGGATTTGGGAAAGTAATGAAGAACCTTCTTCAATCGTTTATGGTGTCCATACTTTTGATATAGGAAACAAACAAATTTATGCTCAAATAAAAGAAGATTATGAATTAGTTAGAAAAACAATTCAAGAAAAAGGTTTTGAGGCATTAAGTGGCAGAATGGGAGTATATATTCAACCCAGAACAAAAGGAGCTGGACACGGTTCTATTTCACGTGCTTTTTATGCCAGAGTTCCTTTTTTAAAGAAAATTATTTTATTAGATGATTAAACCATATTTCAAATCAAACGATAAAGCATTTAACTTAATACAAGGTGATGTATTCGAGTTGTTACCACAATTCGATTTTAAATTTGATATGGTTTTTGCCGATCCGCCTTATTTTTTATCAAACGATGGTTTAACCATAAAAAACGGAAAAATCACCAGTGTAAACAAAGGTAAATGGGATAAATCAAAGGGATTTGATTATATAAATAATTTTAATCGCACCTGCGTTAAACTTATCCGTG
>JALVZH010000080.1 GCA_027022105.1 Bacteroidales bacterium | reverse complement strand
AAAGTGTTTTGGGCTGGAACAGTGAAGATTTCGGAACCTATACATCGGCTTATGCCTGGTTTAACGTATTCCTTTTCATGCTCATTATCAGCGGGTTTATCCTTGATAAACTGGGTGTCAGGAAAACGGGTCTGGGAGCTACCATTATAATGTTCCTGGGAACGGCATTAAACTATTGGGCCGTATCGCACCATTTTCCCGAAGGTTCGGTGGTAAATATTCCGCTGCTTGGTGCCATGAAAACTCAGGTTTTGTGGTCGTCGCTGGGATTTGCCATTTTCGGTGTGGGCACCGAAGCCATCGGTATTACCATTTCCAAAGCTGTGGTGCGCTGGTTCAAAGGGAAAGAGATGGCTCTTGCTATGGGTATGCAGATGTCCATTGCCCGTCTCGGTACCGCATTGGCACTGCTTATTTCCATTCCGCTGGCTAAAAACTTTACCGTAACTGCCCCCATTCTTTTTGCTTTAATCGTGATGCTTATCGGGGTTGCTTCTTTTATTGCTTTTTCATTGCTCGATATCAAACTCGATAAATCGGAAGGAGTTCAGGAGATTGAGAAATCACCGGATGAAGAGTTCAAAATCAGCGATATAAAATATATTATCGGGAATCTCGGTTTCTGGTATATTGCCATATTGTGTGTGTTGTTTTATTCGGCGGTATTCCCGTTTTTGTTTTATGCTACCGACCTGATGATTAACAAATACAGCGTTAGTCCGAACCTTGCGGGAGCCATACCGAGTTTGTTGCCTTTCGGAACCATTATTTTAACTCCGTTGTTCGGTGGTATTTACGATAAGTACGGAAAAGGTGCCACCATTATGATTGTAGGTTCATTTATTCTTGTTTTTGTTCATGGTATTTTGGCTATTCCCACGTTAAATATCTGGTGGGTTGCCGCCGCCATGGTTATTATTCTCGGTATCGGTTTTTCGCTTGTTCCTTCGGCAATGTGGCCTTCGGTACCGAAAATTATTCCCGAAAAACAGTTGGGTACGGCTTATGCGGTAATCTTCTGGATTCAAAACATCGGTCTGATGTTCGTTCCTTTGATTCTCGGTATCGTTTTGAACTCGACAAACCCCGATGTGGCTCCCAATAAAAAAATAGTACGTACCGGAATTGAAAAAGCTTTTAACGAGAGTTTGGCTTCACAAAGCGGATTTACTGCAAAAGATATTGACAAAGCCATTGAAAAAGCTGTTGGAGCCTCTGTTGACACTGTGGTTCAGTACTCAAAATACGAACCTGTGGCAGAAAGTCAAATTGATGAGAACAAAGTGGAAACCGAAATTTACAATTCCGTTAAAGAGGCTTTGCAGGGTGTTAGTCTGCCGGCCAAAAAGAAAGAGGCTTATAAAAAACTTGCAAATATTACACGGGAAAAAGCATATGCCGTTATTGTCAGCGAAAAACTGAACCTGAGGTACAACTATTTTTACGATATGCTGATTTTCCTCGGGCTTGCCATTTCGTCTGTATTGTTTGCATTCCTGCTGAAAGTTGAAGACAGGAAGAAAGGTTACGGACTGGAACTGCCTAATATTGAGAAATAATCAAATCTAAAAACATAAAATAAAATAAAAAAATGAGTAAAGATATATTGGAACTGGAACCGAAAGCGTTGTGGAAGCACTTTTATGCTTTGACACAGATTCCGCGCCCTTCGAAAAAAGAGGGTAAAGTGATAGAGTTTGTAAAAAAATTCGGGGAAGACCTCGGATTGGAAACAATTGTGGATGAAGTGGGAAATGTAATCATTAAAAAACCTGCTACGCCGGGAATGGAAAACCGTAAGGGAATTGTTTTGCAGGGTCACCTCGATATGGTTCCACAAAAAAATGCAGATACTGAGCACGATTTTGAAAAGGATCCCATTGATGCCTATGTTGACGGCGAGTGGGTTACCGCACGCGGAACAACTCTGGGTGCCGATAACGGTATGGGCGTGGCTGCTGCCATGGCTGTTCTCGAATCAAAAGATTTGGAACACGGCTCTGTGGAGGCTCTGTTTACTATTGACGAAGAAACGGGTATGACAGGTGCCGAAAACCTGAAGCCGGGTCTGCTCGACGGCGATATCCTGCTCAATATGGATTCGGAAGATGAAGGCGAGCTGTACATAGGTTGCGCCGGCGGTGTAAATACAAATGCCGAGCGCGAATACAAAGAGGTGGATGTGCCCGAAGGTATGACGGCTTACAAAGTGGCAGTAAAAGGCCTTAAAGGCGGTCACTCGGGGCTGGATATCAACCTCGGACGTGGTAATGCAAACAAAATTATCAATGCTTTGCTGCTTACGGCCAGCGAGAAGTACGGATTACGGGTTGCTTCCATCGAAGGCGGAAGTCTGCGCAACGCCATTCCGCGCGAAGCCTTTGCAACGGTAGTCGTTCCCGAAGATAAAAAGGAGAAATTTGAAAAGTTTGTTGCCGAATTTGATGAGCTGGTAAAGGATGAATTTAAAGAAACCGACGGTGGTGTTGAAGTTACTGTTGAACCCGCTGAGCTGCCGGCAAAACTTATTGACGAAGAATCGCAAAACGCTATGTTTAAAGCTGTTGCCGACTGCCCCAACGGTGTAATTGCCATGAGCAAAGATGTGGAAGGTATTGTGGAAACATCCACAAACCTAGCCATAGTTAAATCGGAAGACGGCAAAATAGTAATCAACACCCTGCAACGCAGCCTGTTGGACGAAGGCAAAGACAAGCTGGCAGCCGATGTGCGGGCGGCATTCGAAGAAGCCGGTTTTAAAGCCGAAAGTTCGGGCGATTATCCCGGCTGGAAGCCGAACCCCGATTCTGTTATCCTGAAAGAGATGAAGGAGATTTACAACACCAAATTCGGCAAAGTTCCCGAAGTTAAGGTGATTCACGCCGGCCTTGAATGCGGACTGCTCGGCTCGGTTTATCCCAACTGGGATATGATATCATTCGGGCCAACCATTCGCTGGCCACACTCTCCCGACGAGAAAGTAAATATTGCCACGGTTCAGAAATTCTGGGATTTTCTGGTGGAAACACTGAAACATGTCCCTGAAAAATAGAGGATGAAACAAAGCCGCTTCCGAGCGGCTTTGTTTTTTTGTTGAAATTCTTGTTTGAATTAAAAAAAAGAGTACTTTTGCACTTCCAAAAATGAGAGAAAAATGACAAAAAGAACTTTTCAACCATCGGTAAGAAAGAGAAAGAATAAACACGGTTTTCGTGAGAGAATGTCAACTGTTAACGGCCGTAAAGTTCTCAAAAGAAGAAGGGCAAAAGGAAGAAAAAAATTAACTGTTTCCGACGAGAAATAGCATTCGGGATTAATTCCCCTTTTTTCTAAAATGCCGAAAAAATTCAGGAGGTGTGACGCGTTCATGCCTCCTTTTGTTATTAAAGCTGTTTAAAGTTAATATAATGAAAATGAATATCAATTATTTTAAACTTACCCCGAACGGTACTTTTACCGAAAAAGTAATATTCCTCCCCATGTTATAAATGCCCATATCCTGCAACGTTGACAAATGATCCGTATAAACCGCATTTAGCAGGTTTCCGGCAGTAAGCGAAATGGTGATGAACCTGTTGCTGTTAAGCATAATGTTTGTTCCCAGTGAAAACGAGAGCAATGAATATGGCTCTGACGGTTTTTCAAATTCGGAGATATTGTTTTGGGTAAAGGTGTAATCGTATGAAAACATAGCGTAAGCCTCGCGCAGACTTTTCCACTGTTTTATTTTGGTCATAATCTCCCCATGCAGTTTGTTGGCAGGGATTAAAGGCAGGAAACTTCCGTTATCTTTTTTACCCCAAATACATGCATATGATGCTTTCAGGTGCAACCAGTCCAGGGGATGGGGGTGTACATGGAGGGATGTTTCACCGCCGTACAACAGTGCGCCCGACTGGTTGTATTGGTAAACGGCATACCCCTCTTGTGTTGTGTCTCCGGTTTTTTCTATGTAAATATAATTGTGTATTTTGTTGTAAAACAAATTAATATCCATGGTTACGTGGCGCGTATGCGCGTGAAGCCCCAAATCGGCTTCCACATTACGCTGGTTTTTTAATAAGGCGTTTCCTTTTTCGTAACGCACTCCATGCAATCCGTCCTCCGTCAATTCGGCAATATTGGGATTCCTGAATGAAGAGGCAAGATTTATTCTTACCAGAAACATTTCCGACAGATTTATAACTCCGCCAATGGATGCACTTACATTAGCATATCTATTGTCTATCAACTCCTTTCCGTCGTGTTGGGGAACGTTAATGCGGTTGTAGTCGTAGCGAACCCCTGCTTCGGGAATCACTATGTTTTTAAGATTGTATTTGGCCAGTGCAAACAGGGAAAAGCCTGTTTTTACTGCATCGGGAATAACATGATCGGGGGCATCACCGTTTTTGTTTTCCTGCCACATGCCCTGCATGCCGGCAATAATTCCTGTATTTTCATTTGGCGAATAATCGGCTTTCAGGGTATAAAAAAAGGTTTTCAGGTTCATGTCAACCAGAGTTCTCACGGGCGTTAATTCCGACCCTTGCAGTTTCCGTCTGTTTTGTTGGTACGAAAAGAGTGCATTTGCCTTAACTTTATTGAAAAATATTTTGTTGTCGGAAGTAATCATTTGTGAGGTCAGATCCTGATACCAGACACTATTTTTCCTGCCGTTTTCCGTTACCAGTTGAAAAGCAGGAGGAACTGCCATCCCGAGTTTGGCACGGTTGTATTCGTAAAAAAGTCTGTAAACACCCTTTTTCTTTAATAATCCGGCATTTGCCTTAATGCTGTTCCTGTTGAATCGTGTATTGGGAGCCGTTTCACCGTTTCCCTGTATAAAATCCATATTGCTGTTTATCGAACCGCGAACGCCGAAGATGATACCGTTACTGTTCTCTTTTAATCCGAGAGAGCTGTTGATACCCTGTGTATTGGAGTAAAGTTTTAATGAGGCATCGCCCAAAATGCTGTTAAGCGGTGCAACAGGCTCGGGGATAACGTTTATTACCCCGCCTACGGCACCGGAACCGTAAATGAGCGATGCAGGGCCTTTTATCACTTCAACTCTTTCGACTCCTGCACCGTCTATCATATAGGGATGGTTCTCAGAGAATTGAAAGTTTTCAAGCGGTACACCGTTGTTTAACAAAAGGATATTGCTTGTGGATAGTCCCCTGATAACGGGTGTGGCTACTCCGGGTCCTTTTGATATCATATTGACACCCGGAATACGGGTTAAGACATTAAAAAACGAAGGGCTTGCATTGGATGAGATTGTTTTGCTGTTCAGTGTGTTGATTTGAATACTGTTGTTGTGCTGCGCTTCGGTAAAACTGCCCGAAACCACTACTTCCTGACTTTGTATAACAGCAGGTTTCATCCGCACATTAACAGTAACTGGTTTTCCAATGAACTCAACCTTTTTTATTATGCTTTCGTAACCGATAAATGAGAAGCGGACCAGAAAACGTCCGTTGGGAAGATTCTCAATACGGTAATGGCCGCCGGTATCGCTGTATGTGCCTTTGAGTAATTCGGGAAGAACAATGTTTACCGCCGGTAACGGTTTGTTGTCCTGATATTCGGTTACGATTCCCTCTAAAATATTTTGGGCATGTACAAATAATGTTGAGAAAACAAAAAAGAAAACCGTAAATATCGCTTTTTTCACCTGCTTGAATTTTTTATAATGAAGTTGTTTAAAGTTAACGTGATGACAATGAGTATAAAATATTTAAAACCAGAAAAATGAATTCCACTATTCCCCTCCTTGGAGGGGTGTAGGGGTGGGTTTATTAAAAAGATATTCATTTTTCTGGTTTTAAATATTTTATAATTCATATAATGTTGAGACTTTAAACAAGTTTAATATTACCACACCTGCTTATGTTAAAAGAACCGGTAGTTTGCACATACCGGTTCTTATGTTTTTTTGTTACATGTTCATTCTCAGGAATTATTTTTCGGGAATATTTTTCAATATTTCCAGTGTAAGATCCCAAAACTTTTGAACCGATTCTATTTCGATTCTTTCGTCGGGTGAGTGGGCTCCCTTTATGGTTGGTCCGAAAGAAATCATATCCAACCCCGGATATTTATCTCCGATGAGGCCGCATTCCAAACCTGCATGAATGGCAAGCACTTCCGGTTTTTCCTTAAACAGTTTTTCGTACAGGTTTTCGGATACCGAAACGATTTCCGAATTGGGATTGGGTGTCCAACCCGGATATCCGTCGCTGCTTTCGGCGGAAGCTCCTGCGAGATGGAAGGTGCTTTTTACCATGTTTACAATGTCCTCTTTTTTCGATTCTACGGAACTGCGCTGACTTGTGGTGATCTCCACCTCTTCTTCAAGGAATTTAACCGATGCAAGGTTGGTGCTGGTTTCCACAAAATCGTCAATGTCCTGCGACATGGCAATTACTCCGTGGGGCACGGCATACACAAGGTCGAGCAAAATATCCTGCGACTCTTTATCCATAACCCACTCCGGCATATCAACGGTTTCGCAGGTAAAGCGAAGATTGGGCTCTGTAACATGATATTCGTCACGCAGCACCTTTTCAAATGAAGCGGTTTCGGCTTTCAGTTGCTCGCTGTTGTGCGACGGAATGAGGATGATGGCATATGCTTCGCGGGCAATAGCATTGCGCAGGTTCCCTCCGTTAAATTCATGGATTCTGAAACCGAGAATGTCGTTAAACTTCCACAAGAACCGGTTCAGCAGTTTGTTGGCATTTCCGCGGTTTTTGTTGATGTCGTCGCCCGAATGTCCGCCGGTAAGTCCCGATACCATCAATTTATAAGCGGTATAACCTTTGGGGACTTCTTCTTTGTCGTAAGGTAACCTGCCAAGTGTATCCTGACCTCCGGCGCAACCGATAAAAATCTGGCCTTCGTCTTCCGAGTCGAGGTTCAGCAGGATTTTGCCTTTCAGAAATCCCGGTTTCAGTCCGAAAGCACCGGTAAGCCCCGTCTCTTCATCTACGGTAAAAAGGCATTCCAAATCGGGGTGTGCAATATCGTCGGAAGCAAGTATGGCAAGCTGTGTAGCCACTCCTATGCCGTCGTCGGCACCAAGGGTTGTACCGTTGGCGGTAACCCAGCCGTCCTCAATGTATGCTTCTATGGGGTCGTTCTCAAAATCGTGGACTTTATCGCTGTTTTTCTCACAAACCATATCAATATGGCTTTGCAAAACCACCGGTTTTCTGTTTTCCATACCTTTGGTGGCGGGTTTTCTTATGAGAATGTTTCCCGTTTCGTCTTCGATGGTTTCCAGATTATGTTTTTTTCCGAACTCTTTCAAATAGACACGGATTTTTTCCTCTTTTTTTGAAGGTCTGGGTATTTCAAGGATTTCGCGAAAATAATACCAGACTTTCTCAGGCTTCAGTTTTAATAATTCTTCGTTCATTATCAATGATTTTTTTAATTTTCTAATGCAGCAAAGGTAGTTAATTCCTCCGGCATTATGGTGTTAAATAGGGTTAAATATGATTTACGGCTTTTGCAGCAGTTCCTCTATTTTCCTTATCATTCCTTGAAACTCTTCACGATCGTAAAGTCTTGTAAGGTAGGCTATATGTCCGGTTTTATCAATAACCACATTGCGGGTTACACCGCTGTTTTTATAGGCAAACAGCGAAAAAATATTTGCCCCGGGGTCAATAGCCATTGGATAGGTTATTTTCATCTGCTTTTTAAAGTCGAACACTTTGTCAACGGGCTCATCGTAATCCACACCCACTAGCAGGAAATCATCGTTTTTAAAGCGCTGCCACACTTCGTTTTCAAGGTGGGGCATCTCTTTGCGGCAAACCGAACACCAGCTGGCCGTAAACTGCAAAACGGTTACATATCCTCTCAGGTTATGAATAGATACCGAGTCGCCGTTTAAAAGCAAAAGTGTAAAGTCGGGTACGCTGTCACCCACCTTAACGTGGTAGCCTCTGTTGCCCTGTTTTTGAGCCGGTGACAACAGAGAAAGAAAGGTGAAAAACAGGACAAAAGTAAGTCTGTGGAGGGTTTTTGTTTTTCTCATTTTTTTCTTTCCGAATTAATATGTTAAAAAATTCCGCTTACCTGAAACGCCACTCATTTGTAACGGGAAATCCCCGCAAAAAAGCATCTGTTGACATCCGTTTGCGGCCTGCGGCCTGTAACTCTGTAATTTTAATAAAGCCGTTTTTTACGGCTACTTTCAGCTCTTTTTTTCCGTCGGTAACAATGGTACCGGGTTGCAATGAATGGTTTGCCGTTTCGGGGGTTGCCTTGAATATTTTTATCTGAATCTCTTCACCTTCCGGCGAAACCAATTTGCTAAACGGGGCAGGGTAGGGGCTTAATCCGCGGATATGGTTATAAACCGTTTTAACCTCCTTGTCCCAGTCAATTCGGCAATCCTCTTTAAAGATTTTCGGGGCGGGTTTTATATCAATGTCAGACCGGGTTAACTGTTCCTGCGGAATAGCTTTTGCTTTTCCTTCCCGTATCAGGTCAACTGTTTTCAGCAGCAACTGTGCGCCTGCCGATTTCATACGGTTGTACAGTGAATCGAGGTATTCGTCATTATCAATGGCTAACTTTTCCTGCAGGATAATATTTCCCGTGTCAATCTCTTTGTCCAGGAAAAAGGTGGTCAGCCCTGTCTCTTTTTCGCCGTTTATTATGGCGTGATTGATAGGGGCGGCACCTCTGTAATGGGGCAGGAGGGAGGCATGCAGGTTAATGGTTCCCTTTTCCGGAAGTTGCCAAACCACTTCGGGAAGCATACGGAAAGCCACCACAACACCGAGATGCGGATCAAGCTTTTTTATCTCACTAATAAAACTTTCATCCTTTAATTTTACCGGTTGAAATACCCTGAGGTTGTGTTGCAGTGCAAATTTTTTCACTTCCGGTTGCGACAGTTTTTTGCCTCGCCCGGCAGGTTTGTCGGGAGCGGTTACAACACCTGCGATGTTATAACCGGCTTCCAGCAATGTTTTTAAAGAGTCCACCGCAAAATCAGGTGTTCCCATAAACAGAATCCGAAAATCTTTTCTCTCTCTCATGCCATAAAAGTATAAAAAAACCCGGCAGTTAACCGGGCTTTTTTTTATAACAAATGAACAGTATCTTATTTGCTGTTATCCATTTTAGCTGTTACCCTTCCTATGTACTTTTCAATCTCACGCCCCTCTTTGCTTCCGAGGTAATTGATACGAATTTCATTGTACAAATCCAGTGCGTCCTGATATTTCTTTTGAAGCTCATATACCTCGCCTGCTTTAAAAAGGAACAAAGGTGTGCTGAATTTATTTTCTTTATTACGGGCAGCTTTCAGATAAAAGTCAACGGCTTTGTCATTATCACCTTTTTCAAGGTATGCATCGCCAATGGCACCGATTGCCATGTTAGAAATAATCTCGTCATTCCCCGAATATTTTCCAAGAAAATCAATGGCTTTGTCATAGTCTCCTTTTTTCAGGTAGCAAATGCCGGCATAATAGTTGGCCAGTTTTCCGGGAGCTGTCATGCTGTATTCATCGGCAATATCAACAAATCCGAGGTTGTTGCCGTCGCCAAACAGCGCTTTGTCCAGCGAATCGGCCTGAAAATACTGCTGGGCAGGATAAATCTGATCCAATGCTTCTTGTGTTTTCGGCTCAATGTAATATTTATTCCAGCCAAAATATCCTAAAACAATTACTACCAAAACAGCTACAACAATATAAATAGTGTTCTGATTATTAATAATAAACTGTTCTGTTTTGGTTAGTGTTTCCTCAATATTCTCAAATTGAGATTCGGTTTTAATTTCTTTCTGTTTTTTCGACATTACTTCAATTTTTTGAGAGTGCAAAAGTATATTTTTTTCTTTATAAAAAAAGTCTTTAACCGGTTTTTATTTTTCAATAAGAATTAACCGAATTACCACCTTAATGAAACCGGATAACTCATAATGGGATATTTGTTTTAAAATGATACAACTGTTTATTTTTAAATAATGGACGTTTTGTTGTATTAATATTTGTAAAAGAGGGAAATACAGTGTTTTGTAATGAATATAAGAAAAATGGAACAAAAGTTGTTTTTATTCGTATAACAAAACAAAATTAAATACTTAAAGCCATGAAAACAAAACTTATTGCAATGTTGGTTATTGCAGTTTCCCTTGCCATGGGGTTGCAATCGTGTCACAAAACACCTCCGCCTGACGACAACAAAACAGCTATGGAGGATTTAACTATTCCCGACGGATTTACTTTCGAATCCACAAAAATTGTTACGGTTACCATTAAGATGCCATCTTCAGTATCTTTTGAAGATATGCGGAGCCGTTTTGATATTTTTACAGGCAATCCTGCCGAAGGTGGTAAATTTATAACATCAGGCAGTTTTGATCAGAATGGTGAATATACCGGTGAAATAAGAGTGCCCAGTGCACTGCAAGAGATTTATGTTCAAACCATTGCCGGTAGTGTTGTTGTTTCCCTCAATCAAAACGGTACAAAAGAGGGAGGTGTTATTATAGATTTCGGTGATGATTACGGTTTTAACGAGCCTGACACAGTGCCGCCTGACGGAGGTAAGGCTTCAGCAGCAGGTATCGAATCGCAAATTCCTTTCGGCATTTCCCCAGAAATGCTGTCGGGCAGAACCAATGTGGTTGGGAATGCTGATTTTGAAAACAATGATTTTGGAACTATTTATTATTGGAGTTATCCCCATCCGGTTGACGGACGCTGGTATTTTACACAATATTCCGGAAGTATGGAATGGTATGACGATGGCGGAAATCATGTAATCCGAACGCCTTGGACAGAACCGGGTAATTATTATTACGGAGGTGCTGCCCAGATGATTGATGTCAATCCTGGCGATGTTATTACATTTTCAGCAGATATTAAATCGGAAGGTAATAATAACCGTCTGTATTCATGGTTGTACCTTATCCCTTATAATAGTGCAGGGCATTATTTGGGATTTTACTGTGTAAGGTATTATTACCCTTCTAATTCATGGGTAAGAAAAACAGTTGTGGCAACAATGCCAACCGGTGCTGTGAAGTGTAAGGTGCTGATTTGGACACATGATTATATGGCTAATGCAGCGGTTTATGTGGATAATGTAGAGGTAACCGGACCTGTTACCGATTCGGACGGCGACGGTGTTGACGATGATCTTGACGACTACCCAAACGACCCTGCCAGAGCATTTAATGTGTATTATCCCAATGAAACCGACTGGGGTACCCTGGCCTATGAAGATTTATGGCCAGGAAAAGGAGATTACGACTTTAATGACCTCGTTCTTGATTATCACTTTAAATCGGTGTTGAATTCGGAAAACGAATTGGTGGAATTTTTTACCGATTATTCATTAAGGGCAGTAGGTGCCAGTCTTGAAAACGGTTTCGGTTTTATGATGGGCGGCGACCCGGCTAACATTGCGTCGGTTACAGGGACAAATATTACCGAGAATTACCTGAATCTGAATGCAAACGGTACGGAACAGGGACAGACAAATACGGTGATTATTTTGTTCGATAATGCTTTTGAAAATATTGGTTCTTCTGGCTCCACCTTTATTAATACGAAACCGGATGTGGATTATGTGGATCCGGATACCAATCAGTTGCATGTGTTGTATCAAAATCCGGTTTCCGTTTCCACCACAGGAACCGCGCCTTACAATCCCTTTATCATTGTAAATAAAGAGCGGGGCAAAGAGGTTCATTTGGCCGGAAACGAACCAACCGATTTGGCCGATCAATCGCTGTTCGGTACCTGGTTCGACGATACCGATCCGGCAACAGGTAAATATTATCAATCGGCTACCAACCTGCCGTGGGCAATTGATCTGCCGGTATCGTTTGAATATCCCGTTGAGCAGGTTGAAATACTGAATGCCTATACTCATTTTGCAGAATGGGCCGAATCGGGTGGAACCTCTTATCCCGATTGGTATGAAGATAATTCCGGATACAGAGTTTCCGAAAATATCTATTCACCTCCTGGCAGTAAATAATATTGGTTTTGTTTTTATGGAAAGCACGCATTAATGCGTGCTTTTTTTTGGGAGAAGGTTTCCTAATATGGGAATTGTTTTAAATCGGATAACGATATAATAATCAGAGCATCAAAGTATTATGAGAATATTGTTTCGGGGAATACTTTTTGAATATAATGATATCAGAAGGAAACCGAAGCTAATTATAGTAATGATAAGCCGGCTTCCGGTTGAAGAAGTATTTGCTATAATTACTCAAAGAGTCCGGGGATTTACCGGACTCTTTTTTTTATCCTGTCAATAATTTAATGTCTGGCACTAAGCAATGGGGTGGTCGGCGTGGAACTGTTTCAATCGCTGCTCCAACACCGGGAGTTGTTCGTGTTGTACCAGAGAGGTACAGGCCCTGATTCCCTCTTTTCTTTCGCTACCTGTAATGAGTAATGAAATAGCACTGATTCCATAATAAATTAATTCATGTAACAGTTGATCGGCGTCGTAACCCGGATATGAGAAAGTAAAATAGAAACCGTCGGCAATGGGTTGGTCCACGTCGGTATCGTAAACAATTTTAAACCCGTTTTCAGTGAACATCCTTTTCATCTCTTTTGCTTTAATGCCGTAATCTTTTACATATTCCAGGAAATTGAATTTACCTTCATTGGCGGCTTTTAACATGGCTGTTAGTGCAAATTGTGCAGAGTGGGATGTTCCCGAACTCAAGGGGTATAAAGTGCCGAAAATCATAGAGTATCCCAATTTGTCGGTTGAATAAAACCGTTTTAAATCAGGGTATGATGTGTTGAAAAGTTTGTCGGAAATGGCCATCATACCGATGCGTTCACCGGCATAACTGAATATTTTGGAACTGGAAACAAAAAGAATGTAGTTGTCGGTATATTTGGTTACAGAGGGTTGATA
>JALVZH010000079.1:9332-12912 GCA_027022105.1 Bacteroidales bacterium | reverse complement strand
GATAAAACGATTCTGAAATTTCAATGTTTGCTTTATAGTGTGCGACTGCATTATCAAAATTATCAGAATGATACTTTAAATATGGTTTAAGTCTTTCTTTTGAAATTAATCTTTCTATTGCTTTATGTTCCATTTATTTTATATCTTTGCAACGCAGTCCCGGTATTTCCTCTCCCAGTCTTTTTGCTGGTGAAGAAGCCGGGTTCTTTGTTTTTACACATATTGTGTTAAAAGTAACATTCATTTTCCATTTTATCTTCATATTTTGATTTTTCTTCTCTATTGGTGGTAACGGTCATAGTTATGGTGCGTGCCGCCTTTTTACTTCTGATTTTCTTAACTTGTTTTTCTTTCCAAAAAAATGACTATCTTTCTTAAATACAAGTAAGTAAGTCATACATTATAAGCCGTTGCCGTTGTTACCACACGTTTCTTTATTCTTCATTTGCCAGTTCAATTGTTTTCTTGATTAGTTTTGGGTTTAACCATGTTCCTTTTTTGGTGAGTTCTGTTAGTAAATCATGTACAGAGTTTATTAATCCGATTTCCTTTGCTTTTAATAAAATCCCAATCGTCCCTGTCAGATTAAATCCAAGTTGTTTAGAATATCTTCTACCCATGATTTCATCCATAATTATTAAATCGGCATTTAGCTCTTTTGCAAGAATTAGAACCTCAGCTTCTCCATCATCTAAGTCGGGGAAATAGCCTTTTGAACCGAGGTTTGCGATTTCTTTAATTTCAATCCGGTCAATTTGCGTTAAGTCATGATAATATGGTTTTTCTATCCCCTTTTCTATTTCCAAATATACTGCTTTTGGTATGATTATTTTAGTATATAATTTTTTCAGAAGGCTGAGTTTGTCAACTTTTAGCAAAGATATGATTGGGGTTGTATTGGATATTATTTTACGCATTCAATAAATCTGATTCTAACTCATTCTCCAGTCCAGAATGAAAATATGAAACATTGTACTTTTCAAGTAAGTCAAGAAAATCAATCCGGCTCATATTTAAAAGTTTTGCAGCATGTCCGGATGAAATTTTACCTAACTCGTATAGTTTTACCAGAGATATAGTTTTCATTTCATTCTTGAATTCCTGACTTCCCATTTTAAGCGAAAACGCCAAAGATTCCGGATAATTTATTGATATTAATCGTTCCATTTTATTATTTTCTACAAAGTTAATTAATTTAATCGCAAATTTAGCATTATTCTTTCTTTTTTTCAAAATGTGTGGTAACGGTCAGAGTTATGGTGCGTGCCGCTTTAATAGTTCCAATTTTTCAAAATACAAATTATTAAATTAATTAACGTAATATTCATATACACAACTAATTGCGGCATGAAGTATATTTTTTGTTGGCAACCGTAATTATTCTTTGATTAATTTTCTGTAAACTGTCATGTCAATTGTTTTTATTTTTAAAATATACAGTCCATTATCTAATTGAGAAACATCTATTTTGTCTGTGTATGCCTGATTCACAATAATTCTACCATTTAAATCTATTATTTCAACATGAATGACTTTATTGTTGGGAGAATCTATAGTTAATGAACCATTTGAGGGATTCGGATAAATTCTAATGGTTCTAACTACTAATTCACTTGTAGATGTTAGCGTGTCACAATCCCTATTTGTTGGATTATAAGTAGGAAAACTTGAATCTTCATAACATCTGAAAGTCAAAAGGTCATAGTCTATTATTGGTCCACCCTCACAATATTGATATCCAGGTAAAAACCCAAAATTGCTATTTTCATAAGTTGTTGGAAGAATACCAAATTTTTCAACACATATTCCATTCAATGCATATAGGGATTCTGAAATTGTTTCCAAAGTAATTGTTCTGTACACATTTCCGTTAATGATAATGGTTCCCGTATCAACAACTTGCACAACTGCCGTATCCTGACATGAATTAAATATTGTATCAATAGCAACAGTCCAAGTGTCACCTATTTGTGCTCCAAAGTCATAAAGCAAGAAAAATTTATCATCTTTAAAGTAGAACACTGAGTCATTTGAAACATAAGTATAAGTATTTCCGTAATTAATTATTGAAGTTCCGGGGCCTCCATATCTATATTTTGTTGCTTTAATGACTTGAGATTGATGATTTTGAATTATGGTATCATGTGTGTATTCCCATCTCCAAGTGCCAGTTTCTGCAACATTAAAATAGTCAAATGTCCATTTAGCATTACTATCAATCCAAACTTGTCCAAATCCGTTTGTTAGTAAAACACAGAATATTAAAGTGATTAAGTTTTTCATACGCGTCTTTTTTTTTCATGGTGTACAACTACAATATATACGTACAAATACCAAACAAAAATACTTTTTATTATCAAACTATCAAAACATTTTCCAAATCTATGTTACTAAACCTTTGTGCACAACAAGCTGTTTTTTTAACGAACATCTAATACGAAATATCGGAAACAACATCGGGCAACAAACTAAGTCACCGTTTGAAACAGGACTGATGCTCACATTATTGAAGCAGGAGCAAACAGATTCCCTCTCTGCCTTAGGCAAATCGAAATCAGGGCGCAGGAGAGGAGCATGAACCAGCCGGTGCTCATAGTCCGGACAAAAAACTTTTTTGAATTAGCCCTGAAAGGGCGTTATACTTTAAGCACCGTATGCAGTGCGGTGCGGAAAAGGAAAAGGGATGAAATAAGGTTTTGGCGGGATTTTTGCCCTCGAAGGCAAAAATCGTGACAAAACCGGTAATCTCTATATGTTTTAACCGGAAAATCTCACCTATCTCCCTGAATGGTTTTGGTAAGCGATGTGCTGACCGCAGCAGCGGTAAAATATCCGTAAATCTCACCGCCCGTGAGGTTGCTTTCGGGATTGGCAGGCGCTGCCAGCGAGGCATTCTGGTTTTGCAGGCTTGTGTTTTGCAGTGCAAAGTAATAATCGTAGGTGGCTTTATCAATAGCCCACAGTTCAACCCTGATTCTGTCTCCGCCCTGCAAAGCATTTCTGTAAAAAATGTAATCAACTTTTTCGCCGTCAGCATTGGTATCTTTCCACAGGTAAAATATTCCGTCGGTGGCAGATACATCATTTACATACAGTTTTAACCTGAAATAATTTTCCTCGCCGGGCGGGTCGGTAAAGCTCGCCCAAACCCTGTATCCTTCGGGTGCAAACAGGGTAGCGGCACTGTATTTGTAATAAACCGAATCAACAGACACTGCCGAAGGCATTTGCGAAATTCCCCGGTAATGATTTTCAAGCGCATCCATCTCAAAACGGTACTGTGTGTTTTCTTCAATGATTATCTGGTTGGCAATGTAATAACCGGGGTTCATCTCGTTTAACACAATGGTATCATCCTGTTCATTAATGATATAGGCTTCCGCTCCGCTGATAAAAGTAAAACCGGTGGTATCATAATAATCATCGGTTAACGAAAGGGTAAGCGAGGCCGTGTGCGTCAGGCTGTTGATTACGGCTTCGGCGACCGGCTGCGGGGGCGTGTTTTTCAGAGGGAAATCGATAACCTTTTCGCAAGAACCGAGAAACACGGGTGTATTAATAAACAGGATAATATTTGTTA
>JALVZH010000079.1:0-9322 GCA_027022105.1 Bacteroidales bacterium | reverse complement strand
TTTTACAAACATTTTCATCTTCTTAAAATTTAAAATGATACGAAACGGACGGAACGATTTTGAATAAACTCAGTTGAACGGCTTCCATTTGTTTCGGATTGTCCTCGTTGGGGCGGAATTCGAGCGAGTAAGCGTTGGCCCTGTTGTAGGCATTATATACCGAAAATACCAGTTCCGATTCAAAACTCTTTTTCTTCTTAAAACTCCAGGTAGCCGAAACATCCAGACGGTGGTAATCGGGCATACGGTAACCGTTTCTTTCCGTATAGAGGTTAAAAACCGCCCCGTCAAGGTAATATTTGCCGCTGGGGAAGGTTGCTGCTGCACCCGTATTGTAAACCCAGTCGGCGGAAAACGACCAGCTTTTTGTCGGGGTATATTGCAGTACAATGGAAATATTGTGTGTTTGATCCTGTTTGGCGGGAAAAGTCAATCCGTTGTTAATATCCGGAAACTTTCTTTTGGTTTGCGACAGTGTGTATGAAATCCATCCCATCCATTTTTCCGTGGAATACTTAAAATAAAATTCGGCGCCATAAGAGTATCCTTGGCCGAAAACCACCTGAGACTCGATATCGGGATTCAGCAACAGGTTGGCATTGTTGCGGTAGTCTATCTGATTGAGCATGTTTTTATAATAAACTTCAACGGAAGTCTGAATATGTGCCTTATCGAAGTTTTTATAATAGCCGATGGCATATTGCCGGGCGTCCTGGGGCTTGATGTTGTAACTGCTCGGTATCCAAAGGTCGGTGGGTTTGGCCGAAGTGGCATTAGACAACAGGTGCAGGTACTGAACCGTCCGGCATGCAGAAAATTTAAGCGATGAAGATTCCGACATTAGGTATCTGACCGAAAATCTCGGCTCCATATTTCCGTAAGTCTTTACAAAAGAGCCTGCCGAAAAATGCAGGGTATCGGTTATGTTCAAATCATCGTCATATAAATAAACGTCGTCAGGGCCAAGCAGTCCGAAAAAGGAAAACCGCAATCCGGTAGTGAAATAGAAATTTTGAAACCGCCGGGTTTCGTTCATAACATAAGCCGATGCTTCAACGGCATTATTTTTGTCCAGATTGCTCTGAGGTATGGGGCCTGCATCATCGCCACTCTGGATGTTTCCGGGTGAAAAGCCGTGGAAGATAACATTGGCACCAAATCGGGTGGTTATTTCCGGTTTGTAATAATAATGAAAATCGGTTTTCAACTGATAATCGGTAAGCAGCGATTGAATGGAAAACCTGTTGGCTTCGCTGCCGAGGCGTACATAGTAGTTGTAATTGCTTGTGATAAACGAAGTGTTTGAAAACAACTTGTTGTTGTACAGATGATTCCACCTGAGTGTAGTGGTAAGATTTCCCCAGTCGAGAAGAAAGTTTTCGATGTATTTAAAATGATCGTTGCCGTAATAGCCTGACAGGTAAAGTCTGTCTTTGTCGGAAAAACGGTAATTGGCTTTCAGATTAAGGTCGTAAAAATAGAGGCGTGAATTTTTCAGGTTGGGGTCGTTGAAAAGCGGCAGGAACAGATCGCCGTAGGTTCTTCTGCCCGAAAAGATAAATGAGCTTTCATCCTTTTTTATGGGACCTTCAACTGCTATTTTCGATGATATAAGCCCGATTCCTCCCGAAACGTTGTACTCTTTCATATTTCCCTCTTTCATGTGCACATCTACCACCGACGAGAGTCTTCCGCCGAAATTTGCAGGAATTCCGCCTTTGTACAGTGTTACATTTTTAATGGCATCGGGGTTGAATACCGAGAAAAAACCCAGCAGGTGCGATGCATTGTAAACCGGTGCTTCATCCAACAGCACAAGGTTTTGATCTATTCCGCCCCCGCGCACATAAAAACCGCTGTTGCCGTCGCCTGCCGATTGTACTCCCGGCAACAGTTGCAGCCCTTTTAACACATCGCTTTCGCCAAACAGCACCGGAATCTTTTTAATCTCTTTCATGGTAAGTTTCGAAACACTCATGCTTCCGGTCACGGCCTCCTTTTCTTTATTGGCCTCCGCCTTAATCTCCACGGTATTTATTTGGTTTACAACCTCTTTCAGATTAACATCCTTTTTAATATCATTGTGCATGTCCACCGTAAATTCAATCGTATTATACCCAACGTAGGAAATGCGGATATTGTAAATTCCTTCGGGCAGGCTGAGGGAATAATAACCGTAATTGTTTGTTATGCCGCCGGTTTTCAGTTCTTTCACGTAAACGGTGGCGGCCGGCAATTCCTCGCCCGTTCCCGCATCGCGAACATAACCCGACAAAGTGTAATCCTTTGATTGAGATAAAACAATTAAAGGGGCTGCCGTTAACAACAACACTGCCAATACCTTTCTCCATCCGGCAGGCAGGTAAAAAAACAGAGAAGAGGCTTTCCGGAAACTTTCCGGAAAGCGACTTCTCATAACACCATTGAAAAGCAAGTAACTCATAAGAGCAGTTATTATGAAGAGCAATAATGGTTAAAAACCGTAAGCAAATATAGATGTGCGTCAGGGGCTGTTGCAATTCTTTTATACCAACATCAGGTTTTTATAAGTAAACGGACGGTCTTGCCGGTTGAAAGGTGTTTGTGTCGAAGTATAGTTTGGATATATTAACGTTAGGGAAGTGTAATTTGCTATTCATAAGCCTATTATCAATAATAGATATACAGCCCACCCCTCGCCTCCCGGCGTAAAGTCGGGACAGGCTCTCCCGGTAGGGGAACTTTCTTTTCCAATAGAAATTCTTTTCTTTATTCCCCGTAAAGATTATCGGTATTTACATAATAAACCTTTATTCTCTTTTTTTTGGCAAGCTTCAGGTTTCCGGTTGTGATTCTGACAAACCGTTTGCTTTGCCTTCCCATAAAACGGTTCCAGTAAATAAAAACATAATATTCCGCACTGTCGTTTTCAACCTTTTTATGAGGCTGTAACGGTGTGATAAACGAAAGTTGACGGTTCAACGACAAAAGTGTATCAACCGGCGCCCGGGGTTTTGGCGGGAAAGTATCCATTATTCCGTTACGGTTCCATTTTAAATTGGGAAAACCGCCGGCGTAACAATTGATTTGGTACGAAACGAGGTTCCCGTTTTTATCAAAACAGAGTTCCTGCAACGGTTGAAAATGGTTTTTGATCTCTTCGTGATGTTTTTCCCCGTCGAACGAATGCAACCAGGAAACATAGGATGTATCCATTACAAAAACATCCTGAATCGGAATACCGAATTTAGAAGCACAGCGGATTATTTCTTCATCATCTGTCCTTTTCGGCTTTTTAATGCCGTATATGCCTGATGTTATTGTTGTACATCCTGAAACGGAAAGCCAGAAAATCAGAGAAATCAGCCGAACCGGAACAATTCCTTTTTTGTTAAAATACATATTGAACTTGTTTAAAGTTAACATGATGAAAATGAATATAAAATATTGGAAACCAGAAAATGAATTCCATTATTCCCCTCCTTGGAGAGCTTGTCCCGACTTTACGTCGGGAGGTGTAGGGGTGGGTTGATAAAAAAGACATTCACTTTTCTGGTTTCCAATATTTTATATTACAACTGTTTTATAACACTTTAAAACAACTCCATTTCTACTTGATAATCAGTTTCTTGCTTTCCGAATAACCGTTTGCGGTAAACGTACAGGAATACACCCCTGCCGCGGCTCCGGGAAGCCGGACATATATTTTCCCGTGCAGATTGTTCGAATAACGGCTGTCGGTGTAAACCGTTTTTCCTGAAATATCTGTAATCTTCACCGAAATATTCCCCGGTTCTTTAAGTGCATATGAAAGGGTAAATTTGCCGTCGTTGGGATTGCTCAAAATATCGAATGCAAGATTGTTTGAAACGGTACTGTTGCTGCCGAGATACATGTCGGCATAAAAACACTGGTAAATATTATGACCGAAATCACCGTTAAACTGTTTTATCAGGTCGCCGTCCATATCATAAAACTTCAAATAACCGCTGCCTTCGTTATTGGCCCAGAATGATATTCCGTTGTCACCGCTGTCCCAGAGGTAAAAGTCGTAAATGCCGTTGATAAAGGTGACCGTATCAACGTAAAGGGTAAGGTTATCGAAATTATCCCTTTCGTAAAGCAATGTTCCGTCGTCTTTTCTTATTTCCCAGTTGTTTTGGTAGGCGGCTTTATTGGTTTTGAAATGAATAACAAAAGTGGCGGGAAAAACAGGTGGCAAATCGTAGCTGCTGCTCAATGTATTGTTAATGGGATTTTCATCCTGTGTGTTGTTGGGCATTGACAGTTCCACATCAAATTTGCCGTTACCCTGTTGCCAGTCGTCCCAGTCGAATACATCCAATTGTACCTGTTCGCTTTCGAGAAAACCGAGGAATCCCGTCCAATGGTATGTTTTGGGGGCGGCACCCCTCGGGCCGTAAACTATATCCACCGATGTCAAGGTGTCGGCACCGCGGTTTTCGATAACAATGAGCGGTTTTGAAGCGGAAGGATTAAAACGTGCATAACGTTTAGCATTGTTGGGATTGATAATCTCCTCCACCGACACATCGGTATTAAAATTGGGCGAGCCAAACGAAAAGAGCTGAACTTCAAGATTGTATGTTCCGTATTGTCCGGCCTGCGAGTTGTAATCCACCACAATGGTATCGTCCGTAACAAAGGGGGTGATTTCAAAATCGTGCTCGGTAACCTTCATGCCGGGGCACCATCCAGAACGGTCGTAAATCCAGGTACCGCCTTGCGGATACAAGGGGTTGGTCGAGCACTCCTGAAGCATTTGCCACTGACCTGCAACCTCATTGTTAACCAGCAGGGTATGTACTTTGGGACAAAATTCGGCACAATTCTCAGGATTGCTGAAGAGGTGCCCCGAAGTGCGGGTTTTTATTTTAAAAGTTGTGGCATCGGGTATCAAAGCAATGGTGTCGGGCGGAACTTTTTCGGGAAACTGGCTCAGATAATAATAGCCCGAATAAACTTTCTCAATTTTTTTAACGTCCCTCGGCGGTGTTCCCTCAATCATGTAAAATTTCAGGTCGAGCAATTCCTGAAAATTGCCTGCTTTCAGGTGAACGCTGTCGTGCAGGAACGGTTCGTAATCAGTTACGTCATATACCCAGGTAAATCCGTCACCCAGGTCAAGCCCGTTTCCGTAAGGGGTGATAAACCTGCCTATTTCCCAATGGTTGATAATTTCGTAAGGCTCACCGTAATAAGGGTAGTCTTCGTGGTAAAAAACAGTGTCGGGGGTAATAAATGTTGAGTCGGTGGCATTGCCCGCCGAATCGAATGTAAAACTGTAATAACCCGGCCAGCGTATGAGGGTGTCGGTGGCAACCGGTGGGTTAAGGCTGTCGAAAAGAACGATGTTTACCGCTCCTTTGGCCGTAGTGTCCACGGTAAGTACCGAGTCGAGGGAAGCGGGATTGTAATTTCCGTTTTGCAGGGCAATATGCACATCCAAAGGTGCCAGGTCGGGGTTTCTGAAACGCCCGGTTCCATTGTAATTTTTCCATTCCGGCAAGCCGAACATGGTACCGGTATATGAATTATCCGAATTGTCGCTTACCGTGGTTCCTTCACCTTCGTTAAAGCGGTAATAAACCTTTAAATGGTTCCAAAACGGATGAAAAGAATCGGCATCTCTATAAAGGTAGTTTTTTATCAAATCCCAGTCAACTACAGTGTCCCAAACCCTGAACTCATCAATCATACCGGCATAATACCCGCTGTTTCCGAATGGTGCGGCTATTCTGAATTTGGTAACTCTGGCCATGCTTTTGCGCAGTCCGCTGTGCTGGTACCACAATTGTCCGTTATGGTAAATACGCATGAGGCCGCTGCGGCAATCTTTCGTAAAAGTCCAGTGGTTCCATCTTCCTTCCCATTCCGATTCGTTGCTTGCAATGCGTTCTATTCTGTCGTATCCGTTTGAATCGCGACCGGCATCCCAATAAATATGTTTGTTGCTCCAGGGCAAATGGATGTTCAGTACCCTGTTTCCGGCACTGTCGATACCTCTGATAATCGATTGATTGGCAGGCTGAATGTCGGGGTTTCCGTATTGCCAAAACGAGATGGTAATGGCGCTGTCGATAGTGGAAAAAGCATCCGCCGGAACATCAATGTAATCCCATCCTTCAAAATCGAGAAAATAATCTTTCTTGCGGCTGTACAAAGCACTGCTGTAACTTCCGTAATCGGCTTCAAGCGTGGCGGTGCCGCTGTGGTCTGAATAGCTGTAATCGATTAACAGATCGGATGTACCGTCCCAGGTGAAAGGATAAGTAAGGCTTAATGTGTTCCATCCGGTTTGCAGCAGGGTGTTGCGTTCATAAACGGTTTGCAACCCGGCTGTTATCAGCGAATCCTGGGTAAGTCCGCCACCTGTAAAGTTCAACATCCTTACGGTAAAATGTTTGAGGTTTATGTTGCCGCTCAATACATTCAATTTTATTCCCGTGATGTCTCCCGCCTGAAAACCGGCAGCCTGCAGGTCGGAAGCGTTGTAAACCACCTGAAAACGTCCGTCGGGGGTGGTGTCTTCCAGCGGAAGAATCATGCTTGAATTCCCGTCGGTAATTTCAGCTTCGTATGTGGCCGGTGTGTTGTTGAAATATTCCATTACCGGAACATATAGCCAGGATGTGTCGTTCATGGCCGGAAAACTGTCGGGACTTTGGTTGTTTACCAGATAGTTATCGTGGTAATAAAGATTTGAATCGTAAGTTCCGGTATGTTCTACATAATAGGTGTGCGTGGTGTAATCCCATTCGCCGCACTGCGGATTTTGATCGGGATCGCATTTTAAAGTGTAATACATCAGTATTTTTGAAAAAGAGATGGAATCGGGCGGGAAGAGATAGGTGCCCGAACGGGGGGAATTCCAACCCGGTAATACGGGGGTGTTAAAATCTATTGTCTGAACCACTATGGTGTCGCCCGGACCGGCAACCAGCTTTACGCCGGAGAAAAAGATGAAAGCTATTATGAACAGTTTAATTTTTTTCATGACTGTAATTTTAATTTTTAATATTTTCAAGAAGTTATTTTCCGGTAAAAAGTTGCATGTGCTTTATGAGCCGGATAATTATTGAAGTTTATTTTTGCCGGGTTACTCATCATTAACTTGTTTAATGTCTCAGTATTTTACATTCATTGTCATTAGATTAGTTTTAAACGACTTTGTTTTTAAAAAATTTACCAACAAAGTTAATAAATATTTTGACTAAAAGAAAATTAATTCAACCGGTCAAATTGACATACAATATTAATTGTAACTGACAGATTTACAGTTGAATATTTAATATTTTGCTATGGTAAACTATTTGATAACTATGAGCAAATTAAAAACAAAAGGAGGAAAAGAATATGAATTTTGATCAATTCACTATAAAATCGCAGGAAGCGATACAAAAATCGCAGGAGATTGCCCGTCAGAACGGCCAACAGGCCATTGAGAGCATTCACCTGTTAAAAGGGATATTGCTGACGGATGAAAATGCAACACCCTATCTTTTGAAAAAACTGGATGTTAATTTTCCCGTTTTTTCGCAGGCTGTTGACAGGATTATCCAGTCGCTGCCCAAAGTTTCGGGAGGTGAGCCTTACCTTTCCAATGATGCACGGGATGTACTTACAAAGGCAACTTCCTATTTAAAAGAGTTTGGCGACCAGTATGTGGCTATTGAGCATCTGTTGCTTGCCATGCTTGAAGGAAACAGCAGTGCAGCCCGGTTGCTCAAAGATAACGGTGTAACCAAAAAAGGTTTGATAGCAGCCATAAAGGAACTGAGGAAAGGGAATACGGTGAACAGCCAGTCGGCGGAAGACCAGTACAATGCGTTGGACCGCTATGCCAACAACCTCAATGAGATGGCTGCAAACGGCAAACTTGACCCCGTTATCGGACGTGATGAAGAGATACGCAGGGTGTTACAGATACTTTCGAGAAGGACTAAAAACAATCCTATATTGATAGGCGAGCCCGGTGTGGGTAAAACGGCTATTGTTGAAGGTATTGCCCATCGTATCATCAATGGCGATGTTCCCGAAAACCTGAAAACCAAGCGTATTTATTCGTTGGATATGGGCGCTTTGATTGCCGGTGCCAAATACAAGGGCGAGTTTGAAGAGCGATTGAAAAGTGTTGTAAAAGAGGTGGTTTCATCCGAAGGCGAAATCATTCTTTTTATTGATGAAATCCACACGCTGGTGGGTGCCGGAAAGTCGGAAGGTGCCATGGATGCAGCCAACATTCTGAAACCGGCATTGGCCAGGGGTGAACTGCGCGCCATAGGTGCCACCACTCTGAAAGAGTATCAGAAATACTTTGAAAAAGACAAGGCTCTTGAGCGCAGGTTCCAGCAGGTTCTGGTGGATGAGCCCGATACCATGTCGGCCATATCCATTCTTCGCGGATTGAAAGAGCGTTACGAGAACCACCACCAGGTACGTATTCTCGATGAAGCCATTGTGGCAGCCGTTGAACTGTCGCAACGCTACATTACCGACAGGTTTTTGCCCGACAAGGCCATCGACCTGATTGATGAAGCCGCTTCCAAACTCCGGTTGGAAATAAACTCGTTGCCGGAAGAACTGGAAGCCGTAGAACGCAGAATCCGTCAACTGGAGATTGAGCGGGAAGCCATTAAGCGTGAAAAAGATAAACTCAAATTGCAGCAGATTAACGAAGAGTTGGCAAACCTGAATGAAAAACGCAGCAGCCTGAAAGCTAAATGGCAGGCCGAAAAAGAGATTGTGGATAAAATCCAGGAAAAGAAGAAAGCCATTGAGGATTACAAATTGCAGGCCGACCATGCCGAGCGCGAAGGCGACTTCGGAAAAGTGGCCGAATTGCGTTACGGTAAAATTACCAAACTGCAGGAAGAGGTAGAAGAGCTGAAAGCCAAGCTGAAAGAGGTACAGGGCGACAAACCCATGATTAACGAAGAGGTTACCGCCGAAGAGGTTGCCGAAGTGGTTTCCAAATGGACGGGAGTACCTGTAAGCAGAATGTTGCAAAGCGAACGTGAAAAACTTCTGAAACTGGAAGAAGAACTGCACAAAAGGGTTGTAGGACAGGATGATGCCATCCGTGCCATTGCCGATGCCATCAGGCGGAGCCGCGCCGGATTGCAGGATGAACGAAGACCCATCGGTTCGTTTATCTTTCTTGGAACCACCGGTGTAGGTAAAACCGAATTGGCAAAAGCACTGGCCGAATTTCTGTTTAACAACGAAAACGCAATGGTGCGTATCGATATGTCGGAATACCAGGAACGTCATTCGGTATCGCGACTGGTTGGAGCGCCTCCCGGCTACGTAGGATACGACG
>JALVZH010000078.1 GCA_027022105.1 Bacteroidales bacterium | reverse complement strand
TCGGTGCCCTTTGGGAACTGGAGCGTGGAAAACGGTTTTCAGGTGCTTGCGTTTCAAAAGACAGGTGAAATAAAAACCGGCTATCCTTTAATGGTGTTCGGCGAAAAAGAGGGTGCGAAACGGGGAATTATCGCCGGTGAGGGAATATGGCTGTGGCGACTGAAAGAGTACTTTAACGATAACAATACCGAAGCCGTTGACAAACTGATTTCGGGAGCGGTACAATACCTTACGGCAAGGGAAGACAAACGCCTGTTCAGAATCATAGCACCCGATTCAAAACTTACTTCGCAAGAGGTGATACTCAAAGCGGAGCTGTACAACGACGCCTACGAACCGGTAACCGATGCCAATATCAGGCTTACACTGAAAGATGAAAACGGGCACTCGTTCGATTACAATTTTCTGAATAATGAAAACGGCTATTCGCTCAATCTGGGGCATCTTTCACCGGGCCTGTACCGCTACAACGCATCCGTTGACAGAGGCAAAAAGACACTGTACGATAAAGGAGAATTTATTGTTACCGGACTGGCGCTGGAAAGCCTCAACACAAAGGCCAACGCCGCAATAATGTACAGATTAGCCCGCGAACACAACGGAAAACTCTTTTATGCAAATCAAACCGATTCGCTGATTTACCGGTTAACGCACAACAACAAAATTCCCTCAAAAGTAAAATACACAAACCGTTATACCCCTTTCTTCCACATCCCGCTTATCCTGATGTTAATTATTTTCCTGCTTTCTCTGGAATGGTTCGTACGGAAATACCTTGGCGGATATTAGAAAAATGTCGTTTCTTTGTATTGGAGTTATTTAAAGTTATCGTGATGGCAATGAGTATAAAATATTGGAAACCAGAAAATGAATTCCACTATTCCCCTCCTCGGAGAGCTTGTCCCGACTTTACGTCGGGAGGTGTAGGGGTGGGTTTGTTAAGAAAGATATTCACTTTTCTGGTTTCCAATATTTTATAATTCACTTAATTATTTAGGTCTTAAATAAGTTTAATCAAAAATATAACACGTGTTCGACGCAGGCTGATCAAAAATAATACATCAAAAATATCACATCAAAAATATCACATCCACATGGTTCAACGTAAATTTGGTGCTTTTTCGGGAGTTTTCACCCCTTCTATTCTGACCATACTCGGAGTCATCATGTATTTGAGACTCGGCTGGGTTGCCGGTGTGGCCGGACTTGCCGGTTCCATTGCCATTATACTTCTTGCGCACGTTATTTCCATATCCACAGGGCTCAGCATTTCATCCATTGCCACCGATAAAAAAATTAAAGCCGGAGGAATTTATTACATCCTGTCCCGTTCTCTCGGGCTTCCCATGGGCGGTTCCATCGGAATTACCCTTTTTGTGGGTACGGCGCTGAGCATATCGCTCTACATTGTGGGTTTTGCCGAAAGTTTTCTTTCCGTACCTCTGTTTCGTGATTTGTTCGGAATTACCGAAATCACCACCGACCACATCAGGATTGCAGGCACTATCGTTCTTATTTTATTGACAGTCATTGCTTTCATCAGTACCGATTTGGCCATTAAAACACAGTTTTTCATCCTCGGCGCCATTGTTCTTTCGCTTGTATCCATCCTTGCGGGAATCTATTTTTTCCGGTCGCCCGAAACCACCCTCACTGCGGTTTCCTCATTCAAACCGTTCAAAGACTTCAATTTTGAAGAGGTGTTTGCCATATTTTTCCCTGCGGTAACTGGATTTACGGCGGGCGTTGCCATGTCGGGCGATTTAAAAGACCCCAAAAAAGACATCCCCAAAGGTACTATGTTTGCCATCCTCACCGGTTTGATTGTGTATATCGGACTTGCTATTGTTTTCAACACCGCCGTTGACCGGAATCTGTTACTTACCGACTACAATTTTCTTTTAAAAATTTCGTGGTTACCCTTTTTGGTTTATGCCGGAATATGGGGGGCTACCCTTTCTTCCGCTTTGGGAGGCATTTTGGGAGGGCCGCGCATCATTCAGGCCGTAGCCAAAGACAAAATTGTCCCGGCAATACTCGGCAAAGGACACGGCGTCAACAACGAACCGCGCAATGCGCTGATATTTACCTTTATACTTGCCGAACTGGGGATTCTTATCGGCGACCTGAACGCTATTGCCGGAATCGTTACCATGTTTTACCTTACGGCATACGGATTTATCAACCTTGCATTTACGCTTGAAAAATGGGCCAGCACCGATTTCCGTCCCGGTTTCCGTATTCCTGCCTGGGTCGGTATCATAGGCTTTACGGCCACTTTTATGATTATGTTCAAGCTGGATGTATTGGCCATGTTTGCCGCCCTCGTCATCCTTGTTCTGATATTCCTCTACATCCGTAAAAAGAAACTGCACCTCGATATGGGCGATGTATGGCCCAGTGTTTTGGCATCGCTCATTAAGATAACGCTTAAACGGTACAGCACACTGAAAATACCCGAACACCACTGGCGTGCCAATATCCTGCTGTTTAGCGGAGGCACCAAAACACGTCCCTATCTCGTGGATTTTGCCAAATCGCTGGTTGGAAACTACGGACTAATCTCGAATTTCGACCTGAAAGTCAATCCTGACGCAGGGAAGCTCTTTCCAAGCCCCAAAGTAACCATTCCCGAAGATGAGATGGAAGGCGATGAAAACATATTTTCCAAACGTCAGGAGGTTAACGATATTTATAACGGTATGGAGGCCGTGGCAGCCATTTACGGATTTTCGGGAGTGGAGCCCAACACCATTGTCCTCGGCTGGGGGCGCCACAGCGAAAACCCGTTGCGGTTTGCTTCCATGTTGCACTATTTCATGAAACTCGACCTGAACATTGTTCTTCTCGACTACGACAAGGCGAAAGGTTTCGGCAACCGGATGCAGATAGACGTCTGGCTTCGCGGCGGATCCAATAACGGAAACCTCATCCTGTCCCTCATCCGGTTTATCCACAACTCTTACGAATGGCACAAAGCCGCTGTCCGCCTGCTCATTATCGACTCAAACGGCAAAAAAGAGAAACGGATACGCGCCCGTACCGCCCGGCTGCTTGATAACATGCGGTTAAAAGCATCCGTACATGTCATTAAAAATCCCGAAGGCAGGCCTGTTAATGAAATTATTAAGGAGAAATCCGCCGGTGCCGACCTGATTTTCCTCGGACTTGCCGCAGTTCAAAAAGGAAAGGAAGCGGAATTTATGCAACGTGCCGATGCACTGTACAGCAATCTGGGAACCATTGCGCTGGTAAAAGCCTCTTCCTATTTTAGCGAACTTCACATCGGGGATTAATTCGTTATTAATATTTAAATCTGTATGATTATCAGGGCGGCCGGGCGGGCTGTCCGCTTGTAGTCCTCGCCGGCAGGTCTGTTCAGCTACGATTTTTAAAAAACATCATTATATGGGAGAAATATTCCGAGCCGTAAAATGAATTCCATTATTCCCCTCCATTGGAGGGGTGTAGGGGTGGGTCATAAAAAAGATATTCATTTTACGGCTCGGAATATTTCGTTAATTAAAATGAAATATTGTTTTATGCGTCTGCGGGGTCTTCGCTCACCGCTCAGCCTCCTCACGCAAGCCTCACAAGCCCTGCCGGCTGCGGGCTACCGCTCCCATCCCTGCCGCATTTTAATTCTTAATTCTTACATCTTACATCTGATTTCTTACATCGGAACCATTTTAATCTGAAAATCGTTTAAAGATATTTTAATTAAATACCTTTGTAAAAAAGGATACCATGACATCGCTTGAAGATTTAGAACAATGGGTAAAAACATGCAAAAGGTGTTCGCTTCATTCACATCGTACGCAGGTCGTATTTGGAGGCGGAAATCCGGAAGGAAAAATAATGCTCATTGGTGAAGCACCCGGTTATGATGAAGACAAAACAGGAAAGGTATTTGTAGGAAAGTCGGGACAACTGCTGGACAAAATTCTCCTTGCCTGTAACTTCTCAAGAGAAAAAGAGATATATATTTCCAATATTGTCAAATGCCGTCCGCCGGGAAACCGGACTCCCACACCCGAAGAACAGGCAGCGTGTCTCCCCTATTTAATAAAACAAATTGAGATCGTTCAACCTTCAATA
>JALVZH010000077.1 GCA_027022105.1 Bacteroidales bacterium | reverse complement strand
TTGTTATTGATTCATAATAATAGTATTATGAGGTTGTATTTCATTTAATTAAATAACGAAATAAAAGGAGTAATTATGAACAACAAACAAAACAATAATATTGTTTTTCAGGAGGAGCGACTGGAAAAAATATTGGCAATGTTGGAAAAAGAGGATCGTTTGGTAACAAAAGATTTACCTAAATTATTAAATACCACAACAGTAACTATCCGCAAGGATTTAGCCCTGTTGGAACAACGGGGGTTGCTGAAGCGGACTCATGGCGGAGCAATAAAAGTGAAAAAGCTTTTTAAAGGGCAGGCGTTGAACGAAAAAGAGAAAATAAACCTGGGACAAAAACGAAGAATTGTTAAAAAAGCGGCTCAAATGATTCAGGAAGGAGACACCATTTTGCTCGATTCCGGTTCAACCACAAGCCTGATTGCCAAAGAAATAAAAGGCATGAAAAACATAACCGTTATTACAAACGCCATTAATATTGCCAACGATTTGGTGGATAGCGAACTTGAAGTAATTCTGGTTGGAGGGTCGCTTATAAAAGACACATCTACCCTGGTAGGCCCCTTAGCCGACGAAACTTTACGAAAAATTTCTTGTGACAAACTCTTTATGGGGGTTGACGGCGTTGACTTTAATGTGGGACTAACCACCCCTAATATTCTGGAAGCTCATACAAGTCGTGTTATGATGAGCATTGCAGGTGAAGTGATTTTGGTTGTTGACGAAACTAAATTTGGCAGAAGAAGCCTCGGTGTTATTTCCAAATTGAAGGATATTGATAAAATTATTACCACCAAAGTATTGTCGCCAAAAGAACTGGAGGAATTTTCCATGGCAAAAGTTACTGTCTATATGGTTTGACGGTAAAGTATAATCAAAAAAAAGTAATTGCAAATATGAAAAAATTGTTTTGGGTTATTTTAATCGTTTCTTTTACAGGAATAACCGTTAACGCGCAAAGTGTAAAATATCCGAAAATTGTTGAAAACAACCTTGTTTTGCAGGGTGACAAATGTTCGTGGGATGCCGATATTGTTCATACCCTTTCGATTGTTGAGGTCAACAAAGACGGATACAAATACTGGGCTTATTACGGGTTGGATAATTACGAAAACAGCGACTTACATGCCAGAAAATGCGGTTTGGTCAGAAGCAACGACCTTGAAAACTGGGAAAAGTATGAGTACAATCCTGTTGTAAACAGCAATTGCAGGTGGCCTACCGTTGTTTATGCCAACGGTGTGTTTTATATGTTTTATGCAGAATACAAAAAAGCCAATGGCGACAGCCGCATTGTTTTGGAAACAAGCACCAATGGCATTGATTTTAACAACAAACGGATTGTAGTGCCTTATGCTGCAGGAGAGCAAAATCAGAATCCTTTTATTTATTTTAATAAAAACGATTCGCAATTCTATCTCTTTTATTACAATGGTACCGAGCATGCCGAAACCAATAAACGCTGGGACGTGATGGTGAAAAAAAGCAGTACACCCGAAGGGATTATTGACGCAACCCCGAAAACCGTATTAACGTCGGAGAAAACCATGGCTGCCCCCTCCATAGCCTGCTATAACGATAAGTATTTTTTGCTTGTTGAAGAGTTTAATAATTATAAGAACCGCGACAGATGGGTAACCAATGCATTCTGGTCCGATAAAATCGATGAAGGTTTTCAAAGAGTGGACAACAATCCGGTTCTTGCCAACAACGATGCTTGTGCCTTTCAATACGAGATAGACGGAAAATTATATGTAACCTATTCTCATGCAACAAATCTTTCTAAAAATATGTGGGTGATGAAAATGATAAAATTGAAATAATGAATAAGTTTTTAGCGGAAATAAACGAACAGCCGGCTGCATTGCAACGTACGCTCGACTTTTACAGCAATTCCGAGGGAGAAAAACTACTTGAAATTGTTAAAGATGTAATAGGCAAAAATAATTTCGAGCAAATTATTTTTACGGGAATGGGTAGTTCTTTTTTTACTTCCAATGCGTCAATGGTACTTTTCAATCAATTGGGTATTCCTTCATTTGCCACAAATGCCAGCGAACTGCTTCATTACAATTATACCCTGTTGGAAAAACAAACTTTACTGGTTTGTTATTCGCAATCCGGCGAAAGCTTTGAAATAACAGAGTTGTTAAAAAGGTGTACCCCAACCGTTTATTGTGTCGGTATTACAAACGAACCGGATAGCACTCTGGCGCGTAATGCAAAAGCGGTTTTGTTTACAAAAGCGGGAAAAGAAGAGATGACTTCTACCAAAACATACGTCACAACCTTACTGGCTTCTTATATTTTAGGGATGTATCTGGCAGGGGAATGGAATGAAAAGTCGAAAGAAAAAATTAACAATCTGATAGATAATTTTAGTTTAACATTAAAATCGTTTAAAAGCAGGGTAAATGATGCTTTGGACTTTTTTGGCGATTTACCCGCATTGCAAATTATTGCCCGCGGTGCTGTTTTTGCCACCGCGCGGCAAAGTGCATTAATGTTTAAAGAGGCGGTTAAAGTTGCCGCATCGGGAAATCTGGGAGGTGAATTTCGCCATGGCCCCATGGAAATGGTTAAAGAGGGGTTTAAATCCATTATGTTCATCCCGAAAGGTAAAACGTTTGTACAAAATCTGAAAATGGCTGAAGATATTGCCGGTTTCGGAGGTAAGGTTTTATTGGTTACCAATGAAAAAATAAACTTTTCAAGCCCGAACATAATGCAGGTTTATATTGACGAACAGGATGAATACTTATTTGCAATTCAGAGCATTATCCCTGTTCAGATATTTATTGATTCTTATGCCAAACAAAGGGGTTTTGAAGCCGGAAGTTTTTCGCGCGGTGCTAAGGTTACAGTAACAGAATAAAACAATGGGCATTTCGAAAAAAAATAAGTTTTTGTTATTTGTTACCGTATTGTTGTACATTTCATTCGGTTTGCTCACCTCGGTGATAGGTGTTATTATCGACAAGTTTCAGGCGGAATACAATGTGTCGCTCACCATTGCCGGTTTGCTTCCTTTTGCCTTTTTTCTGGCTTATGGTTTAACATCAATACCGTTTGGCATTGCCATGGATAAATACGGAGCCAAAACCGTTTTGGTGTTTGGAACCCTGTTGATGGCTGCCGGCTCCTTCTTATTTTATTTCAGCAATAATTACCTCGTGGTTATTTTTATGGTTTTTCTGGCGGGAGTTGGTGTTACGGCCATCCAAATTGCCGGAAACCCGTTCATTCGCGAACTGGATGCCCCGTCGAAATATACCGCAAACCTTACGCTTATAATCGGGATTGGTTCGCTGGGCTATGCGTTTAGCCCCGTTTTGGTGCCTTTAATTCAGTCCAACGGGTTTTCGTGGAATGCGGTTTATCTGCTGTTTGGAATAATTAACGCCGTTATTTTGGTGTTATTGGTCATTGCAAAATTTCCCGAGGTCAGCTTAAACGAAGAGGAAAAAATTGATTTGGCTCAAATGGGAGTTTTGCTGAAAAATCCGATTATCATTACTTACAGCCTTGGAATCTTTTTGTATGTAGGTGCCGAAGTCGGGGTTTCATCATACATTGTAACTTATATGAGCAAAGTGCATGGAATTGCCAACGACAGTTCGCTTTGGGAACCGGATACTTTACTATACAAGGCCTTTCCGTCTGTAACAGCTTTGGTTGTGGGCCTGTTTTGGTTTCTTCAGGCTGTCGGCAGAATGTTTGTTTCGCCGTTTATGAAATATGTTGGCGAAAAAAGAATGTTTGTTGTTCATAGTCTTGGAACCGTTATTGCCCTTGTTGTTGCTATTTTGGGACAGGCCAACACAGCCCTTGTTGCATTCGCCCTCACAGGTTACTTTACCTGCACATCCTTTACTTCTGTTTTTAGTGCTGCCGTAAACAGTTTCGATAAATATCACGGTACAATTTCAGGAATAATGGGTACGGCAATTGTCGGTGGCGCTTTTTTCGGTTGGCTTACAGGCTATGTAGGAGAACTTGCAAATATGAAATGGGCAATGGCAATAAATGTTTTGGCTTTTGTGTATGTATTTCTGCTGGCTGTTTCGGGTAAAGGAAAACTGGATGTTGTTGACAATGTTGAAAATACATTATGAAAAACAAAGTATATATAGGGGTTGATTTGGGAGGAACCAAAATAATGACCGGTGCCGTAGATGCATCGGGCAGGGTATATCAAACGCCGGTTAAAATACCGACAAAAGGAGATGAACCGGCAGAAAATATCGTATCCGGAATAGTTGACTCGATTAATAAAACATTGTCGGCAATAAACATTGATAAGCAGTATGTTGCAGGAATAGGTATCGGATCAACAGGGCCTTTAAGCATTAAAGAGGGCACAATATTGGATTGTCCGCAGTTGCCAACTATGAAAAATTATCCGTTACGGCAAGCCGTTGAAAATGCATTCAACATCCCTGTTTATTTAAACAATGATGCGAACTGCCTTATTTATGGCGAAACCGTTTTTGGGGCTGCCAAAGGCATGAAAAACGTTTTGGGTTTTACACTTGGAACAGGAATTGGAAGTGCCGTCATTTTAAACGGAAAAATATGGAACGGCGCTACCGAAACTGCCGGTGAAATCTGGACTTCGCCTTACAAAGACGGAATAATTGAAGATTATATCTCGGGAAAAGGAGTTTCTGAAATTTATAAATCATTGTCGGGCAGGCAGCTTTCGTCGCTGGAAGTCTTTAATCTTGCGGAAAACGGTGACAGGGATGCATTAAAAACATGGAGTGAATTTGGCGAACATCTATCGGTGGCACTTTCATGGTCGGTCAACTTAATCGATCCCGAAGCAATTGTCCTGGGAGGTTCCATTGCCTCGGCAGCAAAATATTTTATGCCGGCGCTCGAAAAAAAATTAAGGCGGTTTTTATGTGCCAAACCGGCATCGGAAACAAAAATGCTTTTGGCCGGTTTGGGCGACTATGCAGGTTTTATCGGTGCAGCATGTCTGGTAATTGAAAATGAATAATTTGAATTTGTAATGATAAAAACAATTTTCAAAAAAACGGTCGGAGTTACTGTAATGTGGTTGGCTTTATTGCCGGTTATTTTGTTAATTCAATCGTGTGGCGGGCATAAAAACACAAATGATGATACATCATTTACAAAGCAGTATTTAAAACAGTGGAAGATGGAGTCGTCTTTGCTAACCCCTTCAAACGAACAGGTAGTTTCGTCGTACGATTTTAACGACACGGACTGGCTTGCGGTTCAGGTACCCACAACGGTTTTAAGAGCCCTTGTTAAAGCAGGTGTTTATCCCGACCCGCATTTCGATTTGAACAATTTTAAAATTCCCGATGCCAACGACGATATGAACAAACGGTTTAACCTGGAAAAGTTTTCGTACATCAAAGGTCATCCCAATCCGTTTAAACATCCGTATTGGTTCCGAACCCGTTTTGTGGTTCCCGAAAATAATAACGGAAAAAGAGTATGGCTTAATTTCGATGGGATTAATTACCGGGCCGATGTTTGGCTTAACGGAAAGCAAGTTGCCGGTCATCAGCAAATGGTGGGAATGTTCTCGAGGTTTAAATTCGATGTTTCCGATAAGGTTTATTATGATAAAGAAAACATACTTGCAGTAAAAATATATCAGGTTGACCATACCGGAAATGCAATGCCGGGGCGTCAGTTGGAAGTTTTCGGACATCCGCGCGGACAGGGTGAAGCCATTTTTAAGGATGCAACCCTCAAATTTTCAGCGGGCTGGGATTGTGCCCCTGTGGTACGCGACCGGAATATGGGACTGTATCAGGATGTCTATCTTACATATACCAACGCCGTTGACATTATCGACCCGTACATTGTAACCGATTTGCCGCTGCCGGATACCACATCGGCAGCCATATCAATTTCCTCGCAATTGAAAAACGTTAGCAATGCCACCGTAAAAGGGGTGCTTCGTGGTAGCATTGACCTGTTAAACGAGGTTGATTTTTATTCTTATAAAAAAAGAATGACCGGCAAAATGAAAACCGTAAGGTTTGAAAAAGAGGTGGAAATTCCGGCCGGAAAAACCATCGAGGTTAAAGTTACTCCCAAAGAGTTCCCCCAATTGGTAATAAAAAATCCTTATTTATGGTGGCCCAACGGGTATGGATCTCAATATTTACACAATCTTAAACTTAGTTTTGAAACCGGCGGCCGGGTGTCCGATGTGGAAAACATCCTGTTTGGTATCAGAGAATTTGACTCTGAATTGAAAGAGATAAACGGAGAATACGGCCGGACTTTTTATGTCAACGGGAAACGGATATTTTTACGAGGCGGCTGGTTGCAGCCCGATATGATGCTCGATATGAACAAAAAGAGGGTGTATGATGAAGCCCGTTTGTTGGCCAATGCCAATATAAATGTTTTAGCAAACGAAGACATGCCCTCGCCTCCCGGTTACCTTATGGAAACGTACGACAAATACGGTTTGCTGATGTGGGAAACCTTTTTTCAGTGCTGGACCAGTTATCCTGGAACCGGGTTGTTTAATAACCCCGAAGATGCGGATTTGGCTGTTAAAGGAGCCGAAGATATTATAAAGAGAAACAGAAATCATCCCAGTTTGATTATCTGGACACTCCAGTGCGAAACCATTGTAAGAGATGAAATATATACCCCTGTCAGGAATTTGATACGAACCCTGGACAGCACCCGTATTTTTGTGCCTACCACAAGCTATGGATGGGATGTAGATAGCCTTACCCCTTACATGAGCAGTGATATTCCAACCGGCATGACCGATGAAGGTGCTCCCGATTATACCTGGTATCCGCACGAGTACTATTACGATATGGTTGAAAAAGTGCATCAACAAATGTTCAGAGATGAAATGGGTGTCCCTTCGGTACCTGTTTATTCAAGCATGAAAAAATTTATTTTTGATTTGGGCGAAGGCCCCAAAAACGATATCTATCCGCTGGATAAAAACTGGGCTCACCACGGAGCATGGGACGATGTTGACGGATATAGTTACGTTTATCGTCCTTACGATGTGGCCTTGCGAAGCCGCTATGGTGCTCCCTCGTCGGCCATGGACTATATTCGTAAAGCCCAATATGTAAACGCAGGCAGTTACCGGGCTATGTACGAAGCCGCCAATCACAGGATGTGGGATATTACACAAGGTGTAATGTTGTGGAAACTTAACTCCACATGGCCCACGGTTGTCTGGCAAATATACGACTGGTTTCTCAACCCTACATCGGCTTACTATTTTACCAAAAAGGCATTGGAACCGGTACATATTCAGCTCAACGAAAATGATTTTACCGTTTCGGTTATTAATACCAAACACAAAGAGCTGAAAGATATGTCGGCTGTTGTAAAAGTTTACAATTTCGATCTGAGTGAAAAATGGAGAAAAGAGAAGTCGTTTAGTATGGGTGAAGACCAATATAAAGAACTTTTCAGGCTGCCCGGGATTGACGGTTTGTCGAAAACCTATTTTGTAAAACTGCAATTAAAAGATAAAACCGGTAAACAGGTTTCCGAAAATTTTTACTGGCTGTCATCTGCAAAGGGTACCGACCAAAAGGTTCACGAAGCACTGAAAAGGGCCTATATCAGCGATAAAAAGTATGCCAAAAAGGTTGATTACAAAGACCTTGCAACTTTAAAACCGGTGAAACTGAATGTGAAATACACAATTAAAACCGAAGGAAAACAGACACTTGCTTTGATAACAGTTCGAAATAATTCGGACAGGCTGGCATTTATGAACAGGCTGATGGTTACAAAAGGAAAGGGAGGAGAAGAGCTGCTGCCTTCCATTTGGAGCGATAACTTCTTTACGTTAATGCCCGGAGAGGAAAAAGAATTGACGGTGCAATTTTCAACAGCCGGCCTTAACGGTAAGGAACCGGTAATTGTTCAGGATACTACAATTTATTAAACCGGCAAATAAAAAAATGAGTATTTCAAAAAATAGAGGATTTGTTTTGGTGGTGCTCCTCGCTTTGGTTACCATGGCCGGGAGTTGTAATAAAAACGTAAACCCCGAGTCGCCGGATGATCCGGCTGATTCGGCAGAAATGAAGCTTGTTCCGCCTTCTGAAAATAAAATTTATCATGCTGCATTTCCCGATTTCGGAGGAACGGAAGACATGGTTACTTCGGAACGTATTAAGGAATTTGAATCCCTTGCCGGGAAAGATATTGTCTGGGCATATTTTTCAAATAACTGGCTGCCCGAGGCAGGGGGTATTGTTTTTCCCCGTCAGGAGGTGCAGGTTATTCATAACGAGGGAAAAGTGCCTTTTATAAGGATGATGCCGCGTTCCGGTTTTGACGAGGGAGGCCCCGACCCTGTTTATACCATGCAAAAAATTATTTCCGGCGATTTTGATGCCGATTTGAAACAATGGGCTCTGGAAGCCAAACATACTCCTTTTCCGCTTTTGGTGGAATTCGGAACCGAGGTTAATGGCGACTGGTTCCCCTGGAACGGAACGTACAACGGAGGAGACTCCAAAACAGAATACGGTTTGCCGTCAAAATATGATGGCATGGAAAGATTCTGCGATGCGTACAGGCATATCATTAAACTGTTCAGAAATGAAGGGGTAAAAAATATTACATGGTTTTATCATTGCGATGTTTATTCAAGTCCCGAAACCGAATGGAATACCAAAGCGGGGTACTATCCCGGAGACGATTATATCGACTGGATCGGAGTTAGTGTTTACGGCATACAGGAACCGGGGGAAGATTGGCGTGAATTTGAAGAGATATTGAGCGACCAATGGGATAAAATACTAAAGATATCGCCCGCGGGAAAACCCATTGCAATACTTGAATGGGGAACCATTGATAATGATTTGGGACAAAAACCCCAATGGATATTAAATGCGGTTAATTCGGTAAAACCCGGAGGCAGGTTTTTTCCTGATATAAAAGCAATTAGTTACTGGAATGAAAACTTTGACGATACACGTTTAAGGATTGACTCGTCACCGGAATCACTTGCAGCATACAAACAGGCCGTAAGCGATGATGTTTTTGTTTCCGGGGCTGTTTTTGGAAGATAGATGTAAGTAAATGTAAATTAAAAAACAATGAGATATCATACGGTTCATTTATTATTCACTTAAAACTTTAAAATTATGATGAAAAAATTACGTTATTTAATGAGTTTGTTTGCATTTCTGCTGATTTACGGATGGGCAGGTAATGTAAATGCACAAACGGAACTGTTGACAAACAACGGTTTTGATGATGGTCTGAACAACTGGCAGTTGTGGAACAGCGGCGCAACTACCGGCGAACTTACACTCGACAGCACATCGAAAATTGATGGTGTTTACAGTGCTCATATCAAAATAGTGTCAGGTGGAGGCGAAGCCTGGACACTCGGTTTTGCCCAGGGTGTGGATGATGGTGTAGAAGCGGGTAAAAAATATGTAATCAGCTATAAGGCTGTTGCCAGCGAAGCTGTAACCATTCATCAAATGCTTCAGGAAAAGGACTCGCCCTGGGGGCCTGTTCATTCTACCGAGCTGGCATTAACTACCGAAGTACAAACATTGGTTGATACCTTTGAAATTGCTGCCGATGCCGGTTGTAATTTCGTTTTCCAAATAGGAGACATCGGCACCGCCGAAATATGGCTCGACGAAATTCATCTTATCGAAATTGAAGGTGGTAATCCTGAACCTGAGGGAGATGAGTTGTTGGTAAACAACGGTTTTGATGACGGGCTAAACAACTGGCAGTTATGGAACAGCGGCGCAACCACCGGTGAACTTACACTCGACAGCACATCGAAAATTGATGGTGTTTACAGTGCTCATATCAAAATAGTGTCAGGTGGAGGCGAAGCCTGGACACTCGGTTTTGCCCAGGGTGTGGATGATGGTGTGGAAGCGGGTAAAAAATATGTAATCAGCTATAAGGCTGTTGCCAGCGAAGCTGTAACCATTCATCAGATGCTTCAGGAAAAGGACTCGCCCTGGGGTGCCATTCATTCTACTGAGCTGGCATTAACTACCGATGTACAAACATTGGTTGATACCTTTGAAGTTGCTGCCGATGCCGGTTGTAATTTTGTTTTCCAAATAGGAGACATCGGCACCGCCGAAATATGGCTCGACGAAATTCATCTGGTTAAATTAACAGGCGGAGGCCCTGAGCCCGAACCCGGTGAGTTGCTGGTGAATAACTATTTCGATTTGGGACTCGACCCGTGGCAACTGTGGAACAGCGGTGCTACTACCGGTGATGCCGAAATTGATAATTCTTCCAAACTTGAAGGTGAAAACAGTGCTCATTTAAGAATTGTCAGTGGTGGCGGCGAAGACTGGACGGTTGGCTTCGCACAGGGAATTACCGAAGGTGTTATAAAAGACAGTAAGTATGTAATTAAATTTATGGTAGTCGCCAGCGAGGAAGCACAGTTTAACGCTGTTGTTCAGCAAGCCGACGCCCCCTGGGAAGCCATCTATTTGAAAAATGTAAATGTCGGCACGGAACCTTTAACCGTTGTTGACACTTTTGAGGTGACAGCAACAGAAAGTTGTAATTTTGTGTTCCAATTCGGAAATATCGGCAGTGCCGAATTAGGGATAGACGATGTCCATCTGATTAAAATTTCAGGCCCTGATGCCATTGCTGAAAATAACGCCTCCTGTTTTACACTCGAACAAAATTATCCCAATCCTTTTGCAGGTAATACAACCATTACTTTCTCTTTGAAAAAACCGGAAAAGGTTACTATTAATGTTTATAACCTGAAAGGCGAGTTGGTAAAAAAAGTTTCAAACAAGATGTTTTCACAGGGTCGGCATAAAGTGGATGTTGAGATGACTGACTTTCCTTCGGGCATATACTATTGCAGAATGGATGCAGGCCGAAACTCTGAAATCGTGAAGATGATTAAGGTTAAATAACTTCATAAGTAATTTACTTCATGGTTTTTTTGTTACAGATTGTCGGGCCGTAGTAGCCTGGCAATCTGTTTTTAAACGGTAATTATGGTATAATTTATGGAGTCACGCTCATCTTTGACGGGAGTCGATTATTTGATAATTGTATTGTACATGCTTGCCCTGGCAGGTTTTGGTTTGTACATGAAAATTACCAAACAAACAGGTAATGACACCGAAAATTATTTTTTGGGAGGCCGCAATATTCCGGGGTGGTTAAACGGTATATCTTATGCGGCAACCAGCATGAATACCGATGTGGCTCCAGCATATAGCGGTATGACGGTTATTACTGGTGCATTTGTTTACTGGTGGTTTATCAGCCGTTTTAGTATCGCTTTTTTTATCGGTGCAGTACTGTTTGCCGTCTTTTGGCGACGGCTTAAGCTGGTTACTTCCCCCGAGTTTTATGAGCTTCGCTTTTCAGGCACACCGGCTGTGGCAGTTCGAAGCTGGGTTGCAATCCGAAGTGTTTTTATTTCGGTAGTAGCATGGACGGGTGCAGGATTGCTCGGAGTATATAAAATTGCCAACCCTCTGTTGGGATGGGATATGATTACAACTTTCGGTATCATTATTCCCATCATTATTTTTTATGTATTGTTGTCGGGCTACAAAGGGGTTGTGATATCCGATTTTTTTCAAACGCTTATAATCATTATCAGCTCTGTGGTTTTAATGATTATGGTGTTAAAAGAGTTTGGAGGTGATGAAGGTTTTTTGCAAGGCCCTGTTAATTTAAAAAATGCCATGGTAAACCGTTTTGGTACAGGTGTAATAAGCTGGCATCCGCCCCAAAGCCATGAATTATTGGGAATGGTTGGCGTTATTGCCTGGATGGTAGGTACATCGGTAGGATATGGCGGCGATGTGGCTCCCATGTCGGGGGCAATGGAGGGACAACGGATTTTGTCGTGTAAAAATTCCCGTGAAGCCTCAAAAATGTACATCTGGACAGAAATCACGCTTTTCCTGATGCTCTCACTCCTTACCCTTCCGGCACTGGGCGCAATGGTTAAATGGCCCGGATTGCACGATGGAACCATTAATAAAGAACTTGCCTATGGTATGATGATAAACCATTATTTGCCAACCGGACTTTTAGGACTTGCCGTTAGCGGAATTCTGGCTTCGGTAATGTCAACCATCAGCTCCAATATGAATTTTGGCGCACAGGTATTTGTTAATGATGTGTATAAACGGCTTTTTGTAAAAAACACCACCGAAAAACACTATTTAATAGTGGGCCGTATTGTTGCTGCATTTATCGTGGTTATAGCCATTGTTGTTGCCGTAAGTGCAGAAAATGTAATTGATATTGCCGTTTTTATGTTGGGGATATCATCAGCCGAATTAACTGCCAACTGGGCGCAATGGTGGTGGTGGCGCTTTAATGGCAAAGCACGTATTGCCGCTTCTTTTGGCGGCCCGCTGATTTTTATTATTAATAAATACATTGTTTTCGGCCATTTTATTAACGCGGGTGTTAATGCCGATTATGTGGTTGTATTTGCTTCCATGTTGATGACCCTCGTTTTGTGGGTGTTGGTGGCACTGTTTACCAAACCGGAACCGGAAGAGAAACTCATTGCTTTTTATAAAAAAGCAAAACCTTTGGGATGGTGGGGCGATATACCCGAAAAAGCAGGTGTCAAAAGAAACCATAAGCCTTTAAAAATATTGGCAGGGCTGGGAATTGCCGTGACGGGTGCCGTAGCCGTTTCGGCAGGAACCATCGCTTTTAACAGTTTGTATATTGCCCGTTGGCAGGTAGCCCTCTCTTCGGTATTTGTAATGATTATTGCGGGTATTTGCTTTAAATTGTTGTTTGACAGGTTTTTCAGCAAAACCGGTTTGGATGATTAAGTTGTTTTGCGTTAAATTAGTAAATTTGTACATATTGTGTTTGAAGCCTGTTTTTTTTGTTGAAGTTGTTTAAAGTTAACGTGATGACAATGAGTATAAAATATTGAAAACCAGAAAATGAATTCCATTATTCCCCTCCTTGGAGGGGGAGGGGTGGGTTTATTAAAAAAAGATATTCACTTT
>JALVZH010000076.1 GCA_027022105.1 Bacteroidales bacterium | reverse complement strand
GTAAAAAGACGCACGGGTAAATTAATTTTTGAAAAAGTAAAGCTGATGAAAACAAAAGAAATTCTTGATGTCTCTCCGTCGGTAAAATGGATTGGGGTGGTTGATTACGACCTGATTACTTTTGATGTGGTAATGACCACAGAATACGGGTCAACCTATAATTCCTATTTTATCGATGCGGAAAAAAAGACCATTATTGACACAACGAAAGAGACCTTTTGGGAGACGTACGAGCGCAAAGTGCGGGCTGTGGTTGATCCGGCCGATTTAGAATACATTGTTATGAGCCACACGGAACCCGACCATTCGGGGAACCTGCGCAGGCTGCTCGACATTGCACCAAATGCTACTGTGGTGGCCAGCCCGGCGGCAATAAAATACCTGAAAGACATGAATATGGGTGATTTCAAATTTATCCTTGCGAGAGACGGCGACACCCTAGACCTTGGCAACAAAACCCTGCGGTTTATTTCGGCACCCAACCTGCACTGGCCCGACACCATGTACACCTATCTGGAAGAAGAGAACATCCTTTTTACCTGCGATTCGTTCGGCTGTCATTTTGCTGATCCGCGCATGTTCGACGATGAGGTGGACGATTTCAGCGTGGCATTCAGGTATTACTTTGATGTGATTATCAAACCTTTCAGCAAATTTATGCTGAAAGCAATTGAGAAAATAGAAGATTTGGAAATTGCCGCCATTTGCACCGGCCATGGTCCCATCTTGCGGAAAGATTGGAAACATTATTTGGATATGACCCGAATGTGGTCTGAAAAATTTGTTGCCCAACCGCAAAAAAACAGAATATTCATTCCTTATGTTTCGGCATATCACCGAACGGGCGTGATAGCCGAAGCCATTGCCCGTGGTATCAGGAAAGCAGGTGACTTTGACGTTGATATGATTGATATTGAGCACAATAGTCTGGGTGAGCTGGAAATGAAGCTGACGCAAAGCAACGGGGTTATTGTGGGCAGTCCGGTAATCAACCAGAATATTTTGCTGCCCATATACAAACTTTTCAGCGTGATGAACCCTTACCGCGACAAAGGTAAGCCTGCCGGGGCTTTCGGTTCGTACGGCTGGAGCGGCGAAAACAGGGTAATGCTGGAAAATAACCTGAGAATGTTAAAGTTTAAGTATTTCGGCGAGGGTATCTTTTGTAAATTTGCTCCCGGTGAGGAAGACCTGAAAAAAGCGGAAGCGTACGGTGAAGCTTTTGCAAAAGAGTTGCTTCAAAAACAATAATTGCCCTTTTTTCCGGTTTTTATGCAAAACAGTACAACGATACGGCTTGCTGTTTTGTCGTTATTAATAATTTGCCATGACAATGGAAGTGTTTAGAACCGGATTTGCTTTGAGTAAAATAAAAAAGCCTGTTTGTCTGTTTTTTGCTTTGGTGACAGGTATTTTGGCAATTACAGGGTGCAGTCCCGAAATGAAACTGGCAAAGACCTATGTAAAAAGCCATGCGGCAGGCCCGGCTCTGGTTTTCTTTCCCGACATGGTTTTTAAATACAACCTGAAAACAGACAGCCTTAATCTTGACGGTCTTTCGGAAGAGGAAAAAGATTCCCTGCTTTGGTTTGCTTCCGATTTTATTCAAAACATTAACGACTCCGCTTTTCTGACTCAATACGAAAAAGGATACCTTGACGGATTAAAAGAACTGGGTATTAAAACTTACACCGAAAAAAACCTGGATGATTTTTTTAACAACGACTCTAACGGTTTTGTGGTTAATGTGGCGCAAATTCAGTTGGAAGAACAGTATTATCCTTACCTCGACCAAATAGATTTGAATGGAATTACTTACAGTCATACGCAAACGCTAAATGCGTTGGATATTAACACATGGTTTGAAATGCGACTGGTAAACAATCCTGAAAAACCGAAAGTGCTTTTTACGGAAAATCTTCTGACAGATGATTATGAGGGCTTTTTTGAACAAAACCCGTTCACAGGTCAGATGCAGTATTTTTATCATATCGACAGCCTTAACACTGATAAAATCTATCATGATATTTACGACCTTGGAAAGCAGTATGCTTCTTATACTTTCGACTATCTCCTAAACAAATACCTCGACTCGAACCTTCCGCAAGATTTAAAAAGCAACCGGTATCTGCATTACGACCCTTACCGTAAATCGTTTTACGATGCGGGTGAAAACCGGTTTGACGAAATGGATGAACCGGAAGAAAAATAAATTACGGTTTTACAATATTCAGCTAATTTTAACGGCTAAAGCCGGTGGTTTTTCCGTTTTATTAAACCGCACTAAAGTGCGGAAGAAAATTTCCTGTTGATTAATTTATGTTTACGGAAAAAAATCCATTTGTAATAAACGACATATAATGATATTTTTCATCTTAACCCCACTAAAGCATGAAAAAATCAAATGGGAACTGTTTTTCTATTATAACCGAACACCTTACGCTGCAATTTTCCGACTTTAGTCGGGATATAAGAACCGGTATGTTTCTAAAAAGTTTCAATAAATGATTGATATAACTTCAATTAAAAAAACATTCCGCCGGCATTTATGCCGGTGAAATGTTTTTAAGGGGAAAAGCGGCTTTAGCCGTTAATTAACAATGTTTTATATATTTGTATTTGCATTACCGACAAAATACCTTTTGTAAAGGTATGGATACATACAGTATGGCCAACAAAAAACCGGAAAAGACTATTAACACAGGATATCAGAAAACAAGTATTTCGTCATATTCATCAGAACGGGCTGAACAAAGGAATATACGTTGATATTGTAAACGGATATTCTAATCATGTTCATTGTCTTTTTCAGCTTAGAAGCGGCCAAACCATTGAGAAAGTTATGCAACTCTTAAAAGGAGAATCCTCTTTTTTTGATAAACAAAGAAAAATTAACAGGAACACATTTTAGTTGACAATCGGAGTATTATGCAGTTTCGGTAAATGATTCTCATAAACTTGTCTAAAGTCTCAACATTAGATGAACTATAAAATATTGAAAACCAGAAAAGTGAATATCTTATTTAATAAACCCACCCCTACACCCCTCCAAGGAGGGGAACAATGGAATTCATTTTCTGGTTTTCAATATTTTATACTCATTGTCATCACGTTAACTTTAAACAACTTCCATGTAAACAGAGTTCGTGAATACGTAAAAAGGCAGGAAAAACATCATAGTAAAAGGAATGCTCAGGAAGAATTTGAGGGGTTTATTAATAAATACGGTTTTACAGTATTCGGCTAATTTTAACGGCTAAAGCCGGTGGTTTTTCCGTTTTATTAAACCGCACTAAAGTGCGGAAGAAAGGTTTTTTTACTGTAACTTTTGTAACCGTATGAATATCAGATATTATGCCATTAATTAAGAGGGTTGTTTCGCTGCAAACCCGCTCAACGTTATGACAGGTTTTCCCAGTTCATCCCAGGTTTGCTGAGATTCAAAGGTCTCCTTGTTGTTGTTAATAACTTCCATCATGGGAACAGCAAATTGTAACTTCTTGATAAACAGCGACAGAAATTTCGCCATACCCATGGGCAGATAGGCAATTTTCAAATCTTCTTTTGTGTAATTTTTGATAAAAACTTCAGCAGCCTCTTTAGATGTCATGGGCTCAGGGCCCTGCACAGGATATTCCTGGTTTAAAGCCGTGTCGTTTTTTAGTGCATTCACCACCTGTCTTCCATAATCCTCACCGGCAATCCACCACAGTTTTTCATACGATTTACCGATAATATTAATCTTTTTTCCAACTCTGAACGAACCGTTAAAGTTCTCCATAAAGTTCGAGGGGTAAAATATAGTGTACGGAATACCGCTGTTTTTTACCTTTTCAATCCCTGCTTTTTTTGTTTTCATTAACCAAAAGTCTCCGGTATAATTTCTGGCAATAAAAGAGGAAAGGAAGACAACCTGTTTTACCCCGGCCTCTTTTGCAGCCGAAAGTATGTTGTCGAGGCCTTCCCTTTCGGGACTAAATTCATTCTTTTTTGTTTTATAGTCTGTTGAAAGATTCAAATAAACCGCATCGGCATTTTTCAATACTTCTTTAACGTCACTTTTATTTTGCAAATCTCCTTCAACGAATGTAATTCCTTGGGGAAACATCTTTTTCCCTTTCTCAACATCCCTGACCAAAGCCGTTACTTCGAATCCGGCTACGATTAATTGTTTTGTTACCGGAACACCCAGCATTCCCGTGGCTCCGAATACGGTTATTCGTTTGTTCATAATCCCTGATTTGTTACAAATGAACGGAAAAAAGCAAATATAAAAAGATAAACGACCTGATAATGATATCAATATACCAAATAGTGCATTTTAACCAATATTTAACAAAAGCAGGTTATAAAACCGGATTACTCCTCCCAGACAATACCGCTCATATATCCCACCACACTGGTTGTGTTGCCCGAATAACCGGCGCTGGTACGGTAATCGAGCACTCCCGATTTCCATCCGTAATCTTGTGCTGTTTTTACAAGCGCTTTCATTCCGGTAATACCGCACGCCTCACACCCTTTATCAAACAGATTGACATCCTGGTTTTCAAAGGCTCTGATACAAACTTCATCCAACAGGTTGGCTTTTCGTTCCGGGTAAAAATGGCTCAAATCGCTGCTGATAACCACTGCCGTACCGGCGTCGGTAAAAACATCGTTTAGTATTTCGGACAGATAATTTTCGTCTGTTTTGCCGTAAATCAGTTCGATAACAGTAGCTTGCGGGTTGTACCGGGCAATAAAAGGCATTTGGGTTTCGGTACTGTGCTCATGATAGTGGGCAGTTTCTTCAAAAAGAAAGTTGTACTTCCTGTCAAGCTTCTCCAGCAACTTTTTATTTGTTTTGAGCAATCCCAAAGGGGTTTCGTAAAATTCGGTAAAAGCCGCGCTCACTCCTCTGAAAAAGACCCTGTGGCTGGGGCCAACCACCACAATCGTAGAAGGCTTGCTGTTGGCAAGGGTCTTGTGTGCCACGTTTGCAGTAAATCCGCTATACACGTAGCCGGCGTGCGGCGACACTATGGCGCGCGGCATAAGCGGCAATAACTCTTTTTTTCCGGTAATCTTATCCGTTTTCTGCGAAAAGAGATCGAAAAACTTTATAATGTCTTTTTTTTCGGCAGGGTAAAAAGCCCCGCGGTTGCCCGCTTCCCGAAGTCTTTGCCAATTCAGTTCCATACTCCGTCAATTTTAGTGTTACAATAGGGACATCTGCCATCCGGCAGAACATTTTTTACAATCCTGTACCCGTTTCTGATTATAAGCGGTTGGTGACACTCTGGACATGAGGTTATTCCCTGTTCGGCCACATTTCCTTTGTAAATATATTTCAGCCCGTGCTTTATGCCTGCATCGTAAGCCCGCGCCAGCGCACCCATCGAAGTGGGGCTTTTCTCCCTCATTTTGTAGTGCGGATAAAAAGCCGAAATATGCCAGGGCGTTGTGTTACCCAGTTCGCCGGCAATAAAAGCGGCAATATTGTTCAACTCGTCCGTGCTGTCGTTTTCACCGGGCACTACCAGGGTAGTCACTTCTATCCAAAAGTTTCCTTGCCGCAATCTTTTCAAAGTATCCAAAACACCATTCAGATTTCCTTTCAGCATCTTTTTGTAATACGAGGGATTAAAACTTTTCAAATCCACATTAAAGGCATCAATAATTCCCTCCATATCCTCAATAATTTCCGGCGATTCCATGCCGTTGGTAACAAATATGTTTTTTATTCCTTCATTTTTGGCCAGCAGCGCCGTATCCCTGGCAAAAGGATAAAAAACGGCAGGTTCGTTATAGGTATAGGCAATGGTGCGGCAGCTGTTGCGCAGTGCGGCATCTACCACCTGACGGGGTGTTACCTGTTTTGAAAACGAGAGGTCGCCCGTTTGCGAAATCTGCCAGTTTTGGCAAAAGGGGCACTGAAGGTTGCACCCGACGGTACCGATGGAAAGGGCTCTGCTACCCGGAAGGAAATGGTACAACGGTTTTTTTTCGATGGGGTCTATATTGAGGGCGGCCACCTTGCCATACACCAGGTTTTTCAGCCGGCCGTTTTCGTTTTTGTTCACGCCACAAATACCGCTCTGTCCCTCCGACAAATTGCAATAATGCCGGCAAAGCAAACACCTGATACCTTTGGATGTAGTTTCGTAATACCTCATTCTTCCTCCTCAATTATTTTTACACGGAAACGGTAAATATCGGGGTGATCGTCCAGACAATCACCGCTCAAACCCGCTTTACGACACAGATGGTAAAAAAATGTTTCGAAACCGGGCAGTTTTTCCCAAACCTGCGGTAAAAAAACGGCTCTGTAAAATCCCCGTGCCAGTATAATTCCGTCGGTACCTGGCACAAGTTTCCGTTCAAGGTCTTCCGCATCTTCGTAATCCACCTTTTCAGGTTTTGTCAGCAGGGAAATTTCTATGGTGATATCATCCATTTCATCCGGTTCCACCGGCTCAAACCGCGTGTCGTTGAAAGCAGCAGCCTGTGCATTGTGAATAATGTCCTCAATGAGCGGACGGTGCGCCTCAATGCTTCCGATACAACCGCGCAGTTGGCCGTTTTTATTCAGTGTAACAAAAACGGCTCCCGGTTCTGCCAAAACGGGAAATTTTTTTATCAACTTTTCAATATCAATGCGTTGTCTGCCTGTAAACCGTTCCGTAATGGCATCCCGCGCAATCTGCAACATGGTTCTTTCCAGTGGATTTTTCATAGCCTTCTTCCTGTTTGCCCGGCCTGATATCAAATTAAGTACCGGATATCTACAAAAGTACGAAAAAGGCCGGTTATTGTCAATTTTTTAAATATTTTTAAAAGAGCTTGACGGCTAATTTTCAGATTAATATTTTTCAGGGCGGCCGGGTTTACAGTTGCATGTCTTCAGGCATCGCAATCTGCTGTCCGCTTGTAGTTGCATGTCTTCTGACATCGCAATCTGCTGTCCGCTTTAGTTCTCGCCGGCAGGGCTGTTCGGCTACAATGCGGCTGCGGGGTCTTCCCTCACCGCTCAGCCTCCTCGCCGCAAGCCTCACAAGCCCCGCCGGCTGCAGGCTATCGCTCCCATACCTGCCGCTATTTCCGATTCTTAATTCTAATATCTGATATCGTATATCTGACATCAAACCCCTCCTGCGTCTCAGTTCCGATCTGCTTTAGACAGAAATAAATTTTGGGATGTAACGTATTGTAATTAGAAAAAATAATTCCGGGATTTTTACAAAGGAAAGTCCCCGGATTTTCCGTATATTTACAAAATATTTTAAGCGTAACAATAAAACCATAATCCATGAAACCGGCACTTATCTTTTTGCTTTTTATTGCATTTACAGGTTGTATGCATCAACAGGACAAAACGACTGTTATGCAAAACAGCAATGACACTTCGGAAAACAACCGTACTGTAATTTATAAACCCGGTTTCGGGGAAATGATGGAAAACATCCGGTTGTACCACGCCAAACTTTGGTATGCAGGGCAAAACAGGAACTGGAAACTGGCCGCTTTTGAAATTCATGAAATTACCGAAACGTTGGACGACATCAGGAAATACCAAAAAGAGCGGAAAGAGACACGATACCTTGATATGATTGACCTGCCGTTGGAAAATGTACGGATTTCGGTGGAACAAAAAGATTCCGTTAAGTTTGAAAAGAGCTACGCCCAATTAACAAAATCCTGTAATGAATGCCACCGGATAACGTATTACGAATTTATCAAAATGAAAATACCCGGTAAGGGGCCGTTCGGAAATCAGCAGTTCGGGGTGAATTGACAGGCGGTTTTACTCTTTCGTTTCAGCCACCTGCTTTCGCTCCTTGTTTCTGATATAATACACATCAAGCGAAACAATAATGGCGGTAAATCCCCAAACCGGAACCGACAATTTATCGGTATCGAGGAAATTGTTCAGAAATCCGTGGGCATAATAGGTTATAATACCCAGTGTAGCTGCCATGCTGATAAATTTAACCTCACGGTTTCCTCTTTTATAAACCATCAAACCGGTGTAGATAATGTATCCCACAAGCAGAAAAACAAGCAGCATACCGGGTAAACCCTCTTCGGAAAGCGGCCCGAGGTATTCGCTGTGCGCATTTCCTTTGTCTCCGAGGTTGGTACTGATAATGGTCTTTTCTTTTGAGCGCTGGAAAGGTGCATATACAAACTGATAAGACCCGGGTCCCCACCCGAACAACGGCCGCTCGCGATAAAGCCGCAAAGCCGACTGCCACCTGTTAATACGTTCTAAGTTCGAGGCATCGGAAGAGATATTGGTAATGGAGCGCACATGCTCCACAAAATTTGCCGATGAATCCTGCTTGTTTTTTTCAAGACGGTCGATAATCTGGTGCTGGAACGAAAAAAAGATTCCCAGCAAAACAGCCAGCGTTATCACAATCCACCGGAATTTTATTTTCAGCATTACCAAAACAAAAACACCGAAAGCGGCGAAAATACTCAGCCATGCAGCACGACTGTAAGACAATATTATGGCAACGGTGTAAACAACAAAAAGAAAGACGGCTGCCATCCGTTTCCACATTGATTCATTAGGGTAAAAGATATACGCAACGATAAAGGGAAAGAAAATGGCAATGGCAGCACCGTAAGCTGTATGATCGTTGTAAAAAGGCGACATCACCCAGTGTCCCGTCTCTTCGTCAAAACCGAATCTGGCATGAACCGATAGGGTGTAAAAAATAATTCCTGTCAGCGAAATCATATAGAGCCAGTTAAAACGATGGATATTTTTCAGGTCGCGGAACATGAGCGCAGTTACAAAATAGAACGGAACAACAAACCATAACCTTGAGATAAAGTGCTTTATGGAGACAACAGGCAATTCGCTGGTAAAAGAGGTGAGAAACATCCAAAACAGCCCGAGATAAATTACATACGAAACGGGGTGTGTGGCAACATGCTTGTCGTATTGGTGTTCAAACAGCACTTTGGCCAGAAAAACAAGGAGTACACCGAACATAAGCGGTTCCGTGGGCAAAGATACCGCCAGCCCCATATCGAACAGCTGTATGTTTACCGCCAAAGGTGTTAAAAAGGTGATAAACAATACAATTTTATCGAGCGAAACAATGTAATAATAAAGAATAACAAGCACTACCGGAAGGAGAAAAAGCCAATAGAAGTTCTTTTCCAGTATAAGATAGAAGTTAGCGGCAAGAAACAGTGCCGTTAACACATAAACCCAGACTATTTTCGATTTCTCCGTTAACACGTGCAAAAAGTTATGATTGGGGATTTATTGGTGTACTTTTCTTCTTTCTATCCAGAAAATTACGAAAAGGGCAAATGTAAATACGGCAAGCGATGCTATTACAACAATAAGCCAGCGGATGGGATATGCCTTTTTATCCGGAACAAAAGGATAAGTAACAATATTACTATAGGTAAGGTTTGATTTGATAAACCTGACAGCCATTTCGTAATCCTGTTTTATGGTAACATAGTTTATGGCTTCGTTTTCTATCATGTTAATCACTTCTATGAGTTGTCCGCTGTGTTGTTCCATACCGTTCACCAAGCGGCGGATTTCTTTGCTTTTTGCTTTGGCGGGATTGGTCAGCAGCGCATTGAGGTAAGCACGTGTAATCTCTTTTCCCTGATATTCATAATCGAATATTCCGTATTTGGTACCAAGCTCGAACATAATATTCTTTAACGAATCAATGTCTTGCCGCTTTCTGGCCAACTGGCCGGCATACATATCGGCCACCTCTTCCCATTTCTCTTTGTGCAGCCAGTCAACTTTTTTATCGTAAAAATTGATAATTGCCTTTACCATTAACATGGCTGTATCGGGATTTCTGTCTTTAACGGTAATTTCCACACCTTCGTAAGGAGTTTTGCTGATGGAAACCTTTTCGTGGTATTCGGCCAGCAATGCGGTTCTGTAATATTTGTAATTGCGATTGATTTCGTAATGTTTGCCAAGGTCGAATTTGGCAATCATACTGTCAATTATGTCCTGCGACATCATAATTTGCAGCATCTGTTCCGTTTCGCTCTCTTCCGAATAAGGTTCCACATTGGCAGGGTACAAGATGGCATAAGATTTATACAAAGGGGTAATGAAACCCGGGCCGGAAAATATTCCTGCCAACAAAGCTGTAATACCAACAATTCCCAACAAATGGTATTTCCATTTATTAATGATTTTCAGCATGTTGGTACTATCAAAATACTTGTCCATTTTTGTGTTTTTATTTTTTGTTTCTTTTTTCTTTTCTTCTGCAATCGCCGGTTTAACGGTTCCGGCATTAACCGTTTTTATTCTTTTTTCTACGGGTTGTTCTTCTCTTCTTTTTCTTCCCGGCGGAAGTTTTCGTTTAAAGTTTTTTTTTTAATGTCTTCCAAATGTATATCCCCCTCTTTAAACATTAAAAAGAGCCCCAGTAGAATTATTGCAAGGAACCAGACCGAGAAGAGTGCTATCGTCACAATCAACCAACGGATGGGGTACGATTTTTTCTCCGCCTTATAAGCACTGCTGACCACAAATTTATGCGGCAGGTTGGCAGTGGCATCCACTTTTGCCTCTTCGTATTTCTCTTTTAACTGACTCAACTGCTTTCTGTCGTGTTCCAGAGCATCGCGCAACGACACATAAGGCCCGCCGTATTTGGCCAGAATTTCCAGTTTTTTCTCCAGACGCTTTACACTTTCCTTGTTGCCTTTGGCCATGGAAATGGCAAGCTGACGGTTAAACATTTCCGCCTGGCTTTCATAATCATTTATTCCCAGTGCCCTCAATTTATCCAACGAATCTTCTTTCTGCTGAATCTCATTTTTTAATTTAAGATACTCATTCTCAACAATTTTAAAGGCTTTTACCGCAACCTCTTTTTGCATATGGTTAATAGTACTGTCCAAAAGATTGGCCACATCGTTAGCCATGTCGGCAGCCATTTGCGGATCTTTATCCAACACGGTTATTTTAACCGCCATATATTCGGTTCGGCGAAACCTGAAATTGTTCTCGTATTTTTTATAAAGTTGTGTTTTTCTGTATTTAGAGTCGGGCTTTATGTCGTAGTGTTTTTCAAGGTTGTACTTTTTTATAATCCGGTCTCTGATCTTATTTGAGTTGAGCACCTGAAGCATCTGTTCGGTTTGCTCGTCTTCTCCAAACTCAAGAATATCCTTGTTGCTGCTGAAATTTGAGCTCAACAACACTTTGGAAATAGAATTACTGGCAGTAGGGTAAAGAATTACTTCCGATTTATACAAGGGGGTGATGAAATAGGGTGAAGAAAAAATCGATGCAAGAATAACCGTAACTACACCGATAATCAATAAATGCTTTCGATAAATAAATACCGCCTTCAATAATACGCCGGAATAAAACCAATGTTTTACTTTATCTTGATTTTCCATTTATTACTTAATGATATTGAGTGCCAAAAATATAAAAATTTTCACGGTGAGTAGATAAAATATAAAATTTCGGTTAATCTTAATTATCCTTGCTGCTAATTTCCCTGAAATCAAGCGAAAGCGAATTGACGCAATATCTTAAACCGGTGGGGTTGGGACCATCGTTAAAAAGGTGCCCCAGATGACTGCCGCAACGGGCACATTTTATTTCGGTGCGGTGCATACCATGGCTGTTGTCTTCAACTTCCAGAATGTTCTTTTTTTCGGCGGCGGCATAAAAGCTGGGCCATCCGCTGCCCGAATCGTATTTGGTATCGGAAGTAAACAGCAGCGCCCCGCAGGCAGCACAGTAATATTCCCCCTTTTTCTCGTTTTTGTAATATTTTCCTGTAAACGGAGGTTCGGTACCGCATTGCCTCAATACCCTGAATTGTTCAGGCAACAGTTCTTTTGCCCATTCGGTGTCCGTTTTCTCAACTTTATTATGATTGTGTTTATCCATAACTGTTTTGTTTTGCGTTTCCTGAGCCCGTATATTTCCACACAACAAAAAAAGCATAAGCAGCAGGCCAAATACCCGATATGCAAATATTTTCTTCATAATTATTTTAACTTAGCATTTATAACGCTAACTGCGGATTTTATTGTCCCGGCGTTCTTTCAGTTTTCCCCAGGAAATAAAAATTACTCCCGCTATGGTAAGGAGTCCGCCTGCAATTTGTAACTGTGTGGGGAATGATCCGAAATAGAGATAAGCTCCCGTCATAACAAACAAACTTCGCACACTCCTTACAATAGATGCTTTGGAAACCTCAATATATTTCATGGAAAGGTATCCTAAAAAAGCTGTTAAAAACGGCCCCAATACCGAACCGATGGCAATATTCTTAAAAGCATCAGCCGGAATCTTTATAGAAAGACCCAATGATAAAACCATAAGTACAGATAAGAAAAACAACAGAATAATACGTGCCATGGCAAGATAAGAAGGGTCGATACGGGTAATATTCTTTTTTGCAATAATACTTGAGAAACTATATATCAAACCCGACATCCAAACATATTCGGTGCCAGGAATAAACAACCCGGTCAGAGATGTATTGCTGTTGTAAGAGATCATCAATGCTCCCGACAAGGTAATCATCATCCCCGTAAACTCAAGGAGGTTGAACCGTTCGTGAAGCAGAAAAATACCCAGTCCCGTAATCAGCAGCGGATTTATATTGGCCAGAAAAGAGACCACCGCTGGATTTTCCACCTTTTGAATGGCAAGAAAAAAGAGAAGCGTGCCGGCCATCTCAAGCAAGGCAATAAGTAGCAGCGCCCACCATGCATTTGATTGCAAATTTTTTAACCCTTTTTGCTTTCCGAAACTGAAAATGTAAATCAGGTTCCAGATAATTCCCAGCCCGAACCAGTAAAATCCGAATTGGGCAATATGAACCGAACGGAGTGCCGCTTTACTGAAGATATAAACATTGCTCACAGCGAGTGCCGCACCCAATGCAATAAGAATACCTTTTACCGAAGACCTGTTTTTCATGCCGTTACCCTTTCTTTTCTTTAAAAAGTTCCTTTACCAATATGCGAAAATCCCTGACATCCTCTTTTTTTATCATCCAATCGGAAAATCCGGTACCGGTC
>JALVZH010000075.1 GCA_027022105.1 Bacteroidales bacterium | reverse complement strand
GGATGAGATAAAACGATTAAAAACAGAGCTTGAAGAATGTAAAAAGTGGATAAGCCGTTAGATTAATTAACAATTTGAGTTATGGCAAATAACCTTGAAACAAAAAGAGAAATTGCGCACCTAAAACAGAAAATCGAAAGGCTGGAAAGCGAGCTGCAGCTTGTTCGCAACTCCGATTCCCACGAATTAGCCTATTTGAAACATATTCTCGAACATACGAATATAGGGGTTGTTATCCATAATTTTAAACAGGTGGTTTATGCCAACAAACCTATTCAGGAGAGGCTAGAGCTTAAAGAAGAAGAACTTCTTGGAATGAATCCGTCAATATTTGTCCCTTATGAGGCAAGAAGCATTATTGTTGAGAGACTTAACAGGCTGCGTAACAACCAGGCTGTTGAACCTATGGAGCAAACTTTTCAGTTGCCATCGGGCAAAACAGCAGAGGTTGTTGTTACCGGTTTTCCGGTTACCTATCATAACGAGAAAGCTGTCTTACTAATCATTACCGACCGTACCGGAGAAAAGAAAATGGCACTGGAAAATAAAAAATTGTTGGAAATTCTTGAAGAGATACCTGCCACCATAATCGTAACCGATAAAGATTCGAAAATAGAATATGTAAACCGTTTCTTTGTTGACCATTCAGGGTATTCAAAAGGGGAAGCAATTGGCAAAAAACCTTCGCTAATTTCCAGCGGAATTTATTCTCCGGAACATTACAAAAAAATGTTTGACATTATTATGACCGGCTCGGTTTATAAAGGGCAAATGTTAAACCGGAAGAAAAACGGAGATAATTATTGGGACGAAGTAAGGATAAAAGCCATATTTGATGAAAACGGTAAGGTTCAATCGTTTTTTTCGATACAAACCGATATAACGGATAAAATTGAAACCATTGAAGAATTAAAAGCCGTAAAAGAACAACTGAATCAGCGGATAATTGAAAAGACAAAGGAACTTGAAGAGAAAAACAAGGTGTTGGAAAGAAGCAGAAAAGCACTGGCACTTATGCTGGAAGATTTACAGGAACAACGGGCCGAAATGAAACGGGTAAATGAGGAGCTGATGGAAGCCAATCAAAACCTTGATGCTTTTAACTCATCCATCTCTCACGATTTGAAAGCTCCTGCAAACAGGATAATCAACCTGGCAACCTTATTAAAGGATATTTACGGACAAAAGATGGAGGAAGCGGCCATGGAACTGGTCGGCGATATTATTTCAAGTGCCGGCGAGATGGAAAAACTTGTGGAGAACATGTTGTTGTTTTCACGTGCCGGATTGGAAGAACCGGATGTGGTCGATATTAACATGAGACCATTGATAGAAGCTGTATTCGAAGAAGAACAGGAGAATTTTAACAGACCTGATGCCGTACTGAAAACAGGAGCTATGTATCCTTTTGAGGCAGATTACCCACTGATAAAACAGGTAGTTTATAATCTGATTTCAAATGCATTTAAATACAGCAAACCGGATATTCCTCTTGAAATAAATGTTTATTCCGAGTTGATTGATTCAGGCAGGTTTGTTACCTATTATTTCAGTGATAATGGAATCGGATTTTCCGGAGATGAAGGAGAAAAAATATTTGACTTCCTGTACAGAACACCGGAAGCACAAAACAAAGAAGGAACAGGTATAGGACTGGCCATTGTAAAAAAAATTATATTACGACACAAAGGGAGTCTTTCGGCCAAAGGCGAACGGGGAAAAGGAGCAACTATATCTTTTACCGTTCCGGTACTTTATAAGAAGTATAGCGAAATGAAAACAGACAAAAAAGAAACAGACTAACGGTTGTTTTGCAAACAGAAAAATAAACAGAGAGAGTATGGAACGCAAAAAATTATCGGTGCTGGTTGCGGAAAACAATGAAATGGACGCCAAAGTGTTGCGGATTCAACTGGAACAATGGTTTAAACTTGAACATTTTGATGTGGTAAAAGATGAGTCTGCATATAGGAAGGCACTGGAGAACAAAGAAATATACGACATTATCATCTCCGATTACCGCATTTCGGGATTTAGCGGTTTACTTGCTCTCGATATCAGGAATGAACTCTGTAAAGACAAGCCTTTTATCATATATACAAGCTCCAAAAATGAGGTATCGGCTATCGAAACCATACACCGTGGAGCCGATAATTACATTTTGAAAAGCCACAGCAGGAACCTGTTAAATGTAATTAACAAGGCCATCAGTGACAAAAAAAACGAAAAGGTAAATGAAATTATTCGCGACGCATCAGTGGTTGCTCTTACGCTGGGCCCCGACACTACACTTTATGATTTTATTTACAACAAAATAAACGAACTGCTTTATGCAAAAAGCATGTATATAGCTTTGTATGATAAATTTTACCGTGGTTATCGCTTTTTGCTTTACTATGATGAAAAAGATGATAAAGAAAGGTTTACAGGAAAAGATACCGACAAAAGTTTTACGGAATATGTACGAAAATCGGGTAAAATACTTTATGCCAACCGTAAAAAGCAGGAAGAGTTGGTAAAATCAGGCGCCATCGAGCTGGTTGGTTCTATGGCAAATGAATGGCTCGGAATACCCCTGAAAGTAAAAGACGAAGTTATTGGTGTGCTGGCAATCCAAAACCACGGAGAACAAGAGATTTATACTAAAGATGATATTGAACGTCTTGAAAAACTGGCTCCCACGCTGGCTCTGATTATTGCAAGAAACATTACCGACCAGGAAATTGAAAAGAAAACCCGCGCATTGGATTACAGCCCTGTAATAACCCTTATTACCGATGCGGAGGGACGAATTGAATACATTAATCCTACGTTTGAAAAAGTAACCGGTTATAAGGTTGCTCCTTTACTGGGGCGTAAGCTTTCGGTTTTTGATACGGAAGAGGATTCAGGAGGTTTTTATCGCAGGATAGAACAGGCAATAAAAAACAAAACTTCAATGACAGGTGAGTTTCTGTCGCACCGGAAAAACGGAGAGCGCTTTTGGGTTTCGGTAAATATGTCACCCGTAAAAAACAAATACGGAGAGGTTGAAAATTTTATCATAATCAGTGAAGATATTACAAAAGACAAGATTAAATCAAAGGAACTGTGGGAAATGTTAAAACGGGTCAGGGAAAGTGACCGGCTGAAATCATCTTTTCTTGCTAACCTGTCGCACGAAGTCCGTACTCCGCTCAATCATATTCTTGGTTTTTCCGAACTGCTGATGACCGATGATTTGACAGCAGAAGAAAAGAAAGAGTATAAAAATGTTATCCAGACTGCCGGACAACGACTCTTGTTGTTTATTACCAACGCTGTAGAACTCTCCAAAATTGAGTCCGACACTTTCGAGGTGCACCGGAAAAAATTTAATCCCATATCATTGTTATCCAGATTGCATGCCGAGTATAAAGAATATATTGAACAATTGAGCAAAAAGGGCGTAATGCTGGCTTTTCTGTATTCAAAAGATATTCCCAAAAATTGTTATTCGGACGAACGGGCAGTAGAACTAATTGTAAGAAACCTGTTGGATAATGCCGTTAAATTTACCCATCAGGGGAGCATTTCGCTGCGTATTGATTATAAAACGGATACAGACGGAAAAGCATGGTTTGAAATATCGGTATCCGATACGGGTATCGGTATGAATAAAGAAGAAATGGAAGTTATTTTCAAACCTTTTCGTCAGATAGATGATTCTCTTACCAGAAGCTTCGAAGGTGCCGGATTGGGACTACCTGTATCTAAAGAGGTTGCCGAACTACTTGGCGGTGAAATCATTGTAAAATCACAACCCGGAAAAGGTTCCGTTTTTACACTGGGAATACCGGATTTCGATAGCGAATCGTTTCTTAACGATAATAATACCGACGTTGAAAACAGCATTCTGAAAAACCTTAACAATTTGCTCTCCTCAAGGTTAAAAGGAGAAAAGATTGTTTATTGTGGAAGTGAAAATACATCCTACAGAAAACTTAAAAACTGGTGCAGAAAATTGAATTTAAATCTGGTACGTGTATCGGATTCGAATGAACTGTTCCAAAAAATGAGCAAAGCCGGAAGAGTTGATGTGGTATTTCTGTATCAAAAACTGAATCCCGTCGAACTGGTCGGCACCATAAAACAAGTTAAAAATTTATACCCCGGCACAAAAGTGGTTGTTATTATGAAGCACTCTTTATCAATAGATAAAAATGTTGTCTTAACTGCCGGAGCCGACGACGTTTTGATCCGCCCACTTGATATTAATGAATTTAAAATGCTCTGTTTCGATTACTTTTTGTACAGCAACAAATAGCCATTACAAGTAATTGAATAACAGATATATTCTCACAATTATAAAAATCTTTTTCAGAAATTAATAAATATTATTATAAACCGGTTTCATATTTGAAAGGGTTATATATTGATTTTTATACCTTTGCACCCTTAAATAATGAAGAACTGAAAACTAAAGTTTAAAAAAATGGCAAAAGCTAAGTATGTTTACCTTTTTGGCGACAGGAAAGCCGAAGGAAATGCAAAAATGAAAAATCTGTTGGGAGGCAAAGGTGCCAACCTTGCCGAGATGAACCTTATCGGAGTACCCGTACCTCCGGGATTTACCATCACAACAGAGGTTTGTACCCTTTATAACGAAAAAGGAAAAGATTATGTTGTTAAGTTGATAAAAGAGGATGTTACCGCTGCGGTTGCCCATATCGAAAACATTATGGGTACAAAATTCGGTGACAAAGAAAATCCGCTTCTTGTTTCGGTACGTTCGGGTGCCCGTGCTTCCATGCCCGGAATGATGGATACCGTGTTAAACCTCGGATTGAACGACAATGCCGTTGAAGGTATTGCCAAAAAAACCGGAAACGAGCGCTTTGCATGGGACTCATACCGCCGTTTTGTACAGATGTACGGCGATGTGGTTTTGGGAATGAAACCCGAATCGAAAGAGGCTCAGGATCCTTTTGAAATTATTATAGACCACCTGAAAGAACAAAGAGGAGTTAAACTGGATACGGAACTGACAGCCGACGACCTTAAAATTCTGGTTTCCAGTTTTAAGGAAGCCGTTAAAAAACAGACCGGCCACGATTTCCCCGAAGATCCGTGGGAGCAACTGTGGGGTGCCGTTATGGCCGTTTTCGACAGTTGGATGAACGAAAGAGCTATCCTGTATCGTAAACTGAACAAAATACCCGATGAGTGGGGTACAGCAGTAAACGTTCAGGCAATGGTGTTCGGTAACATGGGCGATACGTCTGCTACCGGCGTTGCCTTTACCCGTGATGCAGCCACCGGAGAAAATATTTTTAACGGCGAATACCTGATTAATGCACAGGGCGAAGATGTTGTTGCCGGTATCCGTACACCGCAACAGATTACACTGGAAGGTTCGCGCCGCTGGGCAAAACTGGCCAATATCTCCGAAGAAGAGCGCAAAACAAAATACCCTTCCTTAGAAGAAACAATGCCCGAAGTTTATAAAGAACTTTATGAAGTTCAGGATAAACTGGAAAAACATTACCGCGACATGCAAGACCTGGAATTTACCATTCAGGAAGGCAAGTTGTGGTTGCTTCAAACACGTAACGGAAAACGTACCGGTGCCGCCATGGTGAAAATTGCCATGGATATGCTGCGCGAAAAACTGATTAACAAAGAAGAGGCAATTATGCGCGTGGAGCCCGAAAAACTTGACGAGCTGCTTCACCCCGTATTTGACATTAAAGCACTAAAACAGGCTGAAGTGGTTGCCAAAGGTTTGCCGGCATCACCCGGTGCAGCAACCGGACAAATCGTATTTCATGCCGATGATGCCGAGAAATGGGCTGCCCAGGGCAAAAAAGTGGTATTGGTACGTATTGAAACTTCTCCCGAAGACCTGAAAGGAATGAACTCGGCCGAAGGTATTCTTACAGCCCGCGGCGGTATGACCTCGCATGCAGCTGTTGTTGCCCGCGGTATGGGCAAATGCTGTGTTTCGGGTGCCGGTAGTGTAAAAATAGATTACAAAGAAAAAACCATGGAAGCCGGCGGCAAAATCTATAAAGAAGGTGATTTCATTTCGCTCAACGGCTCAACCGGTGATGTTTACGACGGTTCGCTGAAAACCGTTGACCCCGAACTGAGCGGCGATTTCGGCAAACTGATGAAACTGGCTGACAAAAAAGCAAAACTGCTGGTTCGTACCAATGCCGATACTCCCCATGACGCTACCGTGGCACGCGATTTCGGAGCTCAGGGAATCGGACTCTGCCGTACCGAGCATATGTTCTTTGGCGGCGACAAAATTATTGCCATGCGTGAAATGATTTTGGCTGACGATGAAGCCGGGCGCAGAAAGGCTCTTGATAAACTGTTGCCTATCCAGCGCAAAGATTTCGAAGGAATTTTCGAAGCCATGAAAGGACTGCCCGTTACCGTACGTCTGCTCGACCCGCCGTTGCACGAATTTGTTCCTCACGACGAAAAAGGACAGAAGGAAATGGCTGACGTAATGGGTGTTTCCGTTGAGAAAATCAAACAAAAAGTGGAAGAACTCAGCGAATTCAACCCCATGCTGGGACATCGCGGCTGCCGTTTGGGAAATACCTACCCCGAAATTACCGAAATGCAAAGTCGTGCCATTATTGAGGCTGCGCTGAACCTGAAAAAACGGAAGATAAAAACACATCCCGAAATTATGATTCCGCTTACGGGTACACTGGCCGAAATGAAAATGCAGGAAGAGATTGTACGAAATACCATTGAGAAAGTATTTGAAGAGCGCAACGACCGCATTGATTATCTGGTAGGAACCATGATTGAGGTGCCGAGGGCTGCACTTACCGCCGACCAGATTGCAAAATCGGCCGAGTTCTTCTCCTTCGGAACCAACGACCTTACCCAGATGACTTTCGGTTATTCACGTGACGACGCAGGCAAATTCCTGCCAATCTATATCGAAAAAGGTATCCTGAAAAACGACCCGTTCCAGGTGCTCGACCAGGAAGGTGTGGGACAACTGGTACAAATGGCCGTTAAGAAAGGGAAGAAAACCCGCAGAAAAATCAAACTCGGTATTTGCGGTGAGCATGGTGGTGAACCCAGCTCCATTGAGTTTTGCCACCGCACGGGACTGCACTATGTAAGTTGTTCGCCTTACCGTGTGCCTATTGCCCGTCTTGCCGCCGCACAGGCAAACATTATGAACAAAAGAAGCTGGAAAAAACATCATAAATAGTTTTTTCTTTCCGGTAAATAAAAAAGCAGGCCCTTACCGGTCTGCTTTTTTTTATTTAAGGTTGTTTAGAGTTTAAAAGTTCCCGGTTCGGCTTTTTGGAGGAAGTGTCTGACGTGGCTATTTTCTGTAATTCAGAGGATGTTGTGGAAGATAACCTTTTCGGTCGCCGCGGGGTATGCGGGTGGAGACCGGAAAGGTCGAACCCGGAGAAAAGTAAAATCGGGAAGGTAAATTGAATAACGAACACCGATTAACGAACACCGATTTATTGGAGAAATAAGAAATGAGGATTGTGGAATGAATTGAAAATGTGCAATCAGCCAAAGGCGGACACGCGTTTGGATGTATTATGTTTTATGTAATATGTTTTATGTGGTATTTTTAATGTAAGATGTTTGATGTCAGATATAAGATGTAAGATCAACCAAAGGCAGACACGTATTCAATCAGCCAAAGGCGGACAAGTGCTCAATGAGCAAGTGTGGGGAGGGATTACATACATACTCTTTACCCCATAATTCAGAGGGTTCCGCCTGAGGCGGATTGGAACATGACAAAACCGGTGAAAATGTTGTGTTAATTTTTTTCAGAATTTTTTCAACCTGAAGGAGTCCATCCCGAAAAACCTGCGTTCAATCCGTCAGGTTTACAAGTGCGCCCGATGAATCTCCGAAATGATATCCTGTACGTTATTTTAATTGGAGAAGAAGCACGAGGGGAGATTATCGGTATTTTTAACCCGCATGGCCGGTCTGATGATGCCTCTGAATTATGAGGGGTTGGTGGTGTCGGTTTGCCCATACTTTTTTCTTGTTTCTTTTATCTTTTTTCTTGCTTCATGCTTGCTTCATAATTAGTTTTGTAGTGATGTAAGATATCCGACATAAGATATTAGAATTAAGAATGGAAACAGCGGCAGGGATGGGAGCGGCAGCCCGGAGACGGCAGGGCTTGTGAGGCTTGCGGCGAGGAGGCTGAGCGGTGAGCGAAGACCCCACAGCCGCAAAAACAATCTTCTATTTTTTTTCAGATCAATATTCTGAGCCGGAAAATGAATATCTTTTTTATGACCCACCCCTACACCTCCCGACGTAAAGTCGGGACAAGCTCTCCAAGGAGGGGAATAATGGAATTCATTTTCCGGCTCAGAATATTTTTCCGATTTAATGACGTTTTTTTAAACATTATAGCCGAACAGCCCTGCCGGCGAGGACTACAAGCGGACAGCCCGCCCGGCCGCCCTAAAACAAATATATATGAATCTATCCGATTTGGTTTTATACATAAACATATGAATTATTGTGAAAAATTTATTGTGAAACCGGAAGCATGTGTGTAGATAAATTTTTTATCTTGCACCCCTCAATTTATAATCATTATCAATCAGTTATATTATGGCAAAAAATTTGGACAAAATTAAAGCAGCTTTAAAAAGTTACGGCATTCCCGAAACGGAAGAGTTATATTACAACCTTTCGTACGATGAATTGTTCGAGCACGAACTTGACCCCAATAATGAAGGCTATGCCAGGGGTGTACTTACCGATACCGGTGCAGTGGCTGTTGACACCGGAATATTTACAGGTCGTTCGCCCAAAGACAAGTATATTGTTGAGGAGGAAACCTCCAAAGATAACATTTGGTGGCGCAACGAACTGCGTACTTCATCCGACAACAAACCGCTGTCGGAAGAGAACTGGAAGTATTTGTACGGACTGAGTGCAAATCAGCTTACCGGAAAGAAACTTTATGTACAGGACGGTTATGCAGGTGCCAACGAGAATACCCGTTTAAGGATACGTGTGGTAACGGAAATTGCCTGGATGGCACATTTCGTGAAAAACATGTTTATCCGCCCCACCGAAGAGGAGTTGGAAGATTTTGAACCCGACTTTGTTATGCTCAATGCCTGCCGGACTACCAATCCGCGCTGGAAAGAGATGGGAATGAATTCGGAAGTATTTGCCGTATTCAATTTAAAAGAGAAGAGAGCCATTGTCGGTGGTACCTGGTACGGAGGCGAAATTAAGAAAGGCTTTTTCTCTATCATGAATTATTATTTACCTCTTCAGGGAATAGCTGCCATGCACTGTTCGGCCAATGTGAGCAAAGACATGAAAAACACGGCTATTTTCTTCGGCCTTTCGGGAACGGGAAAAACTACCCTTTCGGCCGACCCGAAACGCTTGCTTATAGGCGATGATGAACACGGCTGGGACGACGAAGGTATCTTCAACTTTGAAGGCGGTTGCTATGCAAAGGTAATTGATCTGAGCAAAGAGAAAGAACCGGACATCTGGAATGCAATTAAGAGAGATGCCCTGCTCGAAAACGTTGTTGTTGACGAAAACGGACATATCGATTTCAGCAGCAGTGCAAAAACTCAAAACACCCGTGTATCTTATCCTATTTATCACATTGAAAACATAGTAAAACCGGTATCGAAAGCAGGTCATGCCAAAACGGTTATTTTCCTTACGGCTGATGCGTTCGGTGTTTTACCTCCCGTTTCCAAACTGACTCCCGATCAGACCAAATATCATTTCCTTAGCGGTTATACGGCAAAAGTTGCAGGAACCGAACGGGGAATTACCGAGCCGCAACCGTCGTTTTCGGCATGTTTCGGTGCTGCATTCCTGTTGTTGCACCCCACAAAATATGCCGAAGAGCTGATACGGAAAATGGAAGAACACGGCTCAAAAGCATACCTCGTAAATACGGGATGGATTGGAGGCCCTTACGGTGTTGGAAAACGCATCGACCTGCCTACAACCCGTAAGATAATTGATGCCATTTTGGACGGCTCTATTGAAAATGCCGAATTTGAAACAATACCTTACTTCAATTTGAGTATTCCCAAGTCGTTAGAAGGAATAGACAGCAAGGTATTCAACCCGAGAAACTTATGGAGCTCTCCCGAAGAATGGGATGAAGCGGCAAAAAATCTTGCCCGTAAGTTTATTGACAACTTCAAACATTTTGCAGACAATGAAGAGGGCGAAAGGCTCATTGCTGCCGGACCTCAGATTTAATGTGTTGCTGATTATGATAAAAAAAGCCCGGCAGAATTTCTGTCGGGCTTTTTGTTTTTTATTAGACTTTTTTAGTCCAGAATAACTATTTCGTGAATTAATTTTGACGATTTGCGCAACATTTCGCTAACTCCGCAGTAACGGTCCTGCGACAGGTTCACCGCTTTTTGTAATTTGTCCATGGGCAGGTCTTTACCTTTGAAAATATATTTTATACGGATGGTATGAAAATATTTGGGATGTTCATCGGTTAATTCGCCTTCCACTTCCACATCAAAAAAGTCGGGTTTTACACGCATTTTGGTTAAGATAGAGATTACATCCATGCCGGTACATCCCGCCAGCGAAACAAGGGTTAAAGGTTTGGGGCGCGGGCCTCTGTCTTTACCGCCTACGCGTTCTTCTGCATCGAGCATAATGCTAAATCCGTTCACTTTTGCTTCAAAGGCCATCTCATCGACCCAGGTAACATTTACTTTTTCAGCCATATCTTTTCATTTTTAGTTTAGTGGCTGCAAAAATAATTAAAACTTCGACTTGCAGTTAAACGGGAATTGCAAGATTTGTTGTACTGCGTTTTTACAGTGATTAACTCTTCTAATGAATCTTTTTGACGCTTCATAAATTTGTATTATTTTAGTGCCGAAAAATCCGGTGTTAATTTGTTAAAAATATCCCGGCAATAAAATCATGTATATAAGATCAACTGAAAAAGGAAATATATTTATCCCGTACACTCTTTTTGGAGTAACGATTCGAACAAACAAAAACAAAACAACACATAACGAAATTGAATTACAGTGTAGTTGAAATGAGGATTGTTTGCAGGTGTATTCAAATATAATTGGAAAATTAATCTTGGGGAACAGTTAACTGCCAGTCAATTAAATAATTATCAAGAAAACGTTATGAAAAAAGCAAAATTATTATTTACATTCATTGCATTATCATTTATATTCAATGCATTGCATTCACAGGTACATTTTGTTAACACAACAACAAATGACACAACCTCTTCCGCCATTGGATACCAAACGACAGCAACCGGTGCCATGTCGTTTGCCAGCGGAAGTATGAGCACCGCTTCCGGAGTTTGCGCAACCACTATGGGTATTAATAATATTGCTGCCGGAAATTACTCATTTACATTGGGGAGTGATTTAAAAGCAAATCAAAATCATGCAATTGTTATTGGCAGCGGATATGCAAATTCAATTAAATTGGAAAATGATAATACCTATTCTTTAATGGTAGGTTTTTTAAGTCATTATCCAACGCTATTTGTAGGAACTTCACCCACTTACAACAAAACCGGCAAAATAGGCATAGGCAACGTAACCTCCCCCGAAGCCAAACTTCACCTGCGTGCCGACGAAGGAGAAGAGGCAGCAATGCTTATCGAGCCGCACAATTGGGAGGGCGGAGATACAGCCATGCTTTATCTCGGCAACAAAGAAAATGGTATTGCTGCCGATAGTCAGGATGGCATGCTTTATAATACCGGAAACAATCATGTTTTCAAAGGTGGTGATGTTTATATCGAAGAAATTGACAAAGGAATTATCATGAAATCGCCTGACGGCAAATGCTGGCGCGGAACGCTTGATAACAACGGCTTGCTTGGTTTTGTCCGGTTAGATGCTTGTCCCGGCCAAACGGTAGCAGTAAAAGAACAATCCGATAACGAAGATAACACCCTCAAAATTTATCCCAATCCCGCCGGAGATTTTGTTACTGTATCAATACAAAAACGAGAACAGCACCCGCAAACAATAAAGTTGCTCAACGAAAACGGAATAACCCTGGTAACAAAAAATATTACAGGAAATTCAACACGCTTTTACACGGGAGACCTCCCTGCGGGAACCTACATTATACAGGTGAATTCAGGGGATAAAAGAAGAACGGGAAAGTTTTTTAAGAGATAGTGGCATTTTGTACATGGCAAAACTTTAAGACCAACCTGGTAAATATTGGAAACAGGAAAAATGAATATCTTTACAAATTGCATGAGTTTAGTCATCTGATTTTTATGAATTGGATGAGTTTAGTCATGTAATTTTGTATTTTTGTAAAAAATCGTAAAGATGAAACTATTAAAAAGAACCGTTACCGAACGACTTTATCAAAGGATATCCCGATTCCGCTTTTAAGGTCATTACCCCCGAAAATTTCGAGCCGTTTTTATTGTAAAAAAATTTTTAGGAGAAGGAATAACTTTATATTTTGCCAAAGGATGGCTTCGAATGTAATAAATGTTTTCAACCTATCGGAGACCATACACCGACTATATTGCAAAATGTTACATATTTTCATTTCGTTCAAGCCGGTAGGGCTTACCTGACACAGACTAAATTCGTTTCAAAACAAAAACAACATTGGATGTGTGTTTTGAAGTATCCGTTATTTCCAACGACAGGTGGTGGTTTGCCGCAAAGTCCTCAATGGTTTTTCCCGAGAGGAACCAGAGCCTGTTTTCAGTTTTGTTAAAACCCGATTTGGTAGAAAAGAACTCCGTAAGTTTTGTTCCCCGGTGGCGCTCTTTCAAATCGCTGTCGCCGTCACGGATAATAATCTCTCCGCCGGAATTAAGGAAACGGGTACATTTTTCCAATAGAGCTGTCTGTTTTTCAGGCGTAAGATAATGCAACACATCATTAAGTATAAAAACATCTGACCTTTGATAATCGAACGTCAGAGCATCGGAACAGTAAAAGTTCAGGTTTTCATTTTTTATGGCACAACGGTTTGCAACGGCTATTTTATCTTCATCGTAGTCAATGGCCGTAATCTTTCTCTCTTCCGAAACCAGCGAAAGC
>JALVZH010000074.1 GCA_027022105.1 Bacteroidales bacterium | reverse complement strand
GTTTCAGGTTACCTCTTTGAGTTACCTTATTAAAAACGGCGAAAGGACATTGTATATTTATGTTTTGAACCGTACAACCGGAAAACCGGTTCCCGCTGCCCACATTACGGTTTACCGTAAGGAATACGGCAGGAGAAATAATCGAGTGATAAAAACCGGTGACTATGATACCGATAATGAGGGTTTTGTTTCGTTACCTGCGGTTGGGAACCTGAATTCGGGAAATTATCTGCTGGATATTTCAAAAAACAACGACCGGTTTTACGATTATCAATATGCCTGGTTTCATTCGGGATATACGGAGGAAAAGCCGAGGGAAAAGACTTTTATTTTTACCGACAGGGCCATTTACCGTCCGGGACAGACGGTTTATTTCAAAGCCATTTCCGTTAAAAGCCTGAAAAACAACTCAAATGTTATTCCCGGCAAAGAGATAGAGATACAATTGAAAGATGCCAATTATAAAACGGTGGCAAAGAAAACCCTTGTTACCAACGATTTCGGATCTGTGCAAGGTAGTTTTGTGCTTCCTTCAGGCAAACTCAACGGTATGTTCAACCTGCGCTGTAAAGACGGCTCGGCATCCTTCAGGGTGGAAGAGTACAAACGTCCCACCTTTAAGGTAATGCTTGATTCCGTTGATAAATCGTACCGGTTGAATGATGTGGTTGAGGTGAGGGGAAATGCTTCCGATTTTGCAGGCAGTCCGCTCGGGGGCGCCAAAGTTACGTATCGCGTAACCTGCAATCCGGTTGTTTTCTGGGGGTATTTTTCCTACTATTTTCCCTATCCCCGCAAATCAGCCGAAACGGAAATAACTAACGGCGAACTGATTACGGCAGATGACGGCTCTTTTACCATTTCGTTCAAAGCGCTTCCCGACCCCGAACAGGAGGGCGTTTCCAATTACCGGTATCGCGTTATTGCCGAAGTAACCGATATAACGGGTGAAATGCAATCGGACGAAAGGGTGATTACCATTGGCAAAGATCCGTTTGTCATAAATATTAATTCCCCGGAAAAGGTAAACCGCGAAACTTTTAAAGGTATTTCCGTTTCGGCAAAGAACCTTTCGGGCGAAACCGTTACCACAGATGCCAGAGTAACCGTTTTCCGGTTAAATCCGTTGCGCGCTTTGCCGGTACCACGTCCCTGGGAGGCACCCGACACCATGATAATTCCGCGGGAGCAGTTTGAAAAAGATTTTCCGCACCTGCCTTACGGAAAAGAACAGGATGAAACGGAGAAAACGGAACTTTTTTCGAAAATAATACACATAAATGGCTCGGGAAGATATCTGGAAAATGAGATAAAAAAATTATCGCCGGGGCGCTATTTAATATCCGTTGAAAGTAGTGTCAAAGAGGGAAAAAACGTAAAAGCCGGCAGGGAAATAATGCTCTTTTCCGTAAAATCGAAAACCGTGCCCGGAAAAAATATCCTTTGGTTTGCTGCCGATAAAAAGACAGCCCAACCCGGGGAAACCATCACTTTTTTAACGGGTTCGGCCGATAAAAACAGCCGTATTTTTCTGGAGATTTTTTCCAACAACAAAAAAGTTAAGGAAGCGTGGATAAAAGCCGGCAGAAAACAGCAGCGAATCCCCTTTGAGGTAACCGAAGAGAACAGGGGCATTGTTGTTGCCAAAGCTACGGTTGTCAGGTTCAATTATGTATTTTCGCAGCAACAGGTAATTGATATTCCGTTTAATAACAAGAAGTTGAACATTACACTGGAAACCAACCGCGACCATCTGGTTCCGGGAAAAGAGGAGCAGTGGAAGGTGCATATCAGCGGGTTTTACGGCGAAAAAGTTGCCGCCGAACTGCTGGCCGGGATGTACGATGCTTCGTTGGATATGTTTGCAGCAAACCGCTGGAACATAAATCTGTACAGTGCCAGCCGTCCGGGGATATCGTGGAATGCCGCCGGCTTTACACAGAGTAACGGACGTTATCTGTCGCAGCCTTCGCCCGTTTCACTCAACCCACCGCAAATTGTCTATCCGCAAATCAATTGGTTCGGGTATCCAGTGGACGGGGGTCGTTCGGTATTGAAAATGACAGAAGTTGAAGAATTTGCCATGGCCCCTGCTAATGCCGGTATCCGTTCAAAAACCGTTGCTTTTGATGAAAGGGAAAACATTTCCGTTCCGGCAGGGAAAAAGGAGCCGCCGGCATTTGAAGGAAAAACAGAGACGGGAGAACAACCGCCGGAAAAAGAGGAAACCGGATTTGCGTACAGAAGCAATTTTAATGAAACCGCTTTTTTCTACCCCCAAATGCATACCGACAGTCTTGGTAACGTAAGTTTTGATTTTAAAACCCCCGATGCGCTTACCGAATGGAAACTGATGATGCTGGCACACACCAAAGATATGAGAACCGGAACCGTAGTAAGGAAAATAAAAGCACAAAAAGAGCTGATGGTTCTGATGAACAAACCGGTTTTTGTACGCATCGGCGACCGTATTTCGCTAACAGGCAAAGTGGTGAATTTTACCAACCGCAACAACCGTGTGCGGGTTACCGTGCAATTCTTTAACCCGGTGGATAATAAACCGTTGCAACCGGCGGGTAAAAAACTGCGCAGAGATATTGTGCTTGAGCTGCCTGCCAGAAAAAGTGTTGCATTTTCGCAAGAAATAACCATTCCGCGCGGTTACGATTTGCTGGGATACCGCATAAAAGCCGTTTCCGACAAGTTTACTGACGGGGTTGAGGATATGATACCCGTTTTGCCCGACAAAATGCTGGTAACCGAAACCATGCCCATGTGGATAAAAGGAAACAGCACAAAAACGTTCCGCTTTGAAAGGCTGCTGAATGAGGACAAACTGATGAGGCCTGCTGCAACCGAAAGGTACCGTTATACCGTTGAATTTACCTCACATCCGGTATGGTATGCCGTGCAGGCACTTCCCTATCTTGCAAAACCGGAATACGAGAGCAATCAAAACCTTTTTTACCGCTATTATGCCAACACCATTGCGGCAGGAATCGTTAAAAAATTCCCCCGCATAAAAAGTGTGCTGGAAGCATGGAAAAACAGTTCCCCCGATGCTTTTCTGTCGAACCTTGAGAAAAACGAAGAGCTGAAAGGCGTATTGCTGGATGCCACACCATGGGTTTTGGAGGCCGAAAGCGAAACGGAACAAAAAAGGAGGATTGCGCTGCTGTTTGATATCAATAACCTTTCGAATCAACTGGATGAAACGGTGAATAAGCTGGCGCAAAGACAATTGCCGTCGGGTGCATGGTCATGGTTCAAAGGGATGTACGAAGACAGGTATGTAACCCAAAAGATTGTATCCGGTTTCGGCAGGTTGCGCAAAATGGGACTTTTGGAACCGGATGATAATGCTGTTGTAAACAGAATGATAAAAAAAGCGGTTGCTTATCTCGACGGGAAGATAAACAACGATTATCAAAAACTGCTGAAACGGAAAAATATTAATCTTAAAAAGAAACACATCGGCAGTTTGCAGATTGGTTACCTGTATGCTCGAAGCGCATTTCTTGATATTTATCCGGTGAAAGATGTAAACAAAAAAGCTTTTGATTATTACGTATCGCAGGAACGCCGTTACTGGTTGAAGCAAAACAATTACCTGCAGGCCATGACAGCCGTCACGCTACAGCGGCTCAACTACCGTAACGATGCGGAAGCTATTTTGCGGTCGCTCACCGAACGTGCGTTGGAAAACGAAGAGACGGGCATGTACTGGAGAACGGAAAGCGGCTGGTACTGGTATCAGGAACCGTTGGCAACAGAGGTGATGACCATGGAGGCCTATGATGAAGTGATGCATGATGCCGCTTCGGTGGAGAAGATGAAAATATGGCTGTTGAAAAACAAACAGACCAATCGCTGGAAGACATCCTCGACCACGGCAGACGCCATATTCGGGTTGCTGATGAAAGGCAATAACCTGATTGAGGAGACCGGAAACGCAAGGATTACCGTCGGCGGGCAACCTTTAAACGCAAAAGGGCAGGCCGGATCGGGATACATCAAAAAGACCTGGTTCAGGGATGAGATAAAGCCTGAAACGGGCCGCATTACCGTTGAAAACAAAAACAAAACAATTGCCTGGGGGGCAGCCTATTATCAATATTTTGAAGACTTAGATA
>JALVZH010000073.1 GCA_027022105.1 Bacteroidales bacterium | reverse complement strand
AATGACAAATTAATGATTTGGAATGAAGGCAGACTTCCGGAAAATTGGACTGTTGAAAAATTATTACAAAAACACTCATCAAAACCACGTAATCCGGAAATTGCAAACGCTTTTTTCAGAGCAGGGTATATTGAAGCCTGGGGACGTGGAACAATCAAAATTGCGGAGCAATGTCATAAACACGGACTCCCGACACCTGAATTCAAAAATGAAGAAAGTGATTTTTGGGTAACTTTCAAAAAAGATATTTTTAATGAAAGAGATTTGGAAAATCTTAATCTTAACGAAAGACAGATAAAAGCTGTTTTATACGTAAAAGAAAAAGGGAAAATCTCAAATAAAGAATATCAAATATTGAATAATGTTTTACATAAAACTGCATACAGAGATTTAGAAAAGTTAGTAGAAAAAACAATTTTTTTAAAAAAAGGAGAGAAAAAAGGTTCTTATTACATTTTAAATAGATAATGTCCGATATGTCCGATATATGTCCGATAAATTATTCTCTTCCGAAACGGAAAACGAGGAGCAGGAAGTTTTTATGAACTAAAAAAATGATTGCATAATAATTGCACATATTGCACAATAAAAAAGAAAAATGATAATGAATGAAACCCAACACAGAACAATGTATAAGCGTAATGCGGGATTAAGTACTTATTATGAATGATTTAACTACAAATATAATTCGGTGTAAATTGAAAGAAAAATTAGGCGATGAAATTTTGTATCTATGGAAAAGAACACTAAAAATTAACACCGATAACAAGCGGTGTTGCATAAAGGCCGAAATAGGTTCTGTCCGAATTAATACCACCGGTATTGTGAGGGTCAAAACTCATCGCCCCTTTTAAACGTACTCCTATATGAAAAAATTTAACCGTATAATACATCGAAGCCTCAATGCCTGCATTAAAAGGATTTTCCCAATCCGCTTCGCTGGTTACAAGTGAAAAAACCGGACCGGCATCAATATAAAAGCTGTTGGAAAAGGCATATCTGTAAAAAAGCTGAAGTTTAACCAATTCCAAAATATGACCCGTCGGCTTAAATTTTTCCGGACCGTTACCATAGCCGTAGTCATAAATAACAGGTGAACTCAGCAAAATAAACTGCAATCCCGCTCCTGCCTGTACTCTTGCTCCAAATGTAACGTCAGGTTTAAACTTGTGGGCATATGAGTAGGAAACCGCTGCATATTCAGCCGACAAACTGTGCTGATTTGTTTTGTTCAAAAACGTTGTTTTTGAAGTCTGTGCAACAATGCTCGCTGCAAACAGAAGGGTTAAAGTTAAGAAAACGATTTTTTTCATGGCTTGTTAATTAAGTGGGTTTAATATGGTTTTTCAATAAATGAATCTGATTTGAGCCCCAATATTTTATACTCATTGTCATCACGTTAACTTTAAACAAGTTTATTATTACCTAATTATTTTTATACAACTTCGATGCAAAAAAAGTTAATGGTATTCATTCCTAAGCAAAAATAACAATTTTTTAAAAAAACTCTATTGTTTTCTCAATCTCAAAGCATTGGCTATTACCGAAACGGAGCTAAAGCTCATGGCGGCTGCCGCAATAACGGGACTCAGCAACAAACCGAAGAATGGATAAAGAATGCCTGCTGCAACGGGAACACCTATGGAATTGTACGCAAAAGCAAAAAAGAGGTTTTGTTTGATGTTTTTCATCACTTTGTGACTCAGTTCACGGGCCCGTACAATGCCATTCAGGTCGCCTTTTACCAAAGTTATTTCAGCACTTTGCATGGCTATATCGGTACCTGTTCCCATGGCGATACCCACATTGGCCTGCATCAGTGCCGGCGCATCGTTAATGCCGTCGCCGGCCATGGCTACGATGTGTCCTGCCTCTTGTAACTCTTTTACTCTGTTGTATTTGTCTTCGGGAAGGCAGTCCGCTTCAAAACCTTCAAGCCCCAGCTCATCAGCCACTGCTTTGGCCGTAAAACGGTTGTCACCGGTAAGCATATATACGTGCATACCCTGTTTCTGTAAAGCTTTTACCGCTTTGGCAGAAGATTCTTTGATGGCATCGGCCACGCTGACCATACCTTCCACTTTGTTCCCAATCATCAGAAACATTACGGTGCGGCCTCCGGATTGCCATTCTTCGGCGATCTTCCGGTGTTCTTCCGGGATGGCAGCGCCAAAGTCTTCGACCAGCCGCAGGTTGCCCAGCCCGAATTTCTGTTGCCGGTAAACAGCCCGTACGCCTTTCCCCGTAACCGATTCGAAATCCGTCACTTTGAAGAGTTCCGTTCCCTTTTCTTTTGCCCCGGCCACAATGGCTTCGGCAATGGGGTGTTCGCTGCCTGCATCAACAGATGCCGCATATTTCAGTATCTCTTCATCGCTCAGCGTGCCAAACGATTTATATCCTGTCAGGCCGGGTTTTCCCTCGGTAAGGGTACCCGTTTTGTCAATAATCAGTGTATCCACCTTGTTCATCTCTTCAATGGCAGCGGCATCTTTCACCAGAACACCCGACTGTGCCATGCGTCCTGTGCCCACCATTACCGAAATGGGTGTAGCCAGTCCCAATGCACAGGGGCAGGCTATAATCAGTACGGAAACCGCATTGACAAAGGCAAAGACCACTGCAGGCTCAGGACCCAGGAAGTACCATATAAAAAATGTCAGGATAGAAATAAGCACAACGATTTGCACAAAATACTTTGCGACAACGTCGGCCAGTTTCTGAATAGGTGCCCGTGAACGACCGGCTTCGTTCACCATTTCGATGATCTGTGCCAGCAGGGTATCGGAACCCACTTTTTCGGCTTTCATTTCAAAAACCGTTTTTCCGTTGATGGTACCACCTGTTACCGCATCGCCAACCTGTTTTTCAACCGGTACCGGCTCACCGGTAATCATACTTTCGTCAATTACTGCCGAACCTTTTGTCAATACACCGTCAACAGGAATTTTTTCGCCGGGTTTCACAACCAAGATGTCACCAACGCGAACTTCTTCCAAAGGTATTTCTTCTTCCCTTCCGTTGCGCAGGACCCGTGCCACCGGTGGTACAAGATTGAGCAACGCCTTAATGGCCGAATTGGTTTTGCTGTGCGCCCGGAGCTCAAGCACCTGCCCCAGCAATACCAGTGTCAGGATAATGGCAGCCGCTTCAAAATAGAGGTGAACGTTGCCGCTTGCATCTTTAAACTGAACGGGAAACATTCCGGGAAACAAAAGCCCGAAAACACTGAACAGGTAAGCTGCTCCCACACCGAGTGAAATAAGTGTCCACATATTAGGCGACCGGCGCATGACAGAATTCCATCCCCTGACAAAGAAGTCCCAACCGGAATAAAAGAGTACCGGTGTGGCCAGCGCAAACTGAATCCAGGCCCATACTTTTACCGGGGCAATGGTCTCAATATTTATAAAAGGAAAAAAACCGGACATGGCAATAATAAAAACGGGAAAAGAGAGCGCCAAAGCTATCCAAAAACGTTTTAGCATATTTTTATATGCTTTATGCTCTTCGCTTTCCACCTCGCCGCTTACGGGTATCAGATCCATTCCGCACTTGGGGCAACTGCCGGGTCTGTCGCTTTTTACTTCGGGATGCATTGAGCAGGTATAGGTGTTACCTGACGGCACGGCTTTCACCGCCTTTATCAAATGCATTCCGCAAACAGGACAATCACCGGATTTGTCGTAAGTCTTGTCGCCTTCGCAGCGCATGGGGCAGTAATATTCCTCTCCCGACATATTGTGAATATGGTCGTGATGATCACTATGAGTTACCTGCGAATGATTATGATCCTCATGGGAGGCAGCATTGTGATCGTGGTGTTCATGATGGTGATGCTTTTTATCATGCATACCGCCTTCCGTAACCGAACCCGCAGGAACCAGTTTCATATGGCATACAGGACACTTGCCCTGCTCATCATACACCTTTTCCCCTTCGCACTTCATAGGGCAGAACCAGACAGTGGCTTCTGTAACAGTTTCTACATTGTCATTACCACAGCAACATGAATGCTCTGTTTTGTACTGATGATTATTGTCACCGGATTTATGAGTGTTGTTTTCGTGTTTCATTATCAAAATATTTTTTACAAAACTATTTCAACAGCCCTGTTCATCCATTACAAAATCCTAAGTAAGAGTTATAACATTTTTGGATAAAACGGGGATAAGGCGGAATCATCGGTAATTTAAAATGAAAAACCCCGGAATAAACAACTTTGTGTTTAACCGGGATTTTCTTCTAACAAAGCTATATTAATAGTATTAAAGAAGTTCGTCAGAAATAATAATAAGATTGACCCTGATAAAGGGAACGTTTTATTTATCTTTTTCCTTAACCGGTTCCGTAAGTTTCATACCGCATTTCGGACATTCATCTCCCTTTTTTCCGGTTACTTCAGGATGCATGGGGCAGGCATAAAGTTGATGTTCATGAGAATCCATGGCCGCTTTCGAATGTTCATGCTGTTCCGTTTGTTTGCTGCCGGAAGAGCTGTTTCCTCCGCAACCTGATAAAAACAATCCGCCGGCAGCGATAAATAATGATGTGGTTACAATTAAAACGATTTTTTTCATGATACTGATTTTTAGTTATTTGATTACTACTTTTTTGATATAGGTATTTTTTTCCGTATAAACTTTAAGGAAGTAAAGACCTACCTTTAATTGCGTAATGTTTACCTTTATTTTTGAGGTTTGACCGTTCACATTTTCATTAAGAATTCTTTTCCCCGTAATATTGAACAGTTCATAAGATGTAATTGATTTTCCGTTATCTATACCAACCGTAAAATTATCACCCGTAACCGGATTGGGGAATACATCAAATACATTTTCGCTATCATTTATTTTGGCAATGCCAATAGTATTATCCACCACTTCAAACTGAAGCATCATTCCTCCGTCTTCATGCACCAGCATGTGGCAATGCAGCATATAGGGCACGGGGTCGTTGGCAAAATCCTCGAATTTGGTAATAAAACGAACCGTTTCCATTGGTTTAACCAGAATCACATCTTTGCGTCCCTGTTCGCTTACCGGTGGCGGATTCCCGTTGCGGTCGAGGACATAAAACTGCACATCGTGAATATGAAAAGGGTGTGCAATAGCCGACTGGTTTGTCAGGCTCCATACCTCCGTATTGTTTAGCGGAATGCTGAAGTTAATCACATCCATATCAAAGCTCGTTCCGTTAATAAGAAAAGGAAAGTTAAGTTGATTGGGGCCCATTTGCGACGGAGAAAAAGTGAGGTTTCTTGTAATATCTGCCGAATCTTCGGGATAAGGCGTTACCTCAACCAAAGAAGCGGGTATGGAAGTTACCGGATTGGAGGTTTGCGCCACCACATCAAATTCGATAATGTTAAAATCGGTTCCGTTCAGCGGGTTCGGATTGTATCCGTTGAGCACCATATTCTGCATCATTCCGGGATTGGTAGCACCGTAAATACCGTTGGGAAACTCTGATGCATAGCTCATCAATTGTAGCTGCTGACCCGTCATTCCGGTAAAATCTATAAGGATTTCGGCACGTTCGCCGGGAGCCAGTTGCAGACGGGTCAGGGGAGCCGGTTCGCTCAACAACCCTCCGTCGGAACCGATTTGATAAAAGGTTCTGTTATCCGACAAACCGACATTAAATACCCTCTGTGAAGAACCGTTGAGCAGCCTGAAACGGACCACCTGAGCCGGCACATCCAGTTTGGGATCAATGGTGGCATTTACCATTACCACATCATCATTGTTTGTGGGTACAACAATTTGTTTTTGTGCATCAAAGTCTTTGGTTTGGATTACCAGCGGAAAATCATCCGTACCATACGTTCTCGGTAAATCAAGAGCGGCTTCTTCATCATCCCTGACAATGATAAATCCGGCAATTCCCAAAGAGACATGCATGTCGGTTTTTGTATGAAGATGGGGATGATACCAATAGGTTCCGGCTTTATCCAGCACGGTGAACTGCGGGTTCCATACTGTTCCGGGGGCAATGGTTGTATGCGGACCGCCGTCGTTGACAGCCGAAACATGCATTCCATGCCAGTGTATTGTGGTGGTATCGGCCAGCTGATTGTTTACGGTAATGTCAACAAAATCACCTTTATTCATAATAAGCGTGGGGCCGAGAATATTACCGTTAACCCCCATGGTGGTGGTGTTTATCCCGTCGTAAAATTGATACGTTCCGTTTTGCAACTCAAGATTAAAGGTTGTCCCCGAAAGCGTTCCGGGTATAAGCACGGGATTTTGAGCCGAAAGAATTCCTCCGGCAAGCAGAAAGATAAAAGTAAACAGTCGTTTCATGGTTTTAAAAATTTATGAATTAATATTTTGGCAATAATAGACCGTATTCCTTTGATGAGACTTACACAATTTTAGAAATGAGTTACAAGTTTTTTGAATTGGTTTGGTATTACAGATTACCTAAAGCTCTTTTTTACCTCGCCACATGTAAGCATGGCATCACCAAAATAAGGATTTTTTATCTCCTTGGTTTCGCTTATCCAGTAGGCACCCTGGTTATTGAATGCCATTGGACAGAACTCCAGATACAAAGTACTGGTTTCGTTGCTGTGAACACCAAAACGTTCAATGACTTTGGTTAGTTTATCCGATACGATACTGAAATGTGACCGTTTCATCTCCATACCTTTCATTTGAATGATCCCTTTCAGATTATCCCTGACAGATTTTTCCAACTTCATCCACTGGTTGTGGTCATTACCTTTCAAGAGAGTCATATCCACTTTGTCCAGTGCATCAAGAGTCTTTTGAGCAGCCGCCTCTACCGAGTTTTCATCCGATTTCACAAAAGCATCTTTCAGTTTTAGATATTCATCCATCACCTTACCGAGCTGCATTTTGAAATCCATAGGAACCTTTGCATTGTCTGTTTTTTTAGGAGCAGATTCCTGTGTATCCATATCCTCACTTCCGTTTCCCATATCCATTCCGGGCATGGTGTTTACTTTGCCGCCTTGGGGGTTCATCATGCTGGGTTTTCCGGCAAGTTGTGCCGCAGCGTCAATATTGAACACGCCGTTCATGGCTATTACCTCGCCCTCTTTAAGTCCCGATGAAACCACATAAAAGTTTCCTGCTTCGGGGCCGAGCACAATCTCGCGATAGATAAAAGCGGGCTGACTACGGCCGGGAACTTTAACATATACCACCGCCCGTTTTCCGGTCCACAAAATGGCCGATTTGGGAATCAGCAGATCATTGGTTTGTTGCATTTCCGATTTAAGAATACCGGCAGCATACATCTCCGGTTTTAATATCAGTTTTGGGTTATCCAGTTCAACCCTTACTTTGGCCACCCTTGTTTTGGGATCGATAAACGGGTCGATGTATTTTACTTTTGCTTTGTAACTTTTGCCCGGCAATGATTGAATGGTAAAATCTATTTCATCACCGGTTTTTATCCAGGGCAGGTCATTCTCGTAGGCGTCGAACATCACCCACACTTTTTTAAGGTTGATCACCTCAAACATGGAGCTTCCCGTTTTTACATAATCGCCAATGGCAACATCCCTTTTGGTTACCGTGCCCGAGATGGGTGAAAGCAGATCGAAATAGTGTTGTACTTTTTCCCTGTTTTCCAAATCGTCAATCTGGGCATCGGTCAAATCCCACAACTTCAGTTTGGTTCGTGCCGACTTATAAAAGGCAGGGTTGCTGCTTTTATATTTTGTCGCTTCGAGCAATTCGCGCTGGGCTGCAATCAATTCCGGAGAGTAGATTGTGGCCAGCTTTTCGCCTTTCCGTACATTTTGCCCCGTAAAGTTTACATACAGTTTTTCTATTCTCCCCCCGAAACGTGCCGTTAATTCGGCAATGTTGCGTTCGTCGGGTTTTACGGTGCCAAGGAGGTAAATCGTTTTTTCGGGAATACCTTTTTTAACGGTAACCGTTTCAATATTTGCCAGTGCAATAGCAGATTGTGTCATTTTTATCTCCCCGGGCAAAGATGATTCTTCCGTCTTTTTTTCTTCTTCCAACGGAATAAGATCCATACCGCAAATGGGGCATTTACCCGGTTTGTCCATTCTTATTTGGGGGTGCATGGAGCATGTCCAGACGGTTTCTCCGGCATGATTGTGTTCCGCCGCTTCGGTTTGTTTTTTATCTTTTTGTTGTGACGAACCGCTAAAAACGGCCCATCCCAGGCCTAACCCGATAACAAGGGTTATGGCTCCGGTAATCAGTGTTTTTTTATCTAAATATTTCATTTGTTTATAATTTGATTGTTTCTTATTTACCCATTAAATAGAGGATGAATGCATAGGCGGCATTTTTATCGGTACGGGCTTTTTCGAGTTCCAGTTGATATTTAAGCAGTCTGCGTTCCATTCTGAGAATCTCTTCAAAATTGTTATTACCGGCAATATATTGCGAGCGTAAAATTTCGAGGGCCTGATATGCCAGTCGTCTTTGTTCCAGATATAGCTCATACCTGCGCCCGGCATCCTTGTATTCGGCCAATACCTTTTCAAGCAGTGTTTCCAACAGATTTATCTTATCTTCTTTTTTGTTTAAAGTTGCCTGTTGGCGGTAAACGGCTTCGTTGACCATTGCCTTGTACTTTTTGCGATATATGGGAACCGTTATCCCGATTTTCGGAAAAAGAACGGCATCCTTTCCGTTCAGGGAAGCATCCAAGGCAGGATTATCGCTTTTCCCAATAAATATATAGTCCACACCCAGACTTATTTTGGGGGCACCCTGTTTGCGCGAAGCTGTTTCCCTGTTTACGAACGAATTGTACTCATGTTCAAGTGCCGTAAGCTGGTGGTTCAATGCGTTGATACTATCCAAAACAGCCTCTTTTGTTATGGCGTGTCCGGGAACAGGCAGTGTGTCAGGGAAAACAATTTCACGGTCGTTTTCCACATTCAGCAGGTTGTTAAAAGCAGTGGTTTGCGCCGTAAGACGGTCTTTGAGCAGTGCCAGTCGGTTTTTCAGGTCGGCCAGTTCCATTTCTACACGAAGCTGATCCACAGAAGAAACAAGGCCGGCTTCCATTTTGGCCAGGGCTACTTTGTTGAGCATATTCAGCAGGTCAATATTCCCTTTGGTAATTTCAATGGCTTTATTTGTAAACCAAAGGTTGTAATAAGCCGATTTTACCTCATAAAAGAGTTTGGATTTGGCATCTTCGAATAGTTCCAGCTTTGCATTGGCCGTTTCGTCGGCCACACTTCTGTTGGCTTTCAACTGTCCGAACCAGGGAAACATCTGGCTTAGTGAAATCCTTGCCCTTTGGGGGCCTACACGGGTTTCCACAGGCTGAATAAAATATCCGAAGGCAAGTTGCATATCCTGCAACGTGCTTACCTGATCGCCAACCTGCATGGCAGCCATGTATTCATTGAATTTTACCTTGAGCCCCGGATTGTTTTTTGCTGCGGTTACCAGGTATTGATTCAACACCTGTTGTGCTTTTAGTGTTGTTACAAAACCTGTCAGGGCAATTAATATGATGATTATCTTTTTCATGATTAATAATTACATTTTTAAGGAAATCAGAAAATAAACATCCTTTTTTGAACCCACCCCTACTCCCCTCCAAGGAGGGGAACAATGGAGTTTATTTTCTGATTTCCCAGCTATTACATCGAGATTTTTTTATTTTTCTTCACTTTTCTTTCCTGCCACATGCTGTATAAAACGGGAACCACAAACATGGTCATTACCTGAAGTATCATACCACCGAAAGAGGGGATGGCCATGGGCACCATTATGTCGGAACCTTTCCCCACCGATGTAAGCACCGGAATCAGGGCAATAATAGCCACGGCGGCGGTCATCATGGCAGGCCGTACCCTTTTGCTTCCCGCATGAAGAACCGACTCACGAACCTCTTTCACCGTTTGCGGTTTCTCTTTTTCGAACACCTGCGTAAGATAGGTTCCCATAATCACCCCGTCGTCGGTAGCAATACCGAACAGGGCAATAAATCCCACCCAGACCGCCACACTGAGGTTGACGGTGTGCATCTGGAACAGATCGCGCATGTTTACCCCTGCTACCGAAAAATTCATGAACCACCCCTGGCCGTACAGCCACAGCATAATAAAACCACCGGCAAAAGCCACAAATATTCCGCTGAACACCATTGACGAGGTGGCTACATTCCTGAATTGGAAATAGAGAATCAGGAATATTACGATAAGCGAAATGGGCACAACCAGCATTAACCTTTTGGTGGCACGTATCTGGTTTTCGTAATTTCCCGTAAATACATACGTTACCCCTTTCGGAATATTAAATTCACCTTTATCTATCTTTTCCTTTAGCAGTTTTTGTGCGTTTTCCACAACATTAACCTCGGCAACATCCTCTTTTTTGTCAAAAATAACGTAGCCAACAAGAAAGGTATTCTCGCTTTTAATTAGTTGCGGCCCGCGGGTATAGGTAATGTCGGCCAGTTCGCCCAGCGGGATTTGTGCTCCGGAGGGCGTGGGAATAAGTATTGCTTTCAGTGTTTCGGGATTGTCGCGGTACTCACGTGCATATCGAACCCTGACCGGAAAACGCTCCCTGCCTTCAACGGTGCTGGTAAGTGCAACACCACCTATGGCACTGCTCAAAAACATTTGCATGTCTTTTATTGTCAGGCCGTAACGGGCAATGGCCTTCCGGTTGATGTTGATTTCAAGGTAAGGTTTTCCAACCACGCGGTCGGCAAATACCGATTGCGGTTTAATGCCCGGCACCTCTTTCAGGATGTTCTCAAGCTGATAACCCACCTTTTCAATGGTTTCCAAATCGGGCCCGTAAACTTTTATTCCCATTGGCGCCCGCATTCCCGTTTGCAGCATCACCAGCCTTGTTTGAATGGGTTGTAATTTGGGTGCGGACGTCAGTCCGGGGAAAGCCGAATTGCTTACAATCTCTTTCCAGATGTCATCGGGCGAATGTATAAAATCGCGCCACTGCCTGAAATATTCTCCTTTGGGGTCGGGAACAAGCTCCTCTTTTTTTACCGCCCTGAAACTCTTCCGGGGATCGTAAACATCTCCGTTTTTCAGGACAAAATTGCCGTCGTCGTCAACCTTAAAGCGCAGGCGGTGACCGTCGTCGTCCAGAATATATTCGGGTTTGTAATTGATAATGTTTTCGTACATGGATATGGGTGCAGGATCCAGTGCCGTGGCGGCACGCCCCCATTTTCCCACCACGCTTTCCACTTCGGGAATGGAATTTACCCGCTTGTCCAAAAGCCGTATCACCTCTAAGTTTTCTTCTATACCCGAATGGGGCATGGTGGTGGGCATCAGCAGGAACGAACCTTCGTCCAGCGAGGGCATAAACTCTTTTCCGGTACCCGGAAATGCCTCCGATACGGCTTTCCAGCCCCCGGTGTTGCGAATGTCAATACCCGCTTTGTTTAAACCTGCGGGAATAAAGCCGAACATTTTATCGAATCCCTGCCATACCGTAAGACCCAAAAGGATTACAAAAACCGGAACGGACAAGAATTTCCATTTGTTGTTCAAAACCCATTTCAGCAGAACGGGATAATAATGTACAATGCCCATCAAAGCACCGAGAATGACACCTACGATAACAATGACAAACAGGAAGTTTACAAATTCGCTGTTTATGGCACCCAGCGGCATCCATTCGACAGTGAGGTAGTAAACAAGAACCAGCAGGGCGATTAAAATATTGATTTTGTTAACCCAATGTCTTTTTTCTTCAGGCCAGCGCTCTTCCAGCAGGCTGTTTATTCCAAGAGCAATTAGTGCAACAGCAACCCATGATCCGTAAAAAACCGTAAAGATAATGCCGGCCGCAATAAGCGTAACATACCATATCCGGCTGAATCTTTTTTTATTAAAAGGAATGGAAAAAATAACATGTGCCATTGCAGGAATGATAACAATTCCAATTACCAGCGACGACAACAGTGCAAAAGTTTTGGTGAACGCCAGTGGCCTGAACAGTTTTCCTTCGGCTTCCTGCATGGCAAATACGGGCAGAAAGCTTACAATGGTGGTTGCCAGCGCCGTCATAATGGCGGAAGCCACTTCTGTACTTGCATTATATATTACCGTCAGAAGCTTTTTCCCCCCGGCTCCTTTATTCTCCGGCATCTCCAAATGCCGGACGATGTTTTCGGTAAACACAATCCCCACATCCACCATCACGCCAATGGCTATGGCAATTCCCGAAAGGGCCACAATATTGGCATCCACACCAAACTGCCGCATGGTGATAAAGGTCATCAGTACGCCTATGGGCAACAGACTCGAAATTAACAGGGATGCCCGTAAATTAAGCACCAGAATGATTACCACAATAATGCTAATGAGAATTTCGTGCGAAAGTGCCGATTCGAGTGTGCCGAGGGTTTCTTTAATAAGGCCCGTACGGTCGTAAAAGGGAACGATGGTTACTTTTGAAACAGTACCGTCATCCAGGGTTTTTGACGGAAGACCGGGTGCAAGTTTGGCTATCTCTTTTTTTACATTGGCGATGGCTTCCATGGGATTGGCACCGTAACGGGCCACCACCACACCGCCAACCGCGTCGCTGCCTCCTTTATCCAGGCCGCCACGTCGTGTGGCAGGGCCAAAAGAGATGTGTGTTACATCTTTCAGCCGCACAGGAACATTGTTGCGTACGGCCACAACACTCTCTTTCAGGTCGTCTAAGTTTTTTACATATCCCAAAGCCCGCACCAAATATTCCGCTTTGTTAAATTCAATGGTTCGCGCTCCTATATCAAGATTACTCTTTTTTACGGCATTGATAATTTGCGCCACATTTACACCATAGGCTTTCATGGCGTTGGGGTCAATATCTATTTGGTACTCTTTTATAAAACCTCCGATGGAAGCCACTTCGGAAATACCTTTGGCCGACATCAGGCCGTACCGCACATAAAAGTCCTGAATGGTTCTGAGCTCCTGCGGATCCCAGCCTCCGACGGGGTTGCCGTCCTTGTCACGTCCCTCCAGCGTGTACCAGTAAACCTGCCCGAGCGCTGTGGCATCGGGGCCCAGGGCAGGTGTAACACCTTCGGGCAATGTGCCGGCAGGCAGCGAACTCAGTTTTTCAAGAATCCGGGAACGACTCCAGTAAAAC
>JALVZH010000072.1 GCA_027022105.1 Bacteroidales bacterium | reverse complement strand
ACCATGGATTTCGTTTAGATGTTAAATATTTTTTGTGAATACCTTTTTCTTCTCCAAGTTTGATATATTTCAAAGTATATTCGTCTTGATTTTTTCTTCCGTCAAACAAAAATACTCTTATATTGTTGTTTTTCAGTTCAATAAAATCTGATTTTGTAAAAAACGGTTTGTTTATATCTTTTGATTTTATTATGCAAGGTAACAGATTCTCTTCTTTGATATTATATTGTTTGGCTTTTTCAGTATTAAATGTGAAATAATCATTAGCTCCCGTGGCAATTCCTCTAACTACCTTTGCAACCTGATTAAAAGGTATCAGGTATTTATATTTATTGCTCTGTTGGGTTTGATAATATTTTCTCCATTTAATATCAGGGTCAATAAGTTTAGATGAAATTGAAATATCGCCCAAACTTTTTGGATAATCATTTATAATTGTCTTTATATTATTCAATTCACTTTTATTTGAAATAACAGAAAATTGAATATCCTTTTTAGGTTTGTCATTTGCCAAAAGTAAAATGGAACTTGTTGTAAGAGCGTTATCAAAAACATTCTCTTTAAAATTAAAAATAATGATATGACGCAATAAGTTTGACCGTATCAAATACTCTTTTATTTTTTTACCGTAATCGGAATTTAAAAACTCCGAAGGTATTATATATGCTATTCTTCCGTTTTCTTTTAATTGATAAACCGATTTTAATAAAAAAAGTGTGTATATATTTGAGAAACCCGTTAAATGAAAATTGAGTTTTTTCCTGATTTCACTTAGTGCCGTTTTATTTTCGTAATCGTGAAACTTTAAATAAGGGGGATTGCAAATTATTCTGTCGTATTTCTTGTTCCAGTCATTGTGTAAGTAATCTTCCAAATATAATTTTACATTTTTAGTATTGGAGAAATTTTGTCGGGCAATGTTGTAAATGTTCTTATCAACATCAAATCCGGTAATATGAACATCGGGTTTTTTCTTTAAAATTATTCTGCTGAAAATACCCAGTCCGAAAGCCGGTTCTAATAGTGTTGTAAAGTTATCATCTTGCAACAACCAGTCGCACATTATTTTAGCAATAGGTTCAGGTGTAAAAAATTGTGCGTATTTTTTACGGTGGTTAATCTTTGTCTTTTTTATGTATTCTTGTTCAACAATCATTTAAAAATCATCAATATTTAACAATGATTTAAGGTTTTCTATATTCAAATAAGCCGTACCGCCTTCAAATGTTACATAAAACAACAGTCTGCCGCGACCCATTTCTTTCCGAATACTTTTGTGCTCAGGTTCTATGATTTTATATGCTACCTGTTTTGTTTTTCCGGTGTTTATTTTAATTGTGGTTTTGTTTTGATTTTTTACATCCGGACTTATTTCATAAAATTCTCCTTCTTTTTCAGGCTCTGTCAAAAATGCAAGAATTTCTTTAAATGATATGCCAAAGGATTTATCAAAAAATACCTGAAAATAATAATGTGGTACATTAAATATTTCAATCCATTTATATACAACCTTTAAATCTTCAACTTTTGGCGTAATACTTAAATAATCTCTTTTTTGAATAATATTAATATGGCTTTTTAATTCCTTAAAAAGCAAAGATAAATTTTGTAATCTTTCTGTTGCTTTCCAACTTGGTCTTCTAAAACTTATAATATGAATATTTTCTTCATTAATGCTTTCTAATAGTTCTATGTAATTTTTGTTTTTTTGTTTTAACAGGTCTTTATAATCGGATAATATTTTATTTTTTATTTCAAATACTTTCTCTGAGTGAAATTTTGACCGCCTTTGCATTTCTTGTTCATACTTGTCAATTAAAAATGCACTTGACCTGATTTCCAGTCCTGCAATTGCTTTTTTTACATAATCATAAATTATGTTATGATTAATTTTGCTTATATCAAGTCCTAATGAACTGTCAAAATCTTCTTTCCTGAAAATTAACAAATCGGGTCTTTTGCCAATTGTATCCAATTCATCTTGAAACTCATTGTAAAATTTATCAAAGCCTTCGTCTCCTGCAATAAGGTCATCGGACTTGCCATATCTTACTGCAACATAATTTTTTGACGATTCGTTAATGGCTCTGTAAATTAAATCTTCTGCCCAATCCCCTTGTTCTTTGTTTGTAATGAAATTTGAAGATGCTTGTGTCGGAGGTGATGTCCTTTCTCTATTAACTGAAAAATCGACAATCGTAGTTGGAATTAGTTTTGTTAGTTCTCTTATTTCATCAAAATATGTCATTATTAGTTCTCTTATATTTATTTTTTACAAATATAATTGGTTTATTTCTTGTCTTGAATTTAGATAGTTTAGATGTATTGCTCAATGTGAATCTTTACATTCCAAACACACCAACCTCCCTATCTGGCAAATTCCCGTTTACCGTGGCAGTTTTTGTATTTTTTACCGCTACCGCAGGGGCACGGGTCGTTTCTTCCCACCTTTTTCTCAACCTTTATCGGCTGGGGTTTTACCTTTTCTTTTGTGTCGCTGTGGGCCTGCGACAACAGGTCGCCTCTTTCCTCTTTCATTTGCGACCTGTCGAGTCCGCGTGTTATTTTGGCTTCCCTGAAAACAGCCTGGTTCGGATTGTAAATTTCGCCTTTAAGTAAGTAAGACACAACATCTTTGTTTATCTGTTGCATCATCTTTTTAAACAGGTTAAAGGCTTCGAATTTGTAAATCAGCAACGGGTCTTTCTGTTCGTACGAGGCATTCTGAACCGATTGTTTCAGGTCGTCCAGTTCGCGCAACTGCTCTTTCCAGGCCTCGTCGATGGTGGAAAGGACAATTCCTTTTTCAAAGGCCAGCGCCACCTCTTTTCCTTCGGTCTCTACCGAACGTTTCAGGTTGGCAATAATCTGTACCTGTTTTATCCCGTCGGTAAACGGAATGGCAATGTTTTCGTACTGCGACTGGTTTTCGTAAACATCTTTTACTACCGGATAGGTCTGCTCAATGAGCCTTTTTCTTTTGGCCCTGTATGAGTTGTAAACCTTCTCGAACAGTTTTTCGGTAATTTCCTCAGCTTTCATTGAGAGGAAATCTTTCTCATTAACAGGCGATTCGGTTGCCAGCGTCCTGAAAAGCTGCATTTTAAAGTTCTCGAAATCGGCGGCTTCCTGATTTTCGGTAACAATCTGTTCGCACAAATCGTATATCATGTTCGATATGTCAACGGCCAGCCGTTCGCCAAACAGGGCATGACGCCTCCGTTTGTATATCACTTCGCGCTGGGCGTTCATAATGTCGTCGTACTCCAGCAGTCGTTTACGGATACCGAAGTTGTTTTCTTCCACTTTGCGCTGTGCCCGTTCAATGGATTTGGTAATCATGGAATGCTGAATTACCTCGCCCTCTTTCAGTCCCAGTTTGTCCATAATACCTGCAATACGTCCCGAGCCGAACATACGCATCAGGTCGTCTTCCAAAGAGACAAAAAATTGCGAGCTGCCCGGGTCGCCCTGACGACCTGCACGACCGCGCAACTGGCGGTCAACGCGCCTCGATTCGTGCCGCTCGGTACCGATAATGGCAAGTCCGCCGGCCTCTTTAACTCCGGGGCCCAGTTTGATGTCGGTACCACGACCTGCCATGTTGGTGGCTATGGTAACCGTGCCTGCCTGCCCGGCCTCTTTTACAATTTGCGCCTCTTTAAAGTGCAGTTTGGCATTCAGTATGTTGTGCGGAATGTGTTTCCGGTTGAGCATCCGGCTCAAAAGCTCCGAAGTTTCCACCGAAGTGGTACCTACCAGAACAGGTCTTCCGTTGTTTACCAGATTTTCAATTTCATCAATTACCGCATTGTATTTTTCCCTTACTGTTTTATACACCAGGTCTTCTCTGTCGTCGCGAATTACAGGTTTGTTTGTGGGAATAACTACCACATCTAACTTATAGATATCCCAAAACTCACCGGCTTCGGTTTCGGCGGTACCGGTCATCCCCGCCAGTTTGTTGTACATCCTGAAATAGTTCTGCAGGGTAACGGTAGCGTAGGTTTGCGTGGCAGCCTCAATCTTTACGTTCTCTTTTGCCTCAATGGCCTGGTGCAATCCGTCGGAATAACGCCTTCCCTCCATAATACGGCCGGTTTGCTCGTCCACAATCTTAATCTTGCCGTCCATAATGACGTATTCCA
>JALVZH010000071.1 GCA_027022105.1 Bacteroidales bacterium | reverse complement strand
CCTTTTATTTCTAAGTATTGCGTATCTTCCATTCCTTGCCTGCCCTTTTATCCTCCGGGGATGTTACTTTTATTTCTGTATGCCGCAAAAATAATGAAACACTTTAACCAATTCCTTCACGAAAAAATGATTTTATCCTACTTTTTCCCAAGTTTTACAACGAAATCAACAAACGGAATTCCGATAAATATTTCATTACTAATTTCTTCATTATTTATAAACGCAAGATCAACGGCAATTCTTCTCGCGGCAAATCGCAAACCATACGAAACCATCGAGTAATATTCGCGGTCGATAAAAGGTGCTATCCAGTTTTCGGAAATAAGCCACAGTTTCTCCGATATGCGAATCATGCCGCCAATCATGATAAAAGGCTTTTTTTCAAATGAACCGTCAATAAAACCCCAGCCAAGCCCTGTGGTTATGTTGATATTGTAGTTGCCATAGGTACCCGTTCCATAAATTATACTCGTCCAACTTTCATATGGTTTCTTTATAGCAATGCCGCCTGCTCCGGCATAAAAATTCTTGGCCACTTTAAATCCCGAATTAACGTTAAAATGTAACATGGGATGCAAACCGTCTCCAAAATTACCAAACATGGTAATAAAATCGAAACCGCCACCAACAGAAAGATTGTTGCAAATACCATAATAAAATGTGTTCACTACCCCGTAAATATTCCGGTAATAGGCTTCTCCTTTACGTAAAGGAATGGCAGTAGGTGCAATCAGCAAACGCGAAGCATGCGGATTTTTAAACCAAAACGATTTTTTAACATCGTCAGAGTCAGTCAAGGGCATTATTCTTTTTATTTTATTGCGCCTGACAGTTAACTTACCGAGATTTTTTAACTGTAGTTCAATTGCCGTATCTGTTTCCGCAATTAATTTGCCTGTAAGCACGGTACCATCTGACAGTTCAACTTCGTAGGTGACCGACCTCGCAAAGTATGGCTTTGAATCCTTGTGGATGGCTTTTATTTGTTTCCATCTATAACGGCTTAATACTATATCGCCATTGGAACGTATGAATTGAACATAAATGAAATCGGCAGCAACGGAATCGGTTATGATTTTACAAGGCATTGCCAAACCCGATTTAAACCAAATGGTATCCGAAGCAAATTGCAACGGGGTTTGACCTTTGGCCTGTATAACAGTTAATACTATAAACAGCGTGAATGTAACAAAGTGCTTTTTCATGTTTTTAGATGTTAGCAAATATAACTTTATTATGTTCTTTGATTCGGAAAAAAGTAACATCTCATCATTTATTACTTTTTAATAATTAAACTTTCTGTTTCTTTGCCATTGACAAGTAAAACTATAAAATAAATGCCAACCGGTAAACTTTTTCCCGTATTATTTGTTCCATCCCAGATAAGTTGGCAGCCGCCGGCGGGTTAACGGCCGCTTTGCAGGGTTTTATTAGAAGGCCTTTGCTGTTGTATATCATAATGTTAACGCGGGCGGGGGTATTCCATTTGGAAGAAATGAGGTCTGGTCTCCACCCACTAACCCCACCGCGACTTGAAAGGTCATCTTCCGCAGGGCCCGCGGCGACCTGAAAAGACATTCCCCTTCGTTTCATGATTTCTGTTAAATTAATCCTTTATCATCGGAATAAACAAGTAATTTGCCGGTTGAGTCGCACTCAACAGTCGTACTTTTTAAAGAAAAATATTTGAAGATAATATTGCAATAAGGCGCTCTATTCCGGTATTTTATAAACCCTGCCCTTTTCAAGTTTATATTTTTCGCCGCTTTCGGGACAAACGGCTATTCCGTTGTCGTCGAAATGCAGCCTGTGACCGTATTCGCTCATCCAGCCAACCTGCCGGGCGGGATTACCCACCACAAGTGCATAGGGCAGCACCTCTTTGGTAACCACTGCACCCGCACCGATAAAAGCAAACTCTCCGATATCGTGACCACATACAATGGTAGCATTAGCACCGATACTGGCACCCCGTTTTACCACTGTTTTGGTATATTGTCCACGGCGGTTTACATTGCTTCTCGGGTTGATTACATTTGTGAAAACCATGGATGGTCCCAGAAAAACGTCATCTTCGCAAATAACACCGGTATAGATAGATACATTGTTTTGCACCTTAACGTTTTTCCCCAGAACCACCTGCGGCGAAACAACAACATTTTGTCCGATATTGCAATTTTCGCCAATTACACACCCCGACATAATGTGCGAGAAGTGCCAGATTTTTGTTCCTTTTCCAATGCTGCAATTATCATCTATTACAGCGGTTTCGTGTGCAAAAAAATCTTGTGACATAGTGGTAAAGTATTATTGGTGAATAAATTCCAGAACAGAATCAACAATCCGTTGCTGTATTTCTTCGGTAAGTTCGGTATGCATGGGCAGCGAAAGCACCTTTTTGCTGAGCATTTCGGCAACAGGGAAATCGCCCTGTCCGTACCGCGGGTCGCGATAAGCTTTTTGCAAATGCAGCGGTACCGGATAGTAAATGGCGGACGCAATTCCTTTTGCCGCAAGGTGTTTCATTAACTCTTCACGGTCAAGACCATTGAGCACCATGGTGTATTGATGAAACACGTGGGTGGTAAACGGCGCGGTAACCGGTGTGGTAATCTCTTCGGTATTGCCGAAAGCATTGTTATAGAATTCAGCAGCTTTGAGACGTGCAGAAGCATAATCATCGAGATATTTGAGTTTTACGTCCAGAATGGCAGCCTGAATGGAATCGAGCCGTGAATTTACCCCCACATAATCGTGATAATACCTCACTTTCATGCCGTGGTTGGCAAGCATTCTGAGCTTTTCGGCCAACACATTGTCATTGGTAAAAGCAGCGCCGCCGTCGCCGAAAGCACCGAGGTTTTTACTTGGGAAAAAGGAGGTACATCCGATATCACCAAATGTCCCTGCCTTTTTTGTTTTGTGATGTTCCGGACAGGTATAGTCGGCACCAATGGCCTGCGCCGTATCTTCCACAACATAGAGGTTGTGATTTTTTGCAATGTTCATAATGCGATTCATATGGGCCGACTGACCGAAAAGGTGTACCGGAATAATGGCTTTCGTTTTGTCGGTAATGGCTGCCTCCACGGCGTCGGGGTTGATGTTATAGGTGTCGGGATATACATCCACCAGCACCGGTTTAAGTTTCAACAGGGCAATCACTTCGGCGGTGGCAATAAAAGTAAAGGTGGAGGTAATCACCTCGTCGCCGGGTTGTAAATCGAGCGCCATGAGTGCCAACTGCAATGCATCGGTACCGTTTCCGCAGGGGATAACATGCTTTACACCAAGGTATTGCTCCAAGTTTGCCTGAAAACGCTTAACAGCAGGGCCGTTGATGAAAGCGGTTTGATTTATTACTTCCGCAATGGCGTTGTCAACTTCGTTTTTAATTTTATTGTACTGACCTTTCAGGTCAACCATAGGATATTGTATCATAAAATTCAGGTGTTTGATTTGCGGGCAAAGGTAGGTTTTTAATTGCAATTGCAAGGGAAAATTTATCCTGTTTCCGGTGCAGAATAGCAATATCTTTTACCTTTGAAAAAAAATCAGGGAAATGGAATTTTCGGTAACCATCTTAGGCAACGGCTCGGCCATTCCAACCGCAAAACAAAACCTTGCCGCACAACTGGTTAAGTACAACGGGAAACGGTTTTTGATTGATTGCGGCGACGGAACGCAAATACAGATGATACGATATCATACCGGCTTTAAGCATCTCGACAGAATCTTTATCAGCCATTTGCACGGTGACCACTTTTTCGGTTTGCCCGCACTTCTTTCCACGTTTCATCTGTTGGGAAGAAAAGAACCGCTGCATGTTTACGGACCGGAGGGACTGGGGGAATTTCTGGAAACCGCTTTGCATACGGGGCATACCCGGCTTAAATTTCCGCTGAAACTGCATACGATCAAAGAAAACGAGGTTATTTACGAAGATGATGAGCTGACCGTCAGTACATTTCCCTTAAAACACGGGATATTTGCCACAGGATTCCTGTTTTCCGAAAAAGAGCGACCGAGAAACATTTCCCATGATTTCATCAAGCAATACAATCCTTCGGTGGAAGAGATAAGAAAAATAAAAGAGGGAGCCGGTTTTGAAACAACAGATGGCAGGCATCTGACCTACGAAGAAATCACCGTGACCCCCAAACG
>JALVZH010000070.1 GCA_027022105.1 Bacteroidales bacterium | reverse complement strand
CCCATGATTTCATCAAGCAATACAATCCTTCGGTGGAAGAGATAAGAAAAATAAAAGAGGGAGCCGGTTTTGAAACAACAGATGGCAGGCATCTGACCTACGAAGAAATCACCGTGACCCCCAAACCGCCCCGCAAATATGCCTACTGTTCCGATACGGCCTGGTCCGAAGAGGTAATTCCATATATAAAAGGCGTTGACCTGTTGTATCACGAAACAACATTTGACGAAAAAACCCGTGAAAAAGCGGCCGAGCGGTTTCATTCAACAGCAAAACAGGCGGCACTTATCGCTCAAAAGGCAGGAGCAAAACGGTTATTGACAGGACACTATTCGGCCAGGATGAACGATAATTACGAACAGGTATTGCAGGAGGCAAAGTCCGTTTTCCCCGATTCGTTGGTTGCTGTTCAGGGCGAGACCTATGAAGTTTAATGTTATTTGAAGAATTTCCAGAACACACCGAAATTAAAACCGGGATCCCTGGCCGGGTAGTGGGGGCTTGAAAAATAGTTGTAACCCATAAAATATCCGGGAATATTGACGGCTTTGACAAAAATGCGGGCTCTTTTAATTTTTAATGTAACATAAAAATCTGCTATCAAATAGTTCCCGATTTCCGTTTCATTTTGCAAATAAAACTGTCTGAGTTCGGGCATGTATGCGTCGGCATAATAGGATGTGAAAAATTTCCACTGGATTCCGGTTTGCAGGGTAGCGGCGTTTTTAAATACAGGTGTTCTAAAGTATGTATTCAAGGTACCCGTAAAAAGAGGCAGTCTGATAATATTAGGACGGCTGGTGGTTTGGTAAACCAGTTTTCCGTCGAACCCGAATTTTTTTACAGTTATATTGCCTTGGGCATAAACCTGCATCACCGTTTCGGCAGTGGTAATCTGTTCAGGCAAAACACTGTCGTTCAAAAAGGTATAATTGGAAACGGTGTAAAAACGGATTCCGGCTTCCAATTCTTTGTACCGGTACGCACCCTTAAATATCAGATACTGTTCTTTGTTTAGGTCGTTTTTCCAGCGAAAACGGTTGGAATTGTATTCCTGAAAATACCAGTCGGGCATGCGGTTAATCAGTTGCAGCCTGAAGAGCAGTTTGCCAATATTTTTATCTCTTTTGCCAAGATATTGTGTAAGGTGTGCATCCAGCTCAAAATCACCACTGTTATATCCTCCCATTATCAACGTTCCTCTTCCCTGGAAATAGGACGAACCGAACAAGTTAATGTTGATACCGCCGAACGGAGCCACCTGTGTTTGTGTGCTTTTAACCGAATCGTAGGGCAATGTATGCTCTAAATAATCGAAATTTGCGCCGAAATAAAGATGAAAAAACCGGCTCAGCTTATCTTCGTTGTATCCCAATGACGACCATTTTACCTGATTGCGAAACAACACCTGTACAGCGGAGTCGAAGGTTTGAGCAGAGTCGTGCGGAGGGGCAAAGCCGGAATAGAAATCCGACAACGGATTTTTATCGGAGTAAATCATCTGGTTTCGTTGATATAAAATCCTGTAAGCGATATGACCCGGATCAATGGTACGTTTAACGGTATCGTTTTTTTGTTCCGGTTTGAGAAGATTTAAATATTGTTCAACAAAAAATCCTGCCTCTTTTATCATATTTTGTGCATCCGACAAGGCCACGGGCAGCAGCCTTCTGTCAGATACCGTATTGTTAATAAAACTGCTGTCGTCGGTAAGTCCGCCGTTTTCCTGAAGAATCAATTTATTGTGGAAGTAAGATGCTACAACACCGTAACGTTTTCCGGGTGTATAATACTGTCCCGTAAGAAATATCGATTTGTCGTCGGTTTTGTTATTAAAATAAGCTCCCGGAGAATTATACATATTAATTTGCATTCCGAAACTAAAACCGCGATAGATTTCCCTTGAAAAGGTAACCCACAGGTTTTGTTCTTTTTTCGGCCCCATCACGTAACCTATTTCCGTAAAAGGGATGTACTGCTTGTAAAACCTGATGTTTTCGGGCTTCATCAGGTATTTTGAATAAACTTTGTTGGTCGTTAAAAACCCTGGCGGCAGAAAGGGCGAAAACACCCGGTTGATGTGTGCCGTACCAATGTTGCTCAGCGTGGCATACATACCCAAATGCTGTTCCAGAGGGTCGTATTGATGAATAGAGGTGATGGTGGTATCTGCCGCATGTAATTTGCCTTCTCGTAAACTGTCAGTTGTTTCAAGAAAATAGAGTACCAGAGTGGAGTCAACGGTTTGCGCTGTCTGATTTTTTGTGTTATCGGTACTGTCTGCGACTTTTACCTGTAAGCTGTCTCCAATAACGTTGATAGTTGATTGCGGTAAAAGCTCAAGAGGCAATATAAATATTACCACAATAAGAATACTGAAAAATGTCCCTCTTATTTTATTATGAATCAAAATTCAATTTTTAACTAAAAAAAAACTGATATTTTTTCTATTTTAATTTTAAGCAAAAATAATTATATTTGTAACCGGCAATAAAAAATATTAAATGACAGTTATTGTTTCATATAATCATTAAAAATTTCGGGTTATGAAAAAATCAGTTTATCTTCTATCGTTTTTCCTTTTATCATTTACATGGAATGCAACAGCACAAGATGTTCAACATTCTGTTGTCTCGTCGTTTTCCATAAATCCGGGTGTTAATTTTGTTGCATCGGCCAACACAATAGACGATTACAACAGTTTGAAAACTATTTCCAGTGCTCCGTTAAATGCTTTTGTCAATCCGTCCGATTATAAATATCAGCAGCGTTTTACAGGTTCGGGAATTGCTTTTTTTAAGATGGATATGGGAATTACTCCTTATTCGTCGAAAAAAAATAAACTTTTAAAAACACGTGAAATCAGATTCAGTCTCGGTATTGAAAGCGGACACAGAAGGGATTTTACTTTTTACAACAATATGAAAGGAATATCGGACTCATTATACGATAATACCGGGAATCCGATAATAAGAAGAGAAACGGAGATTTACGAACAGTATAATTATACCGAGCAATTTGTAAATCTTAATTTGGAGGCAAGTTATCTTTTTAAAACCAATCCTGAAAGAAGAATCTACTTTTACACCGGAGTCGGACTGGGATATTCCATTTCGTTGAGGGGTTCGTTAACAACCATGAATTATAAAGATACAACAACCTATTATATTTCATTAAGCAGCGATGAGGAATATAACAGCGGATCGGTATATTACCATCACTGGGGCGGCGGATACTATTGTTGTTATGGAGACAATGGAAGTGTGGTAAAATACAAAATGAACGGGATAAGTCATTTCGTAAGGGCTACTATTCCCACGGGAATTGTTTTCAGAATTTCCAATAATCATAGCTTTTTCAAACATGCCCATGTTTTTAGCGAATTTCAACCGGGTATCGAATTGCAACTAACCAATGGAGAAGCGCTTGCTAATCCCTATCTGGGTATTGTATTTGTCGGTTTAAGTTATAAATGGTAACTAATTGTACAGGAACCGTTTGATGCTTTGTTTGGGCGTCTTCTCAAAGGGTTTCGGGTGTAGTTCGAATTGTGAAATATTCATGTAAGCGGGCAGGTGCTCATTGAGTTTTTTTCTATATGATTCCAGTTTTTCAAGTACCTGTTGCTCCGTCATGTTTCTTTGGCGGATAACCTCTTCATCGGGATAAACCAGAGCAATGAGGCGGTTGTTACGTTGTACCACAATAGATTCGGCAACACATGCACGGTTGTTGATAATCGACTCAATTTCTTCGGGATAAATATTTTGTCCCGAAGGTCCGAGAATCATACTCTTGCTCCGGCCTTTGATGTAAATAAATCCGTCTTTATCGATTACACCGAGATCACCCGAATGGAGCCAACCGTCACTGTCGATGGCCTTTTTTGTGGCCTCTTCATTTTTATAATATCCAACCATTACATTTTCTCCTTTAATCAGGATTTCACCCGGTTTGTTTTCGGGATCATCCGAATCAATCTTTACCTCAAGTGTGTCAACAGCCCTTCCGCAAGAGCCGAGTCTTGCCTCTGTCCACGGTGCATAAGCCACCAGAGGTCCACATTCGGTCATACCATAACCGACGGTAATGGGGAATTTAATGGACTTAAAGAACCGTTCAATCTCTTCGCTTAAAGCAGCACCTCCCACAACAACCTCATGGAAGTTGCCCCCGAAT
>JALVZH010000069.1 GCA_027022105.1 Bacteroidales bacterium | reverse complement strand
GCTCTGGGCTATCATCTCACACAAAACCAACAGGATTTCGGTATAGGATTAGATGTAACGAGTCCCTATTTTGCAGCCGAAAAGGTTGCCATACGGCTCAAAGGAAACCTGATGTGGAACCAGCACCTTACGGATGAAAACATCACCGTTTGGTCGCCCTATTCCAATGTATCGCTTGGTGTGGTGGGTGTCGGCGGCGAAATAGCGCACATGATCAGGTTGTACGGAGAAGGCGGAATGGTACTTCTTTTTCCTTCGAAAAATGTTTCGGGAAAAACCATCGTTTCAGGAGGCTACGGCCTGTTTGGATTTGAATTTCTTGTGGGCACAAAAGTGAATTACCACATCGAAATCGGCGGTATCGGAACGGGCGCCGTTGCCGACAAAGTGGCCGGAAAACCCGTTTACTCGAACGGTATGCTTATTAACACGGGGTTCAGGGTTTATTTTTGATTACCGGTATTACATCCTGAACACTCCGTATTTCTGCTCGGGATACTTTTTGTTCAGCGACATGGCTATTCCCATGGCCAGCATCTTGCGGGTGTCCACCGGATCAATGATGCCGTCGTCCCAAAGGCGTGAGGTGCTGTAAAGCGCCGCCCCTTCACGTTCGTATTTTTCCAGAATGGGTTTGCGCATCTTTTCAATCTCTTCGGCAGGCATCTCTTTTCCCATGGCGCGGTACTGGTCTTGTTTTACGGTAACCAGCACGGTAGCCGCCTGCTCTCCGCCCATCACCGAAATTTTGGCATTGGGCCACATGAAAAGCAGGCGCGGATCGTACGCACGTCCTGCCATTCCATAATTTCCGGCACCAAACGAACCGCCGAATATCACCGTAAATTTAGGTACATTGGTATTGGAAACAGCATGCACCATTTTGGCTCCGTCTTTGGCAATTCCTTTGCGCTCAAATTCGCGTCCCACAATAAATCCCGTGATGTTTTGTAAAAAGATAATAGGGATTTTCCTCGAAGTGCACAACTCGATAAAGTGGGTAACCTTCAGCGCCGATTCGGAAAAGAGCACGCCGTAATTGGCTATAATCCCTACCGGAAATCCCATGATGTAAGCAAAACCGGTAACCACCGTGGTGGCATATTTGGCTTTAAACTCCTGAAAACGGCTGCCGTCAACCATGCGCATGATTATCTCGCGGGGGTCAACCATTTTCCGCAGGTCAACAGGTGCTATGCCGTACAACTCCTGCGGGTCGTACAACGGCTCTTCGGGTGTAATTACCTCAAGCTGTTGCTTTTCGCGAAATTCCAGATTTTCAAAGATATTCCTGCAAATTTGTATGGCATGGGTGTCGTTTTCGGCAAAATGATCGGCAACACCGGAAATGGAGGTATGCACTTCGGCGCCTCCCAGCTCTTCGGCAGTAACCTCCTCGCCGGTAGCGGCTTTTACCAGCGGGGGGCCTCCGAGGAAAATGGTTCCCTGCTCTTTTACAATTATGGTCTCGTCGCTCATGGCCGGAACATAAGCCCCGCCGGCGGTACACGAACCCATAACAATGGAAATCTGCGGAATGCCCATGGCTGACATGCGTGCCTGATTGTAAAAAAACCGCCCGAAATGGTTGGCATCGGGGAAAACGGTATCCTGTTCCGGCAGAAAAGCACCGCCCGAATCGACCATATACACACAGGGCAGGTGGTTTTCCATGGCAATTTGCTGCGCCCGCAAATGTTTTTTAATGGTAAACTGCATGTATGTCCCGCCTTTTACGGTGGCATCGTTGGCAATAATCACCGTTTCGCGGCCGTGGATAATGCCTATTCCCGTAACAATGCCCGCCGACGGAAAACCGTTGTCGTATTGCCCGTAGGCTGCCAGCGGCGAGAGTTCGAGAAACGGTGTGTTGGGGTCAATGAGCAAATCAATGCGCTCGCGGGCAAGCAGTTTCCCCCGCTCTTTGTGTTTTTTTATGGCCCGCTCCGAACCCCCGCGGGTATTTTCTTTTAATATCTCTTTGTATTCGTTCAGCAGTTTTAAAAACTCTTTTTTGTTGTTTTTAAACTCTTCCGAATTGATGTCGATTTTCGTTTTTAATGTAAACAATGTATTATCTGTTTTGGTTATTAAATCAAATGCCGTATTAACCCCTGATGAATGAATAACTATTCAACAGGTGTGCAAGTTTACTAAAAAACGGGGATATCGGACATACAAAAGAGGATTTTATATCGCTTCTGCTTTAAATAAAGCTTTACAATAATTAATAAAAAACTATCAAAGTCTCTTTCAGATCGTCCGGACTAATGATAACGGCATCAAAATGCGGAATTTTGCCTTCTTTTTCTTTGTCTAACGTGCGGTTTAACATACTTTCAATTTTGTCAAGCAGAAGACCTCTTTTGGCATATAACGAATAATCGGCATCAAGGGTAGCAACTTCCTTATATTTATCTTTTGGTTTTGAAAAGAAATACACGGGTATTCCTTCATAATCAAGAACTTTGGCATCAAGTATGTTCGGTTTGCCTTTAAATTTAATTGCTTTAACCCTGTCTTTATAAAGTTCTATCAAAACGGCATCAAATTCGGGTATTTTACCTTTTTTCTGACGGTCGAGTGCTTTTTGCACAAGTTTTACCGTTTTATCTCTTACGGTAGCCTGCTCGTTTACCGCTATTTGTAGTATATGACCTGTAGTAACCGCCTTACCCACTACTTCAAAATCATTTTGTGGTACGGAAAAAACAAATACGGGGATTCCGTTGATTTTTTCTACCGTTGCCGGAGAATTTTTCCTCTTTTCCTGTGCGCAGGTTATTACCGATACGGACAAAAGAATCAATAAAAAAGCGATTTTCTTCATTTTCATTTTTATTTAGTTATCAATTATCAGAAGGTTCTTGTTCAAGAACATCTTCAACCAACAGAGCATTAAAAATCTTATATGTAACAGACAATACAACTGCACCTACAAACAGGCCGATAATACCCGATAGTATCATACCACCTATGGCACCAAGCAACACGGCAAGCATGGGAACATCCACCCCACGACCGAGAAGAAGAGGTTTCAGAAAAGCGTCACTCATACTTACCAGCAGGGCATAAATACTAAAAATAATGGCTGGTGTTGTTCCGGTTATGGTAAATGCATAAACAGCCACGGGACCCAATATTAATACGGGTGGCAATTGCATTATAGCCAGCAAAAGGACAATTAAAGCCCACAATCCGGCAGCAGGAATACCTATTGCCCACATCCCTATTGCTGCCAGCAAAGATTGAATTACGGCAATGCCGATGATTCCCTGCACTACACTCCGGATTATTTTTGCCGAAAGGAGAACAAAATTTTCGCTTTGATTTCCAATCAATGTATTAAAAATTGATTTTGCCGCTTTTTCGGCCGATTTGGCATGTAAAAAAAGAACTCCAGCAATTAAAACAGAAAAGATAAAAAGCAATACGGTAGTTCCCAAATCGGCGGCCAGTGAAAAGACTTCCGGTGCCGCTTCTTTAATTTGCGGCATAAATTTTTCAACTGCATCTTCCAAACTTACCGAGAAAAGTTTCCAGGTCTCGTAAACCGTTTTTCCTATGACGGGCCACTGTGCCACTTCTTTATCAGGAGGAGGAACCTGTATTGTCCCCGTTTCCATCTTACCGGCCAATTCACTTATGGACGAAACCGTTGAGTCAACAAGAAAAAAAGAAGGGACTAAAAGACCTGTGAGCAGACCTGCCGTTATAATTACCGAGGAAAGTTTTTCACGTCCACCCAGTTTTTTTGACAAATTTTTGAACAAAGGGTACAATGCAACCGAAATGATAATGCCCCACAACAAAAGCATTACAAAAGGTTTGATAATCAGAAACGACCAAATGAGCAATAAAAAAATAAACCCTACACGTAGTGACGCATAAATGATTCTTTTATAATATTCCTCTTCATTATTCATTTGTAATTGTTTTTTTTAGGAATCAAATATAAAAATTAAATCGTCACGTAATCTGTTTTTTCGTTTCCGGATACGACTTCCCGGTGTGTTCCGAGGGTTTTGGCAGCACTTTTTAAAGAGAAGACGGTCTGAAAAACCAAACCGTCTTCCGTTTCCATTAATCATCTTTTTTAAGATTAAACATAACTGCATAAAATGCAGGCAAAACGATAATAGTTAACAAGGTTGCAACAAATAATCCGCCCATAATTGCTACCGCCATACCTCCGAACATGGGATCGGGAAGCAGGGGAGCCATACCGAAGATGGTAGTGCCGGCAGCCATGGCAACAGGGATGGCACGCGACCTTGCAGCTACCACAATTGCTTTGTATTTGCTCAATCCGTTTTCCTCCATTTCCTGGTTGGCCTGATCGAGAAGCACAATGGCATTTTTAATTACCATACCCACCAATCCGAGAATACCGAGAACGGCAAAAAATCCGAAGAACAAACCCGAAGCAAGAAATGCCAGAGTAATACCAATTATAACCAGCGGTACAATCAAAATAATCATGGTTACCGTTTTCCATTCACGGTACTGCAACATCAGTATGGTAAGTATCAAAAGTAAGGCAATGGGAAGTTTTCCGTTTATGGCTTTATTGGTCATTTGCTGGTTAAAATAGATACCGTCCCACCACAAACGGTAGCCGGGCGGAAGCGGTATGGCTTCTATTTTCGGCATCAACCGTGCCTCCAGTTCGGTATTTCCTATTCCCTCAATGGGGTCGCATTGGGCAGCTATGCTCAACTGGCGGTTAAATTCGGTTAAGTAATAATTTTCAAATTTTACGGGAATACTATCGGTAACCTGACTGAGCGGAACAATATCGCCGGCAGTATTCATAACAGGCAAAGAGCCGATATCGCCATAGTTGTAACTATCAATGTTTTTCGCTTTCAAAAGCATGGGCATTACCCAGTCGCCTTCGCGGTACTGACCAATTTGTTGTCCGTCGGAGATACGTTGCAATGCCCTTGCCATATCGGTACGGGTTACATTTGCCACCCTTCCTTTGTTTTGCGAATAAACGGGTTCCAGTTCCGGCGTTTTCACTCCCCATCCGTCACGGATATTTTCTGCCAACGGGTCTTGTCTCATTATTGCTTTTGCTTTTTCGGCAAGCTGACGCAATACTACCGGATCGGGACCATCGAATCTGGCTTCTATTATGGCATCGGGCGAAGGAGCCACTTTAAATTTGTAAAAAATTGCCAATGCATCGGGAAAGTTATGCAATACATAATCCCTCATTATGGATTTTAGCGAATCGGCGGCTTTGTAATCGGTAGTTTCGATTAGCAGGTTTGCCAAATTGGGACGCGGGCTCCACGAAACCGATGCAAGATAATATCGCAGTGGTGAAGCCCCGAGGGTAATGGATACATTTTTTACCTCTTTCCTGTTTAGCAGCCATTTTTCCATTTTTTTCACATCTTTTTCCACCGACCTGATATCGGCACCTTCGGGCAGGAAATAATCCACTTTAAACATGGGTTTGTTTATAGCGGGAAAGAAATCCTGTTTTACATATTTAAACAGGAAAACACTGATAAAAAAGAGTCCGAAGACAACAGCGAGGGTCAGGTATTTTCTTTTTATCACCCCTTCGATGAAAGCCGTAAGTTTCCGGTAAAACGGAGTATCGTACGGGTCTTTAGGCTCTTCGGTTTGGTTCTCTTTTTTCTCTTTCAAAATAAAATCGCCAAAAGATGTTGTTTGTATTAATGCAAAAACCCAGCTTAATATTAAAGCTATGGCAAGAACGGCAAATAACGGTTTGATGATTTCGGCCGTATTACTGGGTGCCAGATAGAGGGGTAGAAATGAGAGAATGGCAATAATGGTAGCAGCCAGCAGCCCCCACTGGGGTTTAGTGGCCCCCTCTTCGAGGGCTTTGCGACGCGACATTCCCCGGGCAATTCTTATTTGGGCATTGTCGGTAACAACAATGGCATTATCAACCAACATGCCCATGGCAATAATAATTGCGGCCAGCGAGGTACGGTGCAAATCAATTCCCAGCGGCAACATTACAAGCAGGGTTCCCAGTATGGCAAAAAGCAAACTGGAACCGATTAAAATGCCGGCACGAACACCCATGCTGAGCAAAATAAGAAAGATAACAATGGCCAACGATTCCACCAGGTTTGTTATAAATGTGTCATTGGCTTCCAAAGCAACTTCGTCTTCCGAATATATTTTATTGAGCTCAATCCCCACCGGAAGCAGATGTTTTATTTGCTCCATTTTTTCTCTTATGCTTTTTCCTGCCACTACCGAGTTTCCGCCTTCACGCGTTGAAAACCCGATACCTATTGCCGGCAGGCCGTTCATTCTCATCATGGTCGAGGGCGGGTCTTTATAACCTTTTTTCACTTCGGCTATGTCGCCCAGCCGGATACGGTTTCCGTTTTTTCCCGTAACTATAAGGTTCTCAACCTCCCGAACCGATTTAAAAGTACCCTCGGCATTTATACGTACATCAAATTCGCCCGATTTTATGGTACCTGTACTAATCAACTGATTTTGTGAAGCAAGTGCGTTTCTGATATCGCCGGGGGTAACCCCTGCATTGGCTAATTTTTGATCGGAAATAAAAACGTTAAGAACACGGTTTTGAATGCCGAAAAGTTTCACTTTGGCCACATCTTCGGCCGTTGCCAGTTGCTGCTTGATAAACTGTGCATAATCTTCCAGTTCGGCAGCCGAAAAACCGGGATCGGCAGTAATGGCATAATATATTCCATACACATCTCCGAAGTCGTCGTTTACCATTATAGTGCTGGCTTCGGGAGGAAGCTTGGGTTGGACGTTAATTATTTTACGTCTCATTTCATCCCAAATCTGCTGAAACCGCTCTTTGGGCACCCACTGGTACATATCAACTTTTATATAACTGAATCCCGGACGTGATTCCGATTTAATAAAGTCAACCAAAGGGTGAGACTGGATCTCTCTTTCAATTATTTGCGTAACCTGCTCCCGAACCTCCTCGGCAGTAGCTCCGGGATAATAGGTCATAAATATTATCTGTTTGATAACAAACGGCGAATCTTCCCTTTTTCCGAGCTGTTCGAAAGAGAAAATTCCTCCGAGCACGGTAATTATCAGGAAAAAATAGATTACCTGTTTGTTTTTTAATGCATAACCTGCTAAATTCATAACCGTAATGTTTCGTTAAAAGTTTTTTTCATTAAGGATGGTAACCTTTTCGCCTTCGGTAAGACGTTTGGCACCGGCAGCCACAATACGCATACCCGGTTTCAGTCCCGATTTTATTCTGATGTAATCCTTACCGGCAAAACCGTCGAGTTGAACGTGCTGTTTTTTTACGGTTGAATTTTCCGTAATAATCCAAACAGAAGGTGTATTGTCGGTTTCACCTTCAAAAACAGCATTTACAGGTATTACAATATCCGCAGATTGCTTGCTGTTGCTCTTTTTCAAAAGAATATTGACACGGCAACTCATTCCGGCAGTTATTTTAGGAGCATCCGGTTGTGCGGGATTGTTGCTGTGGTTCAAATACAGATGCAAAAGAAAACCTTCCGGAGTCGGAGTCTTTTCCATATTTTTCAATGAAGCCGAAAATTCCACACCCGGATAGCTGTCGAAAAACACCTGAAATTTATCAAAATCTTTTAAATGAATGGCCAACTGCTCCGGAATGGTTGTCACCACCTCTGTTTTAGAGAGGTCGTAAAATTTGGTTATGGGCTGATGGGCGGCAATAACGTCTCCGAGTTCTACAAGTCTGGCTCCGTAATATCCGTCGAAAGGAGCAAAAACTTTTGTGTATTTAAGATTGTTTTGAGCCTTCTCGAGTTTAACTTTAGCCTGTTGATAATTGGCAAATTTCCTGTCATAATCGTTTTTTGCCACGGAACCTTTTTTCCAAAGCCGTTCGTATCTTTCCGATTCGGCTTTTGCCTGTTCGTAACGGGCACGTGCTGTTGCAACCGCCAATTTAAAATCGGCAGGGTCGATTGCGGCAATCAGTGTTCCTTTTTTTGCCTGTTCGCCCTCTATTACGTTGTATTCAATCAAAGGGGCTCCTCCCACACGGAAAGCTATGTCAACCTCTTTGGCTGCTTTTGTATAACCCGGGTATCCTTTACCGATGGTACTGTTTCCAGCCGAAACGGTAATGGCTTTAACCGGTCTGGTAATTTTTTCTTTTGGAGCTTCTTCCTGTTTGCATCCCATTGTAAAAATGAGACTTACAGAAACAATTGTAAAATAAAAGATTGTTTTTTTCATTTTTTTATGTTTGTTTTTTTATAATTTTTTTAACAATTTTAATAGGTATCGGTTAAAGTACCGAGTGCACGCTGATATCGGGAATAAGCCAGATTAAGTTCATACTTTGCCTGTATGTAATTAAAATAACTTTTTTGCCAATAGGTTTGGGCATCCAAAACCTCCAATACCGACGAAAGGCCTTCATTATAGCGGTCGAGCATTACTTCCACGTTTTTTTGGGCATTGGTCAATGCATCGGCGGCAAAGTTCATCTGTTTTTGCGAACTGATAAGGTTGAAATAGCTTTGGCGTACTTCCAACCGGATATTATCCGATGTCTTTTCCATTTCCAGTTTGACACTCTCGGTTTCCTGCTTAACGGCAAACAGAGTGTTTTTTCGTTCGCCCCAGTAAAAAACAGGGATAATAAGGTTTGCTTTCAGGTAATAATTAAAACCGGGTTCTATCTGAAGTCCGGGACTGGGCGAACCCCATTTTCCGCCTGCCAATACTCCCATATGGACATTGTATTTCGAAACGGATAATTTTTCTTTATAGGTGTTTATCTGTATTTTGCTTTTCAGGAAACCGATTTCGGGTCGCATCGAGAGTGCTTTTTGAATACCGTTATCGCCGGCAATGTTAATGTTTATTTCGGGTAACGAGTCTCTTATTTGAGGAACAGAATCTAACGGAAAGCCCATTAGGCGGTTCATCTCCATAATGCTAATTTTAAACTCCTTTTCCGAACGGATGGTCTGGTATTCCGCATCGTTGTATCGTACTTTAGCCTGAAATAATTCGTTTTTACCGACTATCTCTTCGTCCACTTTGTCGCGAATAATATTTACAAACCGTCCTATTACATCGCGATATGCTTTTGTAAGAGAATATATTTCTTTTTTGGCAACTGCCGTAAGATAATACCGGTCAGCCGCGAGCATTACCTCCTGCTTGTTCAAATTTACAAGGTTTTGCATCGCTTCGATGTTGGCTTCCGCCATAAGCCTGGTGTTTTTCAGTTGTCCGCCCTGAATAACCGGCTGGGTTAAAGTCATATCCATCGAATAAAAATTATGCAAATCTTCACCGGTAAGTGCCCCATCCTTAGGTGCCAGTTTTAAGGGTACACCATAATAGGAGTAATTACTTTTAAAATCGAGGTGTGGTGCCATTGCGCCTTTAGCAACTTTTAATTGCGATTCGGCGCCTTTTAAACCGTGCAAAGCCTGCTTTACCTGCTGCTGATACTCCACTGCAAAATGCCTGTACCTGAAGACAAGCGTGTCATTTGGCAGGTTTTGCGACTGTACCGAAAGACAGACAAAGAGAATAATTATTGTCAAAATAATTTTTCTCCCCATAAACATAATGGAATAATAATTTTTTATCATAGATAACCGTTTTTGAAGATTTTATGTTCAACACAAAAGATTTCCATGTTCGTCAAATACATAAGACGGCTCGGGTATATTTAGAAAAAAATTTACCCAAAAGCCAACTTTCATATTTTTTTTTAACGGAATTCATGGCCAATAACATTTGTGAGGAAACAAAATTAATAAATACAACATATAAAACGGTTTATATGCAATTTTTTTTTAATTTAAAACTAAAGTAAACTTATAAAAATTAATACAACTTTGTTTTATTAATCCTTTCTTTTGAACCGCAAACTTTGAGTAAAACATAAAAAACATTAACAAAATGTTGGGTATAAATATTTTTTAAATAGATACTTAAATAGATATATGTTCTATTTTTGCCTGTTGTAAAGCCGAAAGGCATTAATCCGTTAGCTTATGAAAAAATTTATGATAACCCTGATGATGCTGTTTTCCTGGTTTTTTTTAAAATCACAAACATTTGTTGATATTCAGGCCCGGCTTACCGGTGTAAGTGAGAGTGCATGCGGCTGGATTGATTACGACCAGGACGGTGACCCCGATATTTTTGTAATCGGTGAGTTTTACCGTCAAAACAGTCACCGAATCAGTACCAAATTGTACAAAAACATCAGAAACGACCGGTTCCGTGAGGTTTCCACGCCGGTAATTGGTGTTTATCGCGGTGATTTTGACTGGGCCGATTACGACCTCGACGGCGACCCCGACCTCTTTTTAACGGGTCAGGATGCAGGTGGTAGATATATAGCCCGACTCTATAAAAATGTGAACCGTACAACACAGTTTGTACCCGTGGCAACCGGCATTCCCGGAATGGCTGACGGTTCTGTGGAATGGGGCGACTTTGACAGGGACGGCGATGCCGACCTGCTGCTTTGCGGACAAACGGCAAAAGGCCCCGTTACCGCTATTTACCGCAACGACAGAAGAAACCGTTTTACAAAAATTGCCGCTCCGTTTCCGGGTATTCATTTCGGAACAGCAAGGTTCGACGATTTTGACCAGGACGGCGATTTGGACGTAATCGTAAGCGGAACCACCTCCGCTGGCCTTGTACTAACCAAACTTTTTATAAACAACAACAACCGTTTTGAACAGATACCGCTTGACCTTACCGGACTGAAATTGAGCGATATTGCCTGGGGCGATTACGACCTCGACGGCGATGACGATTTTGTTATCACCGGCGAAACCCAACAGGGAAGAATTCAGACAAAATTGTACAGAAACGAAAAAAACGGCTATTTCTCACTGGTTGCCGCTCCTTTTCTGAATGTACGGTCGGGGTCGGTGGATTGGGGTGATATGGACCACGACGGCGATTTGGATTTGCTGCTGACCGGCGAAACCGTAAACGGACCTGTATCGAAAGTATATCGCAACGACCGTAACGGAATATTTACCGACATAAATGCCGAGTTGGTTCAATTGTACATGAGCGACGGGCATTTTGGCGACTACGATAACGACGGCGACCTTGATATTGTCATCTCGGGAATGTCGAAACAGTATGATTTTCTTGCAAAAGTATATCGCAACGATCCGGTGCATGTTGATACCGTAAAAGAAACTACTACGGAAGAGGACATTTTCAACTACTCGGTTAAAGTGCCGCCAAAGCCCGAAAAGATTTACTACTACGTATATGCCTCCTGCTATGAGGATTTGGACGGAAGCGGAAAAAAGAAATACCATGTATTTTTCAGCCCTGTTAAAAAACCGAAGGTGCAATACGAAATGGAACGCACCTTTAACCGTTTGATCCGTCAGAATTTTCCGCAGTGGAGCGATTTCGACCAGGCCGAAATTATTCAAAACGGCTTTTCCACCTATCAAAAAGCGGTACATTCGCGCAACCGGATGATAAAAGAGTATAATGCGAAACGGTTTGCCGTTCACGAACTTAACTGGTAAAGAAAGTATGGAAAAAAAGAGAGTGTTGTTTGTCTGCCTTGGGAACATATGCCGTTCGCCCTCGGCAGAAGCGGTGTTTAACGGCTATTTGAAGAACAATGATATTGACGGGTTTGAAGTGGATTCGGCAGGAATTTCGGACTGGCACCGCGGTGAGCCCGCCGACCAAAGAATGCAAATTCATGCCAAAAAACGGGGCTATGAACTAACGTCGGTTTCACGGCCCGTGGTTCCCGAAGATTTCGATAAGTTCGATTACATTATCGCCATGGATCGTGAAAACCTTCGCGACCTGAAACAGTTGGCTCCCCGTGCCGGACACCTTAAAAAAATCTACCTTATGACAGATTTTTCAAAAAATTATGATTACAACGGTGTCCCCGACCCTTATTATGGCGGCGACGAAGGTTTTGAGCTGGTGCTCGACCTGCTGGAAGATGCAGTGGACGGATTGTATAAATTTATGAAGAACAAATAGTAGAATTTTTTATAAATTGAAAATGAGTAATTTATGTTTAACTCACCCTATAATCCTCCCGTCGTAAAGTCGGGACGATTTTTCCAAGGAGGGGAAATAATTACCGTTAAAAGAATAACGAACGTTAATTGGAAGAAAAATTTTTCAAAATGAAAAAAATCAATATTGGAGAAGAAAGTTCCCCTCCTTTGGAGGGGGTAGGGGTGGGTTATACATTTTTTTAATATTAAACTTGTTTAAAGTCTAAACATTTGATAAATTATAAAAAATTGAAAACCAGAAAAGTGAATGTCTTTTTTTTAATAAACCCACCCCTCCCCCTCCAAGGAGGGGAATAATGGAATTCATTTTCTGGTTTTCAATATTTTATACTCATTGTCATTACATTAACTTTAAACAACTTCATTGTAAAACTAACAACTGTTATAATGAAAAAAATAATTTTACTGCTGTCTATTTACGTGATAATACATCCCGTAATATCTCAAAATCAAATTGTAGAGCCATGGAAAAGATGGGCAAACCTGCATGAATTCTGCCATCCTCAGGGAACGGAATACAGCACCGATTACATCCGCTTTGAAGGAGACACCGTAGTGGAAGGCATCACCTATAAAAAAGTGTGGCGTTCGGAAGACGAAAACCATGAAAACTGGATGTTTTACGGCTATTTCATTCGTGAGGAAAACGGAAAAGTTTATTTACGCAGACCTTTTGAGGAGGAGGGATTATGCTACGATTTTACACTCCAACAACCCGGCGACACCGTTACCATTCACAATCCACTGACTGCTTCTCCCCTGCTGCTTACTTTAACCGAAACAGATTCCGTAGAAACAACCGACGGCTGGCGCGAACGTTGGAAACTTACGGCAGAAGGTCACCAAACCCCCGAATACTGGATAAAAGGAATCGGGAGCATGAGCGGTGTACTCAACAGCGGAACGGCAGTATTCGGCGGAGTGTGCGGTTCGGCAACACTGCTTTGCGAACACGAACACGACACTTTAATCTATCAAAATCCTGAATTCGGAAGCTGCTATATTGTTACGACCGGCATGGAAGAAAATGAAATGCCGGATTTCAAAGTTTTTTCAACACAACACAACCCTGCCGTTCGAATTTTATTTAGCAAAACAGGTCATTACAACATAAAAATCACCACCTTACAGGGAAAAATTCTTACGGAAACGACTGTCAACGGCAATAGCTGGTCAAGTTCTCCCGTCAGATTACCGCATGGAATCCTGTTTGTAACCGGATCA
>JALVZH010000068.1 GCA_027022105.1 Bacteroidales bacterium | reverse complement strand
AATTCATCCTCTAACGGAATGTTCGTTTTTCTCGAATTTTCCAGTATCAGACGCATGAGCCGGGCAAATTTCGAAAGATAAGCCTGTGCTTCAACGGGATTGTTGGAGCCGATAAAACTGTTGATGGAATTGAGCGAGTTAAAAATAAAATGGGGGTTCATTTGCGAACGCAAAAGCCGCTGTTCAATACTTATTTTGGCTTTTTCCAGTTCCGATTTTATCTTTATCTGTTTGATGCGGTAACGGTTGAAAAGCAAATAACCCGCAAACAGTACCAGCAAAATGGTAATTATAAGAAAATATTTCTGATTCCTCTGTTTTTGTAACTCCAGCTCTTTGGTACGGGTTTCGGCGGTGAGCAGGGCAATTTCTTTCTCTTTTTGCGCTGTTTTGTATTTGGTTTCCAACTCATTGATGGTTGTCATGCTCTTGTCGTTGAAAATACTGTCTTTCAGGGCTATGTACTTTTGTGTGTAATCATACAGTTTTTCTGAATTTTTCAAACCTTTGCTGTTGTCCATCAATGCACGATAAGCTTCCAACTGGTTGTTTTTCACTTTTATGCTTTTTGCGAGCTCCAGTCCCTCTTTAATGTATTTTTCAGCTTCTTTATAGTGCCCCTGTTTTGTAAGTACCTTGCCCGTTTTTATTTTCATCAGCGAGATATTTACGTCATCGGGAATTTTTTTACTGATATCCAGCGCTTCTTTGTAATACTGCAATGCCTCTTTGTATTTTTCCTCTTTATAAAAAATGTCTCCCAGGCTGCTTATGGAAATAAGGATGGAGCGTTTTTTTCCGTATTTTTTGTTGATAATCAACGATTTGTTGTAATACTCTTTTGCTTTGGAAGTTTCGCCTTTGGCCTGATAAACTTCACCTATATTATTATATACGGTTCCTTTCCTCTCTTCCTCCCCCGTTTTATCCAGTATTTTAAGTGCGTTCCGGTAGCTTTCAAGTGCGTCGTCGTATTTTTTCCAGTCGAAATAGAGAATGCCTATGTTGTTGTAACCCAAAAGCATGTTCTCATTGTTTTTTTGCTTTATGGCGTAATCGAGGTTCTGATGATAATATTCCAGTGCTTTTACATAATCGCCGCGTCGCATGCTTACTACCGCCAGATTGTTTTGAACAAAGGTAATGCCTGTGGTGTCTTTTATTTTTTTAAAGATGTTTAATGCCGAATCGAGATAGGGTGCCGCACTGTCGTAATAACCGGCAGAAGTATAGGACATCCCTATGGAATTTAAAGTTATGGCCTCGGCGGTTGGATTGTTAAGTTGCTTCGCTATTTTATAGGCAAGAAAAGCATAGAATTTAGCCGAATCGAGCCGGATACGGGAATAATAGTCCGTAAGTATTACCGCATCTTTCACAAGATTCTTGTCAATTTTTCCGGAATAATTATCAAAATTGCTGAAAATCTTCTTTAAACTGTCAATTTTGGTGCTGTTTGGCAGTTGGGAAAAAAGTATGGTTTTGCTGAGCAGGAAAATAAGCGTGAAACTCAAAAATCTGCTTTTTTTTCTGAAAGAATGCCTTACCGTTGAATGAAAAATTCCCACCATACACTCATTTATATCCGCCGCAGGCTCATTTACACTTGCGAACCCATACCTTTATTTTATATATTAGCACTCGAAGTTGAGAAAAGAACAACTTTTTAAAACAAAGATAACAAAGAAATTAAAAAAAACAAAAATAAAAAAATGAGAATTATGAAAAGATTGGAACACTATTTAAAATTTGGGTTGTGGAATTACACATTGATATTATCAATGTTTTTTCTGCTTTTCATTCCTGATTTCCTTTTATGTCAGACTGCAAATCATGAAAGGGTAAACCTCGGGCTTTACGGCGGAGCCTCTTTGGATTTTGCTTATGACACAAATTATCGTCTTTTTTCGGCTGTAAGTTCACCAGGTTCTCTTTTCTATTCGGACGATAGTTGTAAAACCTGGACACAGGCATTTCCCATCGATTCGCTTGAATATGCTTCCGACCAGCGGGGATGGAGCGGTGGCAGAAGAGTGCTTACCAACAGAGTGGGATGGGTTGGCGTACAAACAGCAGAAGCAGGCGGTACGCTTACCTCTTCGGTTATCTCCTATGATGACGGCGACAGCGGTACTTTTATTACTGCATTTGATAATTATATTTTAAAACAGATAGAGCCGGCAGCCACTATGCAGAAACCTGATGCCATCGATCTTACCGACCACTGGTTTTATGTAGGTATGGACAACTATCTGGTGCGAACCAATGATACCGCTACTTACGGAGCATGGAATATTGTGCTGGATATGGATACGGTAACTCTGGCTGATACTTCAACACATATATTATGGATTAGTGCTGCCAATACGGCTTCGGGTTTTCCCGTACTGCTTATTGTGCATGCTGATGATGAAGATTACGGACGTCTATTGAAATATGACGGAACAACATTTACCGAAATTTCGCATCCGGTTTCAACATATGATTATTATTTTAAAAAGGTATTTACCCATCCCGTAGATACCGATATGGATACAATTATTGTATCTACTAAAATGCCGGGTGTAAATAATATTAAAGTATTCAGATCGTTTAACGGCGGTTCTTCCTGGACTGATATTACACCCTCAGGCGGTACAAACTGGCCTTTGCAAAATGCCGATTACAGTCCCCATTGGGTATCATCCATGCCTTCGAGCAACGGACTTAGGTTATCGTTCCCGGGAGGTGATTTTTCCACCGACCTCGGAAATACCTGGAGTGCGCATTTTATGGAAGACAACGCCACAGCGGCAAACCCCAAACATGAGAATATTATTGTTTGTTCGAAAAACAAAGGGCCTCAAATAAGCTATGATACAGGTTCCTCATTCAGCAATCCCGATAATGAAGGACATGCTGCCGTGTCTATCTCTAAAATTGCACAACTACGGAGGAAAACCTATTACGTGGCTACCAAGGCTGGTTTGGGTTATACCATTGCTTACCACAATAATGCGGTTCTTGGTGTAAATAAATGGAGACCTCCGTATGGTGATTTCCCCATTTCCGGTGTGGGTGACGACGGCGGAGTTTCGGCTGTGGATATAGATCCCAACGACAGTCTGCATGTTGTGGTAGGATATAACGGTGGTTTTTATGTGACTACTACAGGGCCGACCGGATTTTCACAGGTTACCCCCTCGGGTTGGAATAGCGGTACGCATCAGGATTATATGGTAACCGATGTGCAGTTTATCACCTCCGATACAATAATAGCTGTTACGGGAACAGGTTCCAATGTATGGCCAAGTACATCGGTTGATTACGGAAATATCTGGCGTTCGACCGACGGTGGATATACATGGACTAAAATGCATCCTTCCGACGGCGGGGTTGATTTTGAACAGGGAAACACCGTGGCAGTAGGTTACGGATGGGCCGATACGGTTATTTATATCGGTTGCGGTTATTGGGATCATGCCTTTCCTACGGTAAACGGCCAGTTGTGGCAATCTACCGACTTCGGTGTAACCTGGAGCTACTTGAATACTGGTCCCACAAGCCAGATGTCCGGTTCCAGTGTGGATAGTATGCCTATTTATGATTTGGATGTTTATCCCGGGCATCCCGATACTCTTTTCATTGCTTCGGGAGAGAACCTCGATTATGCTTTCGCCAAGTCCGTTGATGGAGGTATTAGCTATACATACATTAACAATATGATGCCCGAAGGTGCCTTTTCAGCCGTGATGGTTCATCCCGACGATCCTGATATCGTTTCATGTGCCGCCCGCAGGGATCTGTGGCGTACCGCAGTGCCCTTGAATTCAACAACACTGGTGTTTGAAGGATTACCCGGTGAATTTGTGCCTGACCTCGAATACGGTTCGGTGATTATGGGTACCAACACGGGTATGTACAAACTTTCGGAAGAAGCAGGAGCTATAACAACCACCTGGAGAGGTGTCGGTAACTGGTCGGATGCATCATTGTGGGATAACGGCGTTCCTTACAACATATGTAATGCTGTTGTGGATTCGGGTCAGGTAACGGTTGATATCGACGGTGAAGCAAACAATGTTACCGTAAGACCCGGAGCCGCCATGACAATTAGCAGCGGTAAAACCGTAACCATGAACGGTGATTTTAAACTTGAATCAAAAGAGGGAAAAGATGCCTCGTTTATTGATGACGGAAGCTATTCGGTAAGTGGTAAGATTACGGTCGAAAGATACCTTTCGCAAGAACAGTGGCATTACCTTACGCCTCCTGTAAGTGGAGATACTGCCGGTATTTTTATGGGTATTTTCCTTAAGTATTGGGATGAGGCCGATACCAACTGGATTTATGTGACTGATCCAGGCGATCCCTTGCTGGCCGGTAAAGGATATGCCTCATGGTCGAGTAGCGGCACTACCGGTAATACTACAATAGAATATTACGGTACACCCAATACCGGAGATTATTCGCCAACTTTAACTTTAAGCGGCGACCCCGCAGATTTCGGCTGGAACCTGGTGGGTAATGCATATCCGTCCGCTTTCGACTGGGATGATGCCAGCCTTACAAAAACAAATATCGATAATACAGTTTATTTCTGGGATCCCTCATCGCACAATTATATTACCTATAATGGAACTACGCACACCGGAACCGGGGGGGCCACACAATATGTTCCCGGTCAACAGGGCTTCTTTATCCATGCAAATGACGTGAATCCGGAACTTACAATTACCCAGTCGTCAAGAACGCATAATACACAACAGTTTTTGAGTGGCGGTGCCTACAGGGCAGATGAATTATTGAGGGTTTATGTCCAGGGTAACGGTTATAAGGATGAAATGATAGTCATGTTTAACAACGATGCTACCAATGATTTTGACAGCCGGTACGATGCATACAAACTAAAAGGTGCTGATGATGCCCCTCAGTTGTATTCTTATGGAGAGGGTGAGATTTATACAATGAACACACAACCTTTCGACGGTCCGATTGAAACGATTCCTGTGGGATTTGAAGCCGGTACTACGGGAACATTTACCATGTGGTTTAGCGGAATCGGGAATTTCCCCGAGGATATGGATATTACCCTGGAAGATACCAAAACAGGTGAACTTATTGACTTGAGAACCGACTCATTATACACCTTTACGGCTGCCTATTATGCTAATCCGCAACGTTTTGTCCTCTACTTCGATGCTACAGCCGTTGGTGTGGATCAAAAAGATGTGCCGGATAGCGATATCAGGGTTTATGTTGACACACAAGGCAGGATTAATGTAAAACAGATGAGCGGTGAACAACTGGAAGGTACACTGGAGATTTATGATATGCTGGGAAGGGAAAAAGCATCGTTCATGCTTAACGGACAGCCCTGGCAACAATTTAAAGTCGATTTGTCTGCCGGTTCTTATATTGTGAAAATATCGAATAAATACAGAACAATTACAAAAAAAGTGTTTATAAAATAAAAGTAAAATGATACAGTTAATTCACCTCCGTTTTTTGTATTTGAAAAAAATTGTTTTTATCGTTCTTATATTATTATTTACTGTTAGTCTCGAGGTGAATGCAGGGACTAATCCCCCGGACCCCGGCGGCGATCCCGCTGCCGGGGGGGGTGTTCCTGTTGGTGGCGGCGCACCTGTGGGCGATGGCGTTTATCTGTTACTCGGGGCGGCAGCAGTATATTCCGTTTGGAAAATACAAAAAGCGAAAAATCAAAATCAGGAAACACTCACGTAATGTTAATTTTTTCATGACCCTTTTTTAAAGCCTGCAAATTTTTGCGGGCTTTTTTGTTTTAGGAAAAACATTAAATTTGTAACCCTAAAAAGGTTCGGTTATGTTACTAAAGGGGGAAGTGGGTTTAAGGGCACCTGAGCCCGAAGATCTGGATTTTTTATTTGCTATGGAAAACGACCGCAAATGGTGGCATCTGAGCGGTACGTTGTTGCCATTCTCCCGTTTCGACCTGGAGCAATACCTTTTTACTGCCGACAAAGATATTTTTACACACAAACAGGCAAGATTTATCATAGAGTTTCAGGGAAAACCTGTCGGTACCGTAGATTTGTTTGATTTTGAGCCTTTGCACAAACGGGCCGGTGTGGGTATTATGATTGCCGAAGAGTTCCGAAACAGAAATATTGGCAAAACTTCGCTTGAACTGCTTGTGGATTATGCGTTCAACGACCTTCAGCTGCATCAGCTTTATTGTAATATAGAAGCGGATAATGAGCAGAGTTTAAGGCTTTTTCAAAGTGCAGGATTTGAAAAGAGCTGTCTTAAAAAAGAGTGGAATTTTAGGAATGGCAAACCTGTGGATGAATGGTTTTTACAGTTGATTAACAGATAAATAATTTTATTAAAATGGCATATTATCATTCCAAATACGGAACAGGAAGACGTAAAAAGAACAAAGCCCGCCGTGTTATTTTCTTGTTTCTCTTTGTGCTGATTCTGTTGAGCCTCGGCGCCGGTTACTGGCTTTATAATGTAATCTTTGTGCCAAACACCTGGACGGCATCGGGAAAGCCGGCCTCTGTTTTTGTACCTACAGGAGCAAATTACGACACGTTAAAGGTCAGACTTTATAAGAACGGATTGATCGTTCACAGAAAGAACTTTGAGTGGTGGGCCGAAAAGAAAAAACTTCCTGAACTTGTAAAACCGGGACATTATCTGGTGAAGAACGGAATGAGTAACTATGAGCTGGTTGAGATACTTCGCAGTGGTAAACAAATACCGGTTAAAGTGGTTTTCAATAATGTGCGTGACATTTATCAGCTTGCGGGAAGGGTATCGAAACAGATAGAGGCCGATTCGCTTTCCATTATACATTTGCTTACCGACTCGCTGTATGTGGCAAAAATGGGTGTAACACCGGAAACGGTGGCAACTATTTTTATCCCTAATACCTATGAATTTTATTGGAATACAACTGCCGAACGGTTTATAGGCCGTATGTATCAGGAGTATGTTAAGTTTTGGAATGACGAACGGAAGAAAAAAGCCGAATCCTTGGGATTAACCCCTGTGGAAGTTGTAATCCTTGCCTCAATTGTGGAAAAAGAGACCAACAAAAATGAAGAAAAACCAAAAATAGCCTCCGTTTATCTGAATCGTCTGAAAAAAGGCTGGAGACTTCAGGCCGATCCTACCGTTGTATATGCCATTGGCGACTATTCAATTCACCGTGTACTGAATATTCATAAAAAGTTCGATTCGCCTTACAATACCTATCAGCATGGCGGATTGCCACCGGGGCCCATTTGTATTCCCTCTTTGTCTTCCATTAAGGCAGTGCTCAATCCCGATGAGAACAATTACCTCTTTTTTTGTGCCAAAGATGATATGTCGGGGTATCATGTGTTTGCCAAAACCAACCGTCAGCACCAGAAAAATGCCAGAAAATACCAGCGCGCATTGGATAAGATGCGGGTGTTTAAGTGATGTAAGGTTTTTAATTATATTTCTTCCTGTTTTTTTTATCTTTCTTCCCTATTAATTAATTTTTTCATTTGGTTTTGATGTAAGATATCCGATCAGCCAGAGGCAGACACGTGTGAGATGTAAGAATTAAGAGCGGGAAGATGCGGCAGGGAAAGAAGCGGTACATTGCGAAGCCTGAAAGTATGCAACTGCAAGCCCGCCCGTCCGTCCTGAAAAAAATTATAAAAAAACTTGACATCCGCTAAAAAATAATGTATTATTGCAATATCAAAATAATATCATATTAAATACATAAAATTATGAAACAGGAAAAAGAATTTAAAGCGTTATCGGGTTATCTTGCACTTCTTATCATATTGATAATGATTGGTGTTCCCGTGTGGTTATTGGTTACGAAAAACCTTATATGGCCGTTGGTTATATTCGGTCTGTCAGGTTTGGTTGGTGCCGTTGGGCTTATGGTTGTAAACCCAAACGAGTCGAGTGTGTTAACGCTGTTTGGAGCTTACAAAGGTACCATTAAGGAAAACGGTTTTTGGTGGGTTAACCCGTTTTTTGTACGGAAGCGAATATCGCTTCGTGCGCGCAACCTCGACAGCGAACCCATTAAGGTAAACGACAAGCTGGGGAATCCGGTAATGATTGGGATTGTGCTGGTATGGAGGGTCGAAAACACCTTTAAAGCCGCTTTTGAAGTGGATGATTATGCTCATTTTGTGGATATTCAGTCGGAGGCGGCAGTACGTAAGCTGGCCGGTCACTATCCTTATGATAATCTTGAGGATGAAGATGCCGATATTACCCTGCGCAGTGGTGGCGAGGAGGTAAATCAGGTGCTGGAAGACGAAATTACCGAACGGCTTGCCATTGCAGGCATTAAGGTAATTGAGGCGAGGATTAACTACCTGGCTTATGCGCAGGAGATTGCAGGAGCCATGCTGAAACGCCAGCAGGCAACGGCCATTGTGGCTGCCCGTACCAAAATAGTAGAGGGTGCCGTGGGAATGGTGGAAATGGCATTGAAAGAGTTGTCCGACAAAAAAATTATCGACCTGGACGACGAACGTAAAGCAGCAATGGTGAGCAATCTGATGGTTGTTCTTACTTCCGACAAAGATGCTTCGCCTGTGGTGAATACGGGAACGCTTTATTAAAACCGGAAAAATGGCAAAAGAGCTATTTTACGAAGAACAGAAACAGCGGGCATGGTGGCTTAAGCTGCTTATGATCGGTGCCACCCTGCTGGGGGTAGGGCCGCTTACTTACGGGCTCTATTCCCAGTTGGTGATGGGAATTCCCTTTGGTGATGAGCCCATGAGCAAAAATGCTTTGATTTTTACCACTGCGGTAATCTACTTGATTATGATCGGGGTGAATTTTATTGTTTTCAAAAGCAGAATGGTTACCGTGGTTGATACCGAGGCTGTCAGATTCAGCTATTGGCCTTTAATTAACAAGCCGAGAGTAATCCGTAAAGAAATGATTGAAAAATATGTGATCAGGAATTACAGGGCATTGTCGGAATATGGCGGGTATGGAATCAAGCGGAGAAGATTGCGTTATCTGCTGAAAGACCAAAACCGTCCTCAAAATGAGGAGAGACGCGGCATGCGGCGCATGTTACGCCGAAGTATGTCATACACTATGGCCGGAAACAAAGGATTACAGCTTTATCTGAAAAACGGACAGGAATTGCTCATAGGTACACAGCGCCCTGATGCTTTGGAAAGGGCAATGAAAAAAATGATGGAACAGGAGGCTTATACCCATAGTGTAAATAATTAAAACTATATGGTCAATGATAAATGAAACTATTAGGGCATTTGTGCAAATTTTAGTTTTTACCTTAATCCCTTTTTTGGTTTATTTCTTAAAAAATAAATCTTTGAAAGGTTTTTTTAAATATATTGGATTAAAAAAAGCGACAAAGAAAGCAAATATTCTTGCTGTTTTTGTTTGTTTATTATATGCAACACCCATGTTAATTTTAACAGTGACCAATACTGATTTTAAAAAAATTATGTTAGATCCAAACAGCATAACTGGGAGGTTCAGGCAGATGGGATTTGGCATAGAATCCATATATATTTTAATTGTAATTGCTTTGTTTAAGACTTCATTTGCAGAGGAAATATTATTCAGAGGATTTATAGCAAAAAGGCTTATTAGTGTCTTGGGATTTTGGAAAGGGAACTTGCTTCAATCTGCTATTTTTGGAATTACACATACGGCTTTATTTTTTTTAGTAACAAGTAATATCTTTTTCTTGTTAGTTTCATTTATTATTCCTTCGGTTGGAGCATATATGTCTGCGTTTCTAAATGAAAAAATTGCAAACGGGAGTATTATTCCGGGTTGGATTGCTCACGGTTTAGCAAATATTGTGGCGTATAGCACAGTAGGATTTATAATTTAATATTTTCGAGTTCCCCTGTGGGGTTATTGCCTGTATATAAACTTTTGGTAATTGTGATTTAGAGATATGTCAAAGAAAAAAGTATTTGCGCTGCGCCTTTCGCCCGAAATGATGGAAGCATTGGAAAAATGGGCTGCCGATGATTTCAGAAGCATCAACGGTCAGATAGAGTGGATATTGAATGAGGCGCTGAAAAAATCGGGCAGACTGAAAAAGAAGAAACAATAGTAGTGAATGATTCATTTTATTTGGCGCAAGTCATTGAATCGCAACTCAAATATCTGTATTATAACTTATCAGGAAAGACCGCAACGACAGCAATCCACAAAAGAATACCCGTTAGCCCCAGGATAATGAAAAACCAGCCTATAAGGGCTTTCTTTTTAAAGAACATAAAGATACCGATAAGGAAGAACAGAATCGATGTTCCCAACAAAGAATAAGTCATTGCTACGGGTTTTTTAATAATGATTCCAATTCCTGTAAGTTATTCGGTTTTGCCGCTATCTTTTTGTCCTTGTCAAGCAGGAAAAACGTGGGTGTAGCCACCACACCGTATTTTTCGGGAATCGTACCGTCCCACCCTTTCATTTCACCTATGTTTATCCAATTGTAACCTTTGTCGGCAATGGCCTGTTCCCAGCTGTTTTTGTCTTCGTCCACCGAAACGGCAACAATCTGAAGTTTGCCGGTATGGGCGGGGTCGTAATATTTTTTTAATTCGGGAAGTGTTTCGGCACAATGGGGGCACCAACTTGCCCAGAAAACCAGAAGTATTTTCTCGCTTTTAATTTTGTAAAGGTCTATAGTATCACCTTTCAGGTCAACGGCTTTGAAAGCGGGGGCAGGTTTTCCTACAGCCAGTCTGCTGATGAGTTCCAGTTTGTGTTCCAGTTCTTTTTTCTTCTCCGTGTTTTCGCACATCTCATCCAAATGGTTGTATTCCGCCAGATGTTGCAAAACCTTTTCAAAACCGTAGTTTTCAAAACCGCCCACCAGATAGTCAAGAACAGATTCATACATTACGTTCCATACCAGACATTTCTCCAAAACAGTATCAATGGCCTGAATAAAAGCATCCTCCATTTGCTCTTTATTCATGTTCGGGTCTTGATAAAGAGAAAGATAGCCGATAATCTTTGAGGTAAGGATATTGCTTACCAATAGTGTTGAATCGGCAAAATCCATATCATCAAAATAGTGTTTTATTATCCACTTTTTTTGTTGTTCAGGGGGGAGACTTAAATCGATTACCGGAGGTTTGTCCACTTTCACGTAATGGGCTACCAGCAGATTCCGGTAATTGTAAATGATGTTTTCGGCAGTTTCTTCAATCTGATTCTGTAATTTGTTTACCTGATTGTATAAAACGGAGTAAAAAGTGTCATTTTTCGGGTATTGGGCAAGCACCGGTTGCAGGATGGAGAGTTTGTTTTGGTTGTCATTTTTGATGTATAGATATTTGTAGTAGAGCATGTTTTCAACCGATTCGATAATTTGGATATTGTTTTCCTCATTTCCGTTGCTTACAAAGCGGATGTTTTCGTTGTGATAGATGATGTCCATCATTTTACGGTGACTGAAAATACGATACATGCCGATGGGAAGCTCTTCGGGCAGGTCGAAATGAAAATTGCCTTCCGAATCGCTGCGGGCGGTGTCGATTACAGTTTGTTTGTCCATGGTGATTTGCATCAGATAAACGTTTGAATTTTTAAATGCCGGAACAGTGCCGTCGATGCTGTAATGCTGAGCCGGAAGGCTCATTGAAAGCAGTACGGCGGTTATAAAGATTAAAGTTTTTTTCATGTTATTTTATTTGTTACTACTCCCGGGGATAGTCATCCCCGTTTATAAAGATTATGCTTTACTGGGGCCCGGTAATTCTGTTTGTTTCAACAAGAACGTTCATTAAAAATGAATTGAGCGCAAAAATAACCCAAAATCACCACTGTTGACTACCCCATCCCTTTAAAATTTTGCACTACGGTTGCGCAGATAATGGTCGGTAAGGACAAGGGCTGCCATGGCTTCCACTATGGGTACGGCACGCGGCACAACGCATACATCGTGTCTTCCTTTGGGTTCCAGAATTGTTTCATTTCCGTTGGTATCAACGGTTTTTTGCGGTTTCATAAGGGTGGCCACCGGTTTAAATGCCACTCTGAAATAAATCTCTTCGCCATTGGAAATACCTCCCTGAATGCCACCCGAGAAATTGGTCACGGTATGTGTCTTTCCCTCTTTTACTATATAAGTGTCATTTACTTCCGACCCTTTTTTTCCCGTCATGGCAAACCCTCCGCCCAGTTCAAACCCTTTTACGGCATTGATGCTGAGCATGGCTTTTCCCAAATCGGCATTCAGTTTATCGAAAACAGGTTCGCCCCAGCCGGCAGGAACTCCGGTAATACTGCATGTTACGGTTCCCCCCAGTGTATCGCCGTCATCTGCCGTTTTTCGAATCAGCATTTCCATCTTTTCGGAAACAACCGGGTCGGGGCAGCGTACCGGCGATTGTTCCGTGCCCGAGAGGTCAACCGGTTTTTCAGAAATACTTATTGTACCTATAGAAGAGGTGTAAGCATGAATGGCCACTCCCAATTTGTTTAACAATTGCATGGCAATGGCCCCGGCGGCAACCCGAACGGCTGTTTCGCGTGCCGATGACCTGCCGCCTCCGCGGTAGTCGCGCAAACCATATTTACGGTCGTAAGTAAAATCGGCATGCGACGGACGGTAAGCGTTTTTTATTTTGCTGTAATCCGACGAGCGCATATCGCTGTTTCTTATGATAAAACCTATGGGTGTCCCCAACGATTTTCCTTCAAAAATACCCGACAATATCTCCACCTTGTCAAATTCAATACGCGGAGTAGTTACTCCCGATTGCCCCGGACGGCGTCGTGCCATCTGTTTGTCGATAAAATCAGTATCTATTTCCACACCTGCGGGAAAACCGTCGAGCATTCCTCCTATGGCAGGCCCGTGCGACTCACCAAACGTTGTCAAAATCAATTGCTTGCCAAAACTGTTTCCGGCCATTTTTTTGCTTTTTAAAAATGTAAAAGTAAACAAATTGTAAAAAAACATAAATAATTTTGAAATGCGTTGCTGTTTTCATTACTTTTGTGTTGGACAGTTTACGCTGGAAAAAGTCTCTTCAGCAGAACAACTGTTTATTGGTTGGTTAATTCAAATTTGTTTAAGATGAGAAAGTTACCCGTTTATTTCGTTGCGTTTGTTTTTTTAACATTCTTTGGATGTAATACAACACCTCCTCCTCCCGAACCGGAGCCGGAGCCCGAGGTACCCGATTTTGATTTTTCGGATTTGTCGAAAGAGTATCTCTCATTTCAACCGGAGAGCATCTGGATTTTTCAGGACGATTCTACCATGGCTGTTGATACTTTAAAGCTTTACTCCACACAAGACGAAATAAGAAAGCAGAACCCCGGTACAACTGCCGAATATACCTATGCTGCCCAATGGAAATTTTTCAGCACTACTAACATCGGTCTTCTCAAAGG
>JALVZH010000067.1 GCA_027022105.1 Bacteroidales bacterium | reverse complement strand
AGGGCCATCCTGCCGATTTTTGGTCGGTTATTAAGGCCCATTTTTATTTTTACCGCAACCTCGGAAACCTGAAAAGGAAAAGAAAGCAGTTGAAACATACGCACCCTGACAATCTGTATCAAGGCAATATTGTTTTCGACCACTATATGCTCCGGAAAAAAAGATTTAGTGATTTGAATGACATGATGTTTGAGTAATCTTTTTTGTTAAGTCCCGATTCGCCTCAGACGTATCAGAGTTAAACCAAGGAGGAAGATGGCTGTTTTTTACTATAACCCGAAACTTGGAACATTCAAACTTTGAACTTCTATACCCCCATCATTCAACTTCTCAATCACTCCAATCATCCAATCATCAAACCATCCAATCCGCATCACGAATATCACACGTGTCTGCCGCAGGATGATCAAAAATAAAACATCAAAATATCACATCCTCACCACTATTCCGGCCATAAAATTAAATCCGGCCTGCGGAAAATAACCGTTCATTTCATATTCGGAGCCGCCGTAGTAATAACGGTACACCCATGCATTGGTTTCGTATTGCTCGTTCAGCAGATTGTTCAGTTGAAGCGTAAAATCAATTTCTTTCATAAAAGCAGGAAACAGGGCATAGGAAACATTCAGATTATTTACCCAATAAGGATCGAGGCTGCGGTTTGTGTTTGATGTATTGTCGATGTACTGGCGACCGACATATTTTGATACCCAGTTTACATTCAGATTCTTAACACCGCTCCAGGTAATTATCGAAGTGGCCAGTACCGATGGCGAGAATGAGATATCGGTATTACCGAGATTTTCCTCATATTGATACGGTTCATTATCGGGGTCGTTCCAGTAGTCCCAATTATCAACATATCCGATAAAGTTCAAAATCTTGTTCCGGCTCAAAGTGGTATTCACTTCCCAGGCAAGGTGGTTACCGATATTCCATTTACCCGAAAACTCTACCCCTGCCCTGTAACTGTCGGGCACATTGGTCATAACGGGTGTTCCCACATTGTTGATTTTGCCGGTTAACACCAACTGGTCTTTGTATTTCATGTAGTAGAGATTGGCATGAAGCACAACCGGTTTGGTACTGAATTTATATCCTAGTTCATAATCGAATAACCTCTCGGGTTTTACAATCTGATTGGGGTCGGCATCCCGATAGACCGAACGGTTGGGTTCGCGGTTGGCCACCGAAAATGAGAAATAGGCATGATTACGTTTGTTGATTTCATAAAAAATTCCGGCTTTGGGATTAAAAAATCCGAATGTATGTTCCTGTGTGAGGTCGCGCAGGTCGTCATGGGTGCCTTTAATGGCATAATCAATATTTCTGTATTGAAGGTCGGCCATCAGGTTAAGGCGTTCGTTAATCAAATAATTAGCTTTTAAAAAAACGTTGTACTCCCTTTTGGTACCGGTATTAAAATACCAGTTGCGGTCGTAATCGCCGAGGCGGGCCACCTGTGCCCAAATGATTTTCCCGAAATGATCGCCGTCGTAGTTGTTACGGCCCCCGCCTGCCGATATCTTCAACTGCCGTTTTTCATAATTCACTGCCAGGTTAAATCCGTAGAAATAGTTATCCAACCATTTTTGCCTGATGAGGTTGGTACGCGAAACGGTATCTGTTCCGATAATGGTGTCGGCCATTCCGTATTTCGAGAATTTCTGATTGTTTTTATAAGATTCGTAGTATCCGTATCCGCGGGTAAGGAAAAGTGCTGCTGCCAAATTCAGCGATTTGGTAAAGGTATGTGCATAATGCAGTTGATAATAGTTTTGGGTGTAGTTGTCGGTTTGGTTTTTATAATAACCGAGGAAATTCCCTTCATTGTCATAAATGGCTCCGGCGGGATTATATGTACGGTTGGTTGCAAGGCTGTCTTTGGGTACACCGTACCAGGCCTGATAAGTCCTTTCGTGCCCCCACATACCGATAACTTTTACAATGTCTTTTTTACCGTAATATCCTGCCGAAAGGTAGCCGGAACGCAAATCGGAAAAAGCCCTGTCGATAAAACCGTCGGAGTGGATGTAAGAAATGCGACCGTTAATCAGCCAGTGGTTACCGAGTATCCCCGTTCCGAACTTAAGGCTGTTTTTAAAGGTGTTGAAAGAGCCGGCAGTGCTGCTCAGGGTAGCATAAGGCATGGGGTTAAAAGCATCGGTTTTGATATTGATACTGGCCCCGAAAGCAGCCGCACCGTTGGTTGAAGTACCCACCCCGCGCTGTATCTGAATATTGTCCACCGAGGCGGCAAGGTCGGGTAAATCGACAAAATAAACCGCTTGCGATTCAGGGTCGTTTACCGGCACACCGTTGAGGGTTACATTAATTCCGGTCAAATCCACCCCCCTGATACGCAAAGAGGTATATCCTATGCCCGCGCCAGCATCGGATGTAACGACTACGGACGGGGTTAGCTTCAACAAAAACGGCAGATCCTTGCCCGTGTTGTATTTGGCAATATACGTTCCTTTAAGGGTTTGGTATGTTGCCGGTGTTTTGTCGCCGGCACGCAACGCCGAAATAATAACCTCATCGCTCATGTAAGCCGCTTCCTTCAGATTGATATCCAGATGTAAATCACCGCTCAGTTTAATCTCTTTTAAATAGGAATCAAATCCTACAAAAGAGGCTTTCAGACGGTAAATTCCCGGCTTTACATCATTTATGGCAAAGCGTCCGGTTTCATCGGTAACGGTAATGTACCGTGTGTTTTCCAATACTACATAAGCACCTGAGAGCGGTTTACCCGTAGCAGCCTCTTTTACGGTTCCGCTAATACGGTACTGTGCCTGCGAAAACAGCGGTATCACAAGCATAAAAACAATAATTCCGATAATTTTTTGCATCACTCAATTGATTTAAATGAACACTATTAAATCAATAGAGGAAAGCCTTGTGGGTTGAATTTCTTCTCCCTTCGCCGGCATTACCCGGATCAGGTTCAGAGGGTGTGATCTCAGCCCGTAATGTTAAGGCACCCCTATCGTTTTTCACGGAGCAAATGTAGGTATTTTTTAGACTTGTTCAAAGTCTCAACATTAGGTGAATTATAAAATATTGAAAACCAGAAAAGTGAATATCTTTTTTTTAAAAAAACATTAAAAATACGGAAAAGCATCTGTTTATTACATTACTTTCTCTCTTTTGCTCTCGGATGATACTTTAAAATAGCCGAACGCAGATCATCCGTTGAAAGATGGGTGTAAAGTTCGGTGGTAGTTATTGAAGCATGCCCCAGCATCTCCTGCACAGCCCGCAGGTCGGCACCGTTTTGAACCAGATGGGTAGCAAAGGAATGCCGGAAGGTATGCGGGCCTATCTTTTTCCCGATTCCGGCTTTGGCAGCATAATCGCGTATCATAATAAAAATCATCTGGCGGCTGAGCCTCCCCCCTCTCCTGTTCAGAAAAAGGATATCCTCCTCACCCTTTTTCGCCTGTATTTGATTCCGGTAATTATTCAGGTAAAGATCGATGTGCTTCAAGGCCTGTTTTCCCACGGGCACCAGTCTTTGTTTGTCTCCTTTTCCGGTAACCATTAATATGGATTCTTTGGGAAAATAGTGTGACAGGCGCAGACCGGTAAGCTCCGAAACCCGCAATCCGCAGCCGTATAAAGTCTCCAGAATAGCCCTGTTGCGCTGGCCTTCGGGGAGCGATAAATCAACATGCTCCATAAGCGTTTCTATTTCGTAAAGGCTTAATACTTCAGGCAGTTTACGACCCAACCGCGGCGGACTGAGCAGCGTTGCAGGATTGTTTTCCAACACCTTTTCAAGTTCCATATAGTTAAAAAAAGAGCGTACTCCCGAAATAACCCTCGCCTGTGAATATTCTCCCAGTCCGCTTTTGTTTATCCATTCCAAAAACCTGCGCAGGTGTTTCACCTCCACCTTTTGCAGGGCTATGGAATTTTCCTTTTCTTCAAAATAGGAAAACAACAAATCAACGTCGTGCAGATAGGCCTCGGTACTGTTTTTTGCCAATCCCTTTTCCAGTTGTAAAAAAACCTTAAATCCTTTTTTATAAATGGAGTACGACATCCTTGCTAAAGCTATTTTAAGTTTATTTTGATACTGTTTCTAAAGTTAACTCATATAAATGTATAAATCCTAATTTATTTTTGTAGTATGAATTAAAACTCACCGCAAGCGAGTTTTAATTCGGATAATCCGCTTAATTCGATGACTCTTTTTTTTCATCGAATTACGCAAATTTAACGAATTATGGTTCTTTTTCA
>JALVZH010000066.1 GCA_027022105.1 Bacteroidales bacterium | reverse complement strand
GTACCGGTTCGGTATCTTACTTTCGATATCAGAAACAAAAAAGAGGTAACGGATGCTGTAAATCAACTTGTTAAAGATAATGTTGTGATTGATGTATTAATCAACAACGCAGGATTGGCGGTAGGGCTTGAACCGTTGCAAAAGGGCAACACCGACGACTGGGAACGCATGATTGATACCAACATTAAGGGGTTGTTGTACATTTCAAGAGCCGTTTTACCAATGATGATTGAGCGCAACAGCGGCCATGTAATCAACATCGGTTCCATTGCCGGAAAAGAGGTTTATCCCAACGGAAACGTATATTGCGCCACCAAACATGCCGTGGATGCCCTTACGAAAGGAATGCGTATAGATACGGTACGACACGGTATTAAAGTTACACAGATTGCACCTGGGGCTATAGAAACCGAATTTTCAATAGTCCGGTTTAAAGGCGACGAAGAGCGGGCAAAGAATGTGTACAAAGGTTACGAACCGTTGCATCCCGAAGATGTAGCCCAAGTATGTTATTATGTTACCACGCTGCCGCCCCGTGTCAATATCAACGACCTGGTTATCATGCCCACGGCACAGGCATCGGCTACGGTTTTTCATAAGGAAGATGGAGGGGAATAACTTTTCAGGACACCACAGGTCTTGCGGAAGATGACCTTTTCGGTCGCCGCGGGGTATGCGGGTGGAGACCTGAAAGGTCGGAAACGAGGAAATAAAAACCTGAAAATGAGCAATATTCAATGTTCAATTCTCAATGAGCAAGTGGGGAAAGAACACCGAATTACGAATAACGAACACCGAATGAAGATTTATTGAAGAATTAAGAAATATAGATTTAAGAATGAATTGAAAATGAGCAATATTCAACGCTCAATCAGCCTGCGGCGGACACGTACTCAATGAGCAAATGGGGTGGCAAACCAACATACACTACACCCGGCAATTCAGAGGGCGCAAACAGGTAAGCCAAAGGGCCGGTGCGCCCGATGAATCCCCGAATGTTATCCTTTACGTGATTTCAATTGGAAAAGAAGCACGAGGGGAGATTCTTCCCAGCCTGAGGCGGATTGGAACATAACAAAACAGGGTTTAATGTATTACCATAATTTCATAATTTTTTTCAACCTGACGGAGGCCTTACCCACGGAGTCAGCGTTCAATCCGTCAGGTTTACAAGCGCGCCCGATGAATCTCCGAAATGATGTCAGTACTATATTGTAAACTGGAAAAGAAGCACGGGGGGAGATTCTTCCCCGCCTGTGCAACCAACCCCGGTAAAAAACCTAATCATTCAAAAGCGGTGTTGCCTTGTACTTTTTATTATATACCCCGCGACCGGTTTTCTTGCTGAAAACCGCAAATTTATGCCGCCCTTTCGCTTTGGCAATAAATGTCTCTTTGAATACGGCAGTCACTTCGCACTCGGTTCCGTTTACAAACACCGTATCACCCGCTTTAACGTTCATTAGTTTCTGAGCGGTTTTTCTCAGCTTTACTTTAATAGCATTGTACTCTGCATTTATTTCCCGCATAATCATCTCATCACCCCCTTTGTCGGGATGATAAAGAAGCGCTAACCGCCTGTAATTCAAACGTGCCTGCGCCTCGCTGCGGATGTCGTCGGGAAAATATTTCATTGCACAAAAAAACCTGCCCGAAATTACTGAGCCCTCATGACTTTAAAGAATGCTTGAAAAAGATTTTATTACCAATGAAATGTTAATAACCACAGTAATAAACTCTGATGCTGTTCTGAAATTCATGCGGTAAACTTATATAAAGCTTACCATTCAATTATTTGATAAAATATTGGAAACCATAAACGATACACGTAACATTACTGAGGATCCACATCCGTCTGAATACGAACCGACTTATAGGCTTTCAGGGTTTGAAAGTCGAGCAATATCTCCTTCAGTTTTTGTTTTTCGTACCGGAGCGCTGCATTGCGGGGGATTTTCAGCATAATTTGTTTTATATAAAGGTTTTTAACCCTTGCCACCATAGGATATTCGGGGCCGTAAACCCTCTTTCCGAAAAACGCACGCATGTCACGTGCCAGAACATCGGCAGCTTTGTTCAGCTTTTCCGGCTCGGCATGTTTCATTTTAATAATAATCAAACGGTAAAAGGGCGGATAATGATAACGCTGCCTCTCTTTCAGTTGGTCACGGTACATCCCGTCATAATCGTGTCGTATCACCTGCCTGATAATGGGGTGGTCGGGTTTCCAGGTTTGAATGATTACCGTTCCCCGTTTGTTTTTTCTGCCGGCTCTGCCGCTAACCTGCTCCATTAGTTGAAAACTGCGTTCGTGCGCTCTGAAATCGGGAAAGCTGAGCATATTGTCGGCACTCAGGATACCCACTACCGCCACATTGTCAAAATCGAGACCCTTGGTCACCATTTGGGTACCCGTAAGAATATCGGTTTTGCCCGTTTCAAAATCGGTAAATATCCTTTGAAAAGCATTTTTCGACCGGGTTGAATCCAAATCCATCCGGTCAATTTTTGCCTGAGGAAGCAAAATACCCAGTTCCTCTTCCACCTTTTCGGTACCAAATCCTTTTAACGTGATGTTGGGACTGCTGCATTCGCCGCATACCGGCGGCACCTTAACCGAATAGCCGCAATAGTGGCATTTAAGTAACTCGCTGTGTTTGTGATAGGTAAGTGTTACATCGCAATTTTTACACTGGGGGACCCATCCGCACTGCTCGCATTCCAGTCGCAGTGAAAATCCGCGCCGGTTTTGAAAAAGGATAACCTGCTGTTTTTCTTCAAGGGCTTTATTGATGTGCTCCAGCAATACCGACGAAAAGTGCGACCTGATTAACCTGCGGCGCATCTGCTCTTTCATACTCACCACAATAATTTCCGGCATCTGAATCCCGCCATACCGTTCGTTGAGTGTCACCAAACCGTATTTTCCCGATTTGGCATTAAAATAACTTTCCAGCGACGGGGTAGCCGAACCCAGCAGTACTTTGGCATTGTGTAATGTGGAAAGATATATGGCTGCATCACGTGCATTGTAGCGGGGAGCGGGGTCGTACTGTTTATAAGAGCTGTCGTGCTCTTCGTCCACAATAATCAAACCGAGGTTATCAAAAGGCAGGAACATGGCCGAGCGGGGGCCCAACACTATTTTGTAGCGCACGTGCTCTTCGGCTTTCTGTTTCCCCAGCAGGTTGTACCACACCTCAGCCCGCTCGTGGGGATTGTACCGCGAATGATATACACCCACTTCGTCACCGAAATATTTTCGCAAACGCCCTATTATCTGGGAGGTAAGCGCAATTTCGGGCAACAGGTAAAGAACCTGTTTTCCGGCCTTTATGGTTTCGGCTATCCACTTAATATAGAGTTCCGTTTTACCGCTGGAGGTAACCCCGTGCAGCAAAACCACCCTGTACTTTTCAAACTGAGACCGTATGGCCTGAAAAGCAGATTGCTGCGTTTCGCTCAACACAATCTTCCCGGGACGGCTCATGGCACCGGTTTTCTCAAAACGGCTGACAGCTTTTTCGGTAATGACAAAAACACCTTTTTCAACCAGAGCCCTGAGTATTTGAGCCGAAACCCCCGATTTTTCCAGCAACTCTTTTTTGGCTACCTCTTTGTCGGGAGAGAGCGGAAAACCGGTCAGTGTCAGGAACGACATAATCAACTCCAGTTGTTTGTGCGCCTTTTTCCCCATTTCGTCCATCAAATGCTGTAGTGCGCTTTCCTGTATGTATTCGCGACTAAGTGCAACATATTTTTCAACTTTCGGTTTGTAACTCTCTTTCAGTTCTTCCTCCATTACAATGGCCTGCTTTTCGATAAGGGTTTTTATTACAGGCAAAACCTTTTGAAACCCGACTATTTTGGTTACCTCCTGAATGGTGAGTTTTTGTTTGTGCATCAGGGTTTCCGTAATCAGGTATTCCGGTTCCGAAAGGGTTCCGGTATCGGGAACAAAGGAACTGTTGAGCACAATCTTCGATTCGCTCATCAATTTAAAAGCCGAAGGAAGTGCGGCATTCATCACATCTCCGGGATGACTCATGTAATAATCCGAAATCCATTTCCAAAAGCTGAACTGCAACTCATTTATCACCGGTTCGTCATCTATTATTCCGAGAATGTATTTGGGTGTCCCTTTTTTCGGCGGATTTTCGTGAACTTCCGTAACCAGTCCCGCATAAATCTTCCGTGCACCGAACTGAACGGTAACGCGTTGCCCTTTTTTAATCTCTTCGTTCATGGTTTGCGGAACACGGTAGGTAAATGTTCCCGGAATGGGCAACGGAAGTAATATATCTGCAAAAAGGGTAATGCGTTCCATAGGGCAAAGGTAAATATTTTTTAACCGGTCTGTGGCAAATAAACACGGTATCGCCTAAGCTCCATTGCCTTACTCCTGTTGAAAATAAATTCCCAATGCGGCAACCGTAAGCGCATGCATAATCTTCCCCGAACGGATAGCCTCTTTTACATCTTTGGGCGTCATCTCAAAAGTCTCGATATCTTCATCTGATTACTTACGCTTTAAAAAAATTCATCCAGACCCGGCCTTACAAAAGATGACGCTCCCGGAAACTCCTTACTAAGATTGTTCTTTATGGTTGTCAATAAAAAAAGGATATCTTCAATTTCATCGTGAAACCGTACCGGAAATGCTTTCAAACATACAAACCATGCCGCCAGGGAACGTTCAATAAGTTCAACGGCTGATTTTATTGCACCAGTCGCATCGTTGGAAAAGGCAGCACTATCTTCTGTATCTTCGGCCGCTTTCCCGCGACTGTAATACCCTCGCGATATCTTCAGATAAAGCTGCAATTGGTACCTTAAAATTACCGTTAGCATTTCGTTTACCCAAAAATGGTCTATACCGTTTTCCGGTGTTCCAATAATCTTATAAGCACCTCCCGACCCTGTCTCAACAACTGCCAGCAAACCGTTATCAACCAACTTATCCAACAGGTCGTCCACCTTATCCTCGTATTTGCGGCCTGCTTTCAAAACATCATTGCTCACCGCTTTACGCTGAAAAAGATCGAACTTTACCTGTCGCGGAATGTCTTCGAAAAGCAACAAGTCTTTTCCTTTTTCTTTGGCCCTGTTATTTATATATTCCGATGATTCTTTAAGATATTCCCTTAGTCTGTTCCAAAAAAGTCTGTTTTCTCTCTCTTTTTTTCTCAGCTTGTCACCTGTAAATTTTTCTGTGGCGGCATATCCCTCGCATCTGGAAGCAAAAGCACAACGCTCACACCAGCGATCGCAATAAACATAGATATTAGGAATGGTTTGGTTACTCATCGGTTGAAAAACATTGTTGTTAAATGGTCGATTTTATCAAAGTTAATTTAAATACAATGAATATAAAATATTGAAAACCGGAAAATGAATTCCATTGTTCCCCTCCTTGGAGAGCTTGTCCCGACTTTACGTCGGGAGGTGTAGGGGTGGGTTTATTAAAAAGATATTCACTTTTCCGGTTTCCAATATTTTACAACACTATTAAAACTTCGATTGAAGCAAATTATTGTTTAAACTTAAATCCGAGGTCGTAATCATTAATCAGAATCTCTTCCGAAGATACGGTCATCGGAACGGACTGCATCTCCGTATGTCGCGATGCCAGAAGACCTACACCGCCGTTTATATTTGTATAAACAGGTATCTCCTGCAACAAACCCGTATTGCCGTTATTCACCTGAATATAAGTATCCAGTTCCTGAGAAGCGCAGGCTACAAAAACATCTATGTTTCCTGTCCAACGTTGTACATTGGGTATTTTCTCCAGATTTTTCTCCAGCATCTTGTAAAAATTCTCACCCGAATAGCCGATGGCCATCTGCTCGCCACCGTCGGTGGAAACGGAAAATTTTGTCCCTATATGCCACGATATGGATTTGTCCAATGTATCGGGATTTCCCGGAAGCAATTCCCTGTAATGGAAAACCATATCCGCTTCATACCGCTTCCCGTTCACTGCCGACAACCATGTTATCTCTTTGTCGGAGGTAAAAATAATGTACCTTACCGGATAGCTGATGTGGAACGATTTTACCATTTCCGTCGAAGAGGTTATTTCTTTACCGGAAGGAAGAACAATTTTTAAGGTATATTTTGCATCGGGCTCTAATTTTTCGGTGCTGTAATACATCAGTTGATCGGGCCAATAAAAAACCGAATCGCCGGCCTGTTTTGTGTGTATAGTAATGGTGTCGAAAGTAATAACCGGCAAATCCACACCGTTCTTTCGGCCCGTCAATGTTACCGCAAGCTTGCCTTTGTAATTACTCGAATCGGGATTTTTGGCAAATTCAAGCGCATTGCCCGGCCCCGAAAATGCCTTGGTAATCTTAATCCAGGAGGTGTCATCCTGATAATCCAGAATACCGTAAACCACAGGTATCTCTTTATAATCGGCATACAAATCCACATCATTGGAACAGCGCGATGCCATCAGCGCCACCAACAGTATCGCTATATAAAATAAATTGTTTCTTCTCATCTGTTTTCGTTAAAATATTGCAAAAGTACTGATATTCGGCAATCGTACGATAAAAACCTTGTTTTCGATTTCTTAATTAGATATTTTTGCCGGTCTAAATTTATCAATCCATGAAAATTGAAAAAGGAAGGTCGGCTGTTTTGGTTTATGCTTTGCACAAAGCAGACAATAACGAAATGATAGAAAAAGTGTCGGAAGAGAAACCGGTGACCTTTCATTTCGGACAGGGACATCTTATCGAGGGTTTTGAAGAGAACCTGATGGGTCTTAAAGCCGGCGACACCTTTGATTTTGTAATTAAAGCGGAAAATGCCTATGGCCCCACAGACCCGTATGCGGTTTTCGATATTCCCAAAGATACATTCGCCGTAAATGGTAAAATAGAAGAGGGTTTGCTTGAGTTGGGAAAAACATTTCCCATGCAGGATAACGACGGAAACCGTCATATCGGTAAAATTGTTGCCATACACAGCGAAACCGTTACCATGGATTTTAACCATCCGCTGGCGGGAGTGGATTTACGTTTTAAAGGAAAAGTAATTGAGGTTAAATAAAAGATAAAGAGATGAAAAAAATAACCGTTTTTTTAGTTTCGGTACTTCTTGTCACAGGCTGGTCGTGTAAAGAACAAAAACAGCACAGCCGTAAGCAGGGCATGGCATCGCATCAGATAAAAAAAGAACAAAAGGTTATTACGCTGGAATGGAGCGACAGTCTGGAAAAAGCCCTTAAAGACACGGCTTACAAAGCCGCCATGATAACACAACGGGTTCTCGGAAAAAAGCTTCATGCTTTGGTAAAGGCAAAGGGACCGGAACATGCAGTGGAATTTTGCTCCAACGAAGCCATGAGGTTAACCGATTCTGTATCAGAAGCATTGGGACTAAACATAAAACGTCTGGCAAAAAAATACAGAAATCCTAAAAATGAAACCATAGGTAAAGATTCGATTATCTTTAAAAAGTATATTCTCGACTGGCTGGGACACCATCCTTTGCCCGAAAAGATTATTCCTGATGAAGATGGACATCCTGTATATTACAACCCCATAAAAGTGTCGCATTTTTGCCTTACCTGCCATGGTGAGCCGGGCAAAACAATGAATCCGGAACTTGCCGAAAAAATTAAACAACATTACCCCGACGACAAAGCGACAGGATTTAAAGACGGGCAGCTTCGCGGAATGTGGGTCATCACCTTTCCGCAATACATTATGAAAAAACGCTAATGGGTCAAAAATGCGTACACTGCGGTGAAGATTGCGGCAAAAATCCCGTGATATGGGACGGCAAACCCTTTTGTTGTCACGGCTGCAAAACGGTGTACCAGATTCTCAACGAAAAAAAACTGGAGAAATACTACGACATCCAACCCATGTCGGGTATAAAGGTGGACAGGGAAGATGTGGGCAACAGATATGCCTACCTCGACAATGAAGAGATACGCGACAAACTGCTTGATTTTTCCGATGGAGGAGTCAGCAAAGTTACTCTGTATGTTCCGGTAATACACTGTGCTTCATGTATATGGCTGCTCGAAAACCTCAATACCCTCAATTCGGCAATCATTCAGTCTTATGTGAATTTTCCTAAAAAACTGGTAACGGTAACTTTTCGTGACGATGAAATTTCATTGCGTCAGGTGGTGGAATTAATGGCTTCAATTCATTACATCCCCGAGATTAATCTGGAACAACTGGAGAAAAAAGATGAAAGTAAGGGAAACCGCGAGCTGCTGTTAAAAATAGGCATTGCCGGTTTCAGCCTGCTGAATGTTATGCTTTACAATTTTCCCGAGTATCTTCCGGGCGGAGAGTTGATGTCGGAGCGGTTTATTAAATTTTTCGGTTGGATGAGTTTTCTGCTGAGTCTGCCGGTGGTTTTTTACAGTGCCAACGACTATTACCTGTCGGCTATCAAGGGGCTGAAGCATAAAATGGTTAACATCGATGTTCCCATTACACTCGGTATTTTTACTCTTTTTGCACAAAGCACTTTCGACATTCTGACAGGCAGGGGTATCGGTTACCTCGATTCCTTGACAGGATTGGTGTTTTTCCTGTTGGTGGGAAAATGGTATCAAAACAAAACCTATCAGGCGCTTTCGTTCGAACGCAATTACAAATCCTATTTCCCCGTGGCTGTAACGCGTATTACCGGAGAAAAAGAGGAGAGCGTACCTCTGGAAAAAATAAAAGAGGGCGACCGCATTTTCATCAGAAACAATGAGCTTATTCCCGCCGATTCGAGATTGATTGAAGGCACGGGAAACATTGATTATTCTTTTGTTACAGGTGAATCGATACCGGTTGAGAAAAGAGCCGGCGAGATGATTTTTGCAGGAGGACGCCAGGTGGGCAGCAGCATTACACTGGAAGTGATTAAAAGCGTGGAGCAAAGCTATCTGACACAATTATGGAATCAGGAAAAAGGTGAAGATGAGCAAAAAGGTTTAAAATCGGTTGTAAACAAAGTAAGCGAATATTTTACCGTAATTGTGCTGTCCGTTGCCACTGCCGCCGGAATATACTGGCTTTTCAACAACCCGTCGCTGGCACTGTTTGCATTTACCTCCGTCCTTATCATCGCCTGCCCCTGCGCTTTGGCACTAACCATACCTTTTACTTTCGGGGGAACCATCCGGGAATTCGGCAGAAAAGGTTTTTACATCAAAAACAGCAATGTAATAGAAGACCTGCATAAAATCGATACGGTGGTGTTCGACAAAACGGGTACCATCACACTGAGTCACAACATGAAAGCTACTTTTATCGGGGATAACCTTAACAGGGAACAATGGTTAATGATCAAATCGCTGACTTCCCATTCGGCACATCCGCTTAGCGCCACCATAAAAAACAGTATTTCCGTTGAGGGAAAGCTGGAAGTGGAAAATTTTAAGGAGATTCCGGCCATGGGCATCAGTGGAATAATCAACGGGAAAAGGATTAATGTAGGAAGTAAAAAGTTTATTATGGGTACCCGTGCCGAAGAGGATAAAGAACATTCTACCAATGTCTATGTTTTTATAGGTGAAAAGGTTACGGGGTATTTCAAAATTGAGAACATTTACAGGAATGGCTTACAGGATGTTGTTGACAAACTGAAAAAGTACAAGTATCATCTTTATGTATTATCGGGTGACAACGATGCCGAAAAAGACAATCTGACAAAAATTTTCGGAAAAGAAACACCTCTTTTATTCAACCAAAGCCCGACCGATAAAAAAGATTTCATAGGAAAACTGAAAAAAGAGGGTAAAAAGGTTTTGATGATTGGCGACGGCCTCAACGATGCCGGTGCCCTTATGGAAAGTGATGCGGGCATAACCGTTGCCGATGACATATACAGTTTTTCCCCTGCCTGCGACGGCATTATCGAAGCACAGAAGTTTAAACTTTTGCCTGATTTTATCCGTTTTACACACAAAAGCATGGATGTGGTAAAGGTTAGTTTTGCCATTTCTTTTTTGTATAATGTTATCGGAATCGGGTTTGCCGTACAGGGAAATCTTTCCCCGCTCGTTGCCGCAGTTTTAATGCCCGTCAGCTCGGTGAGTGTGGTGGCATTTGCGGCATTTTCCGTAAAAATGCTTTCGAAATTTTTTTTAACACATAATTAATTGTTATCAAACCTTTTAAAACATTTTATTAACTATCTATTAACATATTTTGATTATTGTATTAAAAAAAATATAAATTTGCACCCATAACACTATTTAGGAACTTAAATAATGAATTAAAGTGTCCGTCGTTGTCATCCTTGTTATCATCGGAGTAATTGTAGCCGGAGGCTTTCTAGGAGCTTTTATCTGGTCGGTAAAAAGCGGACAATATGACGATACCTACTCGCCGGCAGTACGGATACTGTTTGATGATGCGAAACCGGTTGACAGTGAATACGATATCCGAAATAGTGACAAAAAAAACCGGGAGCCGGAAGCAGGGCAAGATTCTGAAGAAAAACAAAATATTTAAAAATCATTTTTATTAACCCAAATAAATAAATGCTTATGGATTTAGAAAAGTTTACTTATGACAACAAGCTGGCAAGGAACTTTATGTACGCCACCATTATTTGGGGTGTCATTGGCTTGCTGGTCGGGCTAACCATAGCCTTCGAGTTGATCTTTCCGCGTATGAGCGGCGGAATATCCTGGCTGGTATTCAGCCGTTTGCGTCCGCTGCATACCAACGGGGCAATTTTTGCTTTTGTAGGTAACGCTATTTTTACGGCGGTGTATTATTCAACTCCCCGTTTGTTAAAAACCCCCATGTACAGTAAATTGCTGGGGCAGATTCATTTTTGGGGTTGGCAACTGATAATTGTTGCTGCTGCCATTACTTTCCCGCTGGGGCTTACCCAATCCAAAGAGTATGCAGAACTTATCTGGCCCATTGACCTTGCTGTTGCCGTTGTATGGGTAATTTTCGGAATTAATTTTACCTGGACATTGTTGCAAAGGCGTACCAAACACATTTACGTTGCCATTTGGTTTTACATTTCCACATGGGTAACGGTTGCCGTGCTTTATGTGGTTAACAACATTCAGATTCCGACCTCATTCCTGCACAGCTATCCGGTTTATGCAGGGGTTCAGGATGCATTGGTACAGTGGTGGTACGGTCATAATGCCGTTGCATTTTTCTTAACCACTCCTTTCCTCGGACTGATGTACTATTTTGTTCCCAAAGCAGCCAATCGTCCGGTTTATTCGTATAAGCTTTCCATTATTCACTTCTGGGCGCTTATTTTCCTTTATATATGGGCCGGGCCGCACCACCTGCTTTATTCCTCATTGCCCGACTGGGCTCAGGCACTTGGTGTTGTGTTCTCGGTAATGTTGATTGCTCCTTCGTGGGGTGGTATGATTAACGGTTTGCTTACTTTGCGCGGCGCCTGGGATAAAGTTCGTGAAGACCCCGTACTGAAAATGTTTGTGGTAGGGGTTACCGCTTACGGTATGTCAACTTTTGAAGGTCCCATGCTTTCGCTGAAAACCGTTAATGCATTAAGTCACTTTACCGACTGGACCATTGCTCACGTTCATATCGGAACTTTGGGTTGGAACGGTATGCTTACATTCGGTATGATTTACTGGCTGGCTCCCCGCTTATTCGGAACCAAATTATGGTCGAGAAGCCTTGCCAATACTCACTTCTGGCTTGCTACACTGGGGATGCTGTTTTTCTCAATACCGTTGTATTTTGCAGGTTTTACACAGAGCCTCATGTGGAAACAGTTTACCGAAGAAGGCTTTTTGAAATATCCCAATTTCCTCGAAACTGTTACGCAGATACTGCCCATGTATTATTTCAGGGCATTTGGCGGAAGCCTTTATTACACCGGTCTTATTCTCTTTGTAATCAATATTTGGAAAACTGTAGCATCGGGTAAATTTATCCGTTATGAAGAGGATACAGCACCTGCTTTGAACCCCAATGCTCATGCCGACGAGAAGGTTCAGTGGGGATGGCACCGCAAACTGGAAGGTAAAGCCGTTAAGTTTACCATTTTTGCTTTAATAGCCATATTAATAGGCGGTATGGTGGAAATTATTCCCATGTATCTTGTAAAGTCGAATGTGGAAACCATATCGGCAGTAAAACCCTATACACCGCTTGAGTTGGAAGGCCGTGATATCTATATTAGCGAAGGCTGTTATTTGTGCCACTCGCAGCTTATCCGTCCGTTCCGTTCCGAAACAGAGCGTTATGGCGATTATACCAAAGCCGGCGAAACGGTTTATGACCATCCGTTCCAGTTCGGTTCCAAACGTACCGGCCCCGATTTGGCACGCGAAGGTGTAAAAACCCTGCCCAATTACAAACCCAATTCTTGGCATTACAACCACATGCTCGATCCGCAAAAGATGAATGCGGAATCCATTATGCCTCCTTATCCTTGGATTATTAACAACGATCTCGATGTTTCCAATCTGGAATCGAAGATCAGGGTTATGCAAACCCTCGGCGTTCCTTATCCCGAAGGATATGACAAAAAAGCCCTTGCCGATTTGAAGGCTCAAGCACATGAAATAGGCGAAGATTTGAGGAAAGCCGGAATCAAGGTTGATGACAACAAGGAGATTATTGCTCTTATTGCTTATTTGCAACGTCTTGGTACGGATATCTATAATGCAAAAGAACTAAGTAGTAACCAATAAAATTTGATTTCCGATGAAAATCGTTATTAACAGCCTGAACAGTATTGACGGAGTGGAAATCTACCCCATCATTTCGCTGATTATCTTTTTTACATTTTTTATTCTTGTTGGTTATATGGTAATAAGAACACCTAAAAAAGTGGCCGACGAGATGAGTAAAATGCCGCTGGACGACGATATTGCACCGGATGAAAATAAAGTTTTATAACCTTAAAATTTTTGAATACTATGTCAACAGAAGAAAATAAAAATATAAGAATTGAGCAGGACTACGAAATAGATACCCTGACAAACGACAGGTTGATAAAAGGGCATAATTACGATGGTATCAGAGAGCTTGACAACGACCTGCCGCCCTGGTGGAAATGGCTTTTTTACATCACCATTGTTTTTGCCTTTATCTACTTAATCCGCCTTTTTGTATTCCATGCGCCCGACCTTATTCAGGCCGAAGAATACAATGCGGAAATGGCTAAGGTTAAAAAGGAAAAACCCGCTGCTGCCACAGAAACAGCTAAGTTTGAAGTAAAATTACTTACCGATGATGCTTCGCTGGCCGCAGGTAAAGAAACCTGGGTAAAAATCTGCGCTGCCTGCCATCTTGCTGACGGTGGCGGACTGGTCGGCCCCAATATGACCGATAATTACTGGATTCACGGAAATACGGTCGAAGACCTGTATAATGTTGTAACCAATGGAGTTATAGAAAAAGGAATGCTCTCTTACAAGCAACAACTTTCGGACGAAGCCAGACTGCAAGTGGTTAGCTATGTTTTGGAAAAACTGCAGGGAACAACTCCTGCTAATCCC
>JALVZH010000065.1:1425-13492 GCA_027022105.1 Bacteroidales bacterium | reverse complement strand
CAAGACTCTTGGAATAAAGTATGTAGGTATAATACGGCATAACAAAAAAGGGAAGCCGTTTTTTTGACTCCCCTCTTTGCGGTCCGGACGGGACTCGAACCCGCGACCCCATGCGTGACAGGCATGTATTCTAACCAAACTGAACTACCGGACCATTGTTTTTATGAACTTTCCCGTTAAAAACGGACTGCAAAAATAAATGCTTTTTTTTAATGTCCAAATAAAAAAATAAAAAAATTTAATTAATTGTAACCTGCTGTTTTTATGTGTATTATCATTTCGCAAGGTGTGGATTAACCTCATTTTAAAGTTAAATTACCGCCAAAACAGCGCCCATTGAACTCTTGCAAATAAATTTCCGTTGAGAACTACTCAAATGTCAATATTCCGATTTTACCATTCAACAGAAAAATAACCTTGTTTTTTCATATCATAAAGGGGAACATGTAACTGTGAAGCCTCTTTCTTTATTTTCTCTCTGTATGTTCTACCGGTGCCGTTGGCAATAACAACATTTTTAAAGTTCACCGAACGTAGAATATCCTTTAACGGATTTCCGAAAGTGGTGCTGATTATCAAATAATCAATATTCATTTTCTTTTTCAGAGGCGGGAAAACGTACTGTTTTTTATTAAGAATCAAACCGCTAACGGTATCTGCCATAAAAAATCCCGACCGGTAGAAAATCCCGGAGGAGTTATGAACGGCTGTTTCAAGACTATGTACCTGATTACTTAATCCATTGGATATATGATAATTCTTTGCGGCATACATAAGCCCTTTAGGCCGGTTTACGGAAACACTATCGGCCAGAAAAAGGTTCTTTCCTCCCCAAACCAAATCGAGGGCTACTCCTTTGCTCAGCCTGTACACCACTATTTCTTTCCGCTTTAACCTGTCGTACTTAACGGTTGTGTCAAATAATAAAAGCAAAAAGATAAATGCAAGCAAAGGAATAAACCGGGAAGTTTTTCTTAGCACAAGCCAAAAGAAAATACCAAGCAAAATTCCATATACCAAAACCACTTTAATCCAGGGATAATAAAGCCCTGTAAGTTGTGCATATGGCAGTGATGCAATGCTTTCTGTCAAAAAATTCATTAAATACACCGTTCCGTACAAAGCCTTTCCAATATAAAATGCAAGCCACGACACAGGCGACAAAACAAGAAACAGCATCCCCAGTGTAACCACAATGTAGGCAAGACCGAATACAACAAGATTGGTGAGAAGAAAATAAACGGGGAAAGTATGGAAATAGTGCGCCGCAACGGGAAATGCACCTGCCTGTGCCGACAGCGATAATGCCGTAACCGACCAAATCAGATTAAGAAATTTATTTTTAAAATAAAGGATTCCGTACAACGGTTGATACATCAGTAATATGCCGGATACTGCCGCATAAGAAAGCTGAAAACCAATGTTATACAGTAACAGAGGATTAATTATCAGTAAGATAAAAGCCGATGCCGCCAATGTATTGTATTTATCTTTGTCCCTGTTCAGGTTTTCGCCGATGATAAACAGGGAAATCATTACCGAAGCACGCCATACCGAAGGAGAAAGTCCGGTAAGAAACGCATAAAACCAGATAACAGCCAGTAATAGCACAGCTTTTAACCAGCGAAACCGTCCGCGGTTATTAATAAATGAGAGCAGAAATCCGAAAACGAGGTAAATAATCCCTACATGCAACCCACTGACACACAATACATGTATAGCTCCTGCTGCCGAGTAGGCATGCTCCGTCTTCTCATCCATCAGGCGGTCGTACCCCAGTAAAACAGCAGAGGTAACGGCATACTCCTTACCCGACAAACCGTTTTTGTTTAATACCTTTAACAGCAACTGTCGCAATTTAAGGGCGCCATACAAAATACCGTGTGACGTTTCCCCTGTTTTCTTCCAATGATGTGACGGAACAAAGGCTGTGTATGTTATTCCCCTATCATTTAAAAACTTTTTATAATCAAATGCCCCGGGATTTTGCGCTCCCGACGGAACTTTCATTTTTGTATTGACATAAAGAATCTCTCCGGGTATTAAAGTACGCGAAAGCGAGTCCAGTTCAAAAACCAATGCCGCTTTAAATGATTCACCGGTAGCGGAATTTTTGTTTTTAATCAGTGGTTTCATTACGGCAACCAACTTTACCGATTTCTCTTTAAAAACCGGATCGGAAGCCACTTCAGCACGCCAATAGCGGTTTGAGGAATCTATGGAAACCTTTGCCTTCGCTCTTTTCTCAATTGTAAGCACCATCCCGGTTACAACAATAGTTATCCCGAAAAACAGACCCGCAAGCCATCTGAATCTGAAAGATTTAAAGTATATGGCGAGCAGAATTACCGAAACCAGAATAACGCCGCAAAGTATGTAAATGATTGAATCAGGTAGTTTTACGGTATCCGGCAAAAGTCCGGCCAGAAAAATGCCGGTTATAAGGAATATCAAAAGGCGTACAAACGGTCGGGAAGGCCATTCCATAATCTCTGTTGTTGGTACAACAAAGTTACGGATTATTTTTGAATATCCCGCAACACCTCTTTGGGTACCATTTTGCTGACATCGCCGCCATAACGCAGCACTTCGCGCACAATGGAAGAGGATACGGGTGTATATTCGGGTTCGGTAAGTAAAAAGAGCGTATCGATTTCCGGGTAGAGTTTTTTATTTACCTGGCCGATACTCCGTTCAAATTCAAAATCGGCTGCGGTGCGCAGTCCGCGTAATATATAGCCGGCACCTTTTTCCCTGCAAAAATCAACGGTAAGGCCCGAAAATACTTCCACAACCACCTTCGTTTCGTTAAGAAAAATCTCCGCTATCCAGGTTTTGCGCTGTTCGGGAGTAAACATGGAGCGCTTTTCGGAATTGACACCGATACCTACTATTATCCTGTCGAAAAGAGGAATTGCCCGTTTTATAACCGATACATGCCCCAAAGTAATGGGATCGAATGAACCGGGAAAGATTGCTGTTTTGTTCATCATGTTTTTTGAGTCAAAAGTTCAAGGCTCAAATTTAAGGAAAAAAGTGTAAGTTGTTCTCTGTCTGTTTTTAATAATGATTTTCATTTTCTAATAATCCGAAATGTATTTGTCAAGCTCCTCTACCGAATTTTCAAAGTCGAAAACATTGTTCACCTTATAAAAATTTTCGATGTCGTAAATATAATGATAAGCCAATTTGGCAAGTTCCAGTTTGTCTTTATCAAAATCGAACAGGCGTAAAATTCCCATCAGTTGACTTACCGTCAGGCAACTGTTTTGTCTGATAATCTGTTTGGCAACACGTAATTTGGCTTCGTCGAAATCTTTTGATATGACAGCCTGAAGCATGCTTTCGTACCTGTCGGGTGTAACAGGCGGCTGGCATCCGATGGTTCCGGTATATCCCGGTACAACACCCCCCGGCGGATTTACCGGTGTATTGTTGTTGGTAATGTTAATATTGATTTGTCCCGACTGTATGTTTCCGCCTTGCGGTGGCATTGCCCGGCCGGTAGTGCCGAAAACAAATACGGTACCCGGTTGAAACTGCGGAATTTTTTCGTTCAAAGGATAAATATCCTGAATATAGATGGTTCCTTCGGGATTCCGGTTATCGGGCGGATAAACCTCGTAAACAATCTCGGAAAGAGGTGCGGCATACAGCGAAGAAGTGACGGTCGGGGTTCCCCTGGTGGCAAACTGAACGGTAATGTCATAATAGTCAGCGGTTAACCCTGTTATCCTTACTTCCTTTAAAGGGGCATTGTTTATTAAACCTTTGTTCACATAAACCCTGAAAGGAACATTATTTCCCGAAGTAATTACAATATTGCGGCTCAACTGGCCGAACATCTGAATGCCGGAAAACAGCATTATTATTAGAATTATTTTTCTTTTCATGATGGTTTTTTTATTTGAATTTTTAAAAGTTAAGGCAAAAGTAAACATTATTTCTTTTAGCCTTCCGGTGAAAATGGCAGCGATATCTTTTTCTATAACACTTATTCCCCGTGATAATATTTCCTGTTCGTATTAAAAATAACCTCCTAAACATCGTAAAGAATATCATCACTTCAATTAACTCGTTTAAAGTTTAATAAAATTGTTGTAATATAAAATATTGGAAACCAGAAAATGAATTCCATTGTTCCCCTCCTTGGAGGGGTGTAGGGGTGGGTCTATTAAAAAAACATTCACTTTTCTGGTTTTCAATATTTTATATTCATTGTCATCATATTAACTTTAAACACCTGCAATGTTAATAACTTCGCCCTGATACAACAATGTTCAAGTAAATAAATAAGTAATTTTACCTACCTTTGCATACTTTTTTGCGTAAGCAAGGTTAAGTGAAAAAATAAGATTGAAAGCATATGACTGTAGAAGAAAGAGAAAACGCCAAAAAGAATTACACGGCGAACAATATCCAGGTATTGGAAGGATTGGAAGCGGTAAGGAAACGCCCGGCCATGTACATAGGCGATGTGAACGTAAGAGGCCTGCACCACCTGGTGTATGAGGTTGTTGATAATTCGATAGACGAAGCGCTGGCCGGTTTTTGTACCGAAATAGAGGTAATAATACATAAAGACAATTCCATAACCGTACGCGACAACGGAAGGGGTATCCCCACGGGAATTCACGAAAAAGAGAACCGCTCGGCGCTGGAGGTGGTAATGACCGTGTTGCATGCCGGCGGTAAATTCGACAAAGGTTCGTACAAAGTTTCGGGCGGTTTGCACGGTGTGGGTGTTAGTTGCGTAAATGCACTCTCCACCAAGCTTGTGGCCACCATCTACCGCGAAGGGAAAATTTTCCGTCAGGAATACGAGCGCGGAAAACCGCTGTACGATGTTAAAGTAATAGGAACTTCCGACAAAACAGGAACGGAAGTACATTTTATCCCAGACGCTACAATATTTTCGGTAACCGAATACGATTACTCCATTTTGGCATCACGCCTGCGCGAACTGGCTTTCCTGAACAAAGGAATCCGCCTAACGCTGTGCGACGAGCGCAAAATGGATCAGGAAGATGAATTGTATTGCGAAACCTTCTTTTCAGAAAACGGTTTGCCCGATTTTATAGATTATCTGGATGAAAACAGGGAAAAACTCATCCCCGAATGCATTAGCATGGAAGGCGAGAAAAACGGCATTCCCATTGAGGTTGCCATGCAGTACAACACCTCTTTTTCGGAAAACATTCATTCGTATGTAAACAATATCAACACCCACGAGGGCGGAACACACCTTTCGGGTTTCAGAAGAGCGCTGACACGCACCTTGAAATCCTATGCCGAACGGTCGGGACTGTTATCCAAGCTTAAATTCGACATCAGCGGCGACGACTTCCGTGAAGGGCTTACGGCAGTTATCTCGGTAAAAGTAGCCGAACCTCAATTTGAAGGACAAACCAAAACCAAGTTGGGTAATTCGGATGCAATGGGTGCCGTTGACCAAATGGTAAGCGAGCATTTGAACAACTACCTTGAAGAACATCCCAAAGAGGCCAAAACCATTGTACAGAAGGTGATTCTTGCCGCCACGGCACGCCATGCCGCCCGCAAAGCCCGTGAGCTGGTGCAGCGCAAAAACGTCCTTTCGGGCTCAGGCCTTCCCGGTAAGCTGGCCGACTGCTCGGAACGCGATCCGGCGGTTTCGGAAATTTACCTTGTGGAGGGTGACTCCGCAGGCGGTACCGCCAAGCAGGGTCGCGACAGGGCTTTTCAGGCCATATTACCGCTGAGGGGTAAAATCCTGAACGTGGAAAAAGCTTTGCCCCACAAAGTATTTGAAAGCGAAGAGATTAGAAACATTTACACTGCCCTTGGCGTACAAATAGGTACCGAAGAAGACAGCAAAGCATTGAACCTTGAGAAACTCCGCTACCACAAAATCATCATCATGACCGATGCCGACGTGGACGGAAGCCACATTGCCACCCTTATTCTGACCTTTTTCTTCCGCCACATGCGCGAACTGATAGAACGGGGCTATGTTTATATTGCCACACCTCCGTTGTACCTCATCAGAAAAGGCAAAACCGAACGCTACTGCTGGACGGAAGAAGAGCGGGAACAGATAGTAAAAGAGTTTTCGGAAAACGGCAGCGAAAAAGGGCTGCACATCCAGCGGTACAAAGGTTTGGGTGAGATGAATGCCGAACAGTTGTGGTCAACCACCATGAACCCGGCCACCCGCACCCTGCGCCAGGTTACCATCGAAAGCGCTTCGGAAGCCGACCATGTTTTTTCCATGCTTATGGGCGACGAAGTGGCACCCCGCCGCGAGTTTATCGAAGCCAATGCAAAATATGCAAATATTGATGCTTAGGTAAATTTAAAGGATTTTCAAAAGAGGTTGCCTTTACGTATAAGGCAACCTCTTTTTTGTTTAATGCATTCCGGTATTAATTGTTCTTTTTGTAGAAATAGACTTTTCCCTGATCGCTGTTGCTTCCGACATCTTTTAAATCTGCTCCTACAACAATATAATCATTATTAATTGAAACACCAACTCCGAAATAATCGGTAGCTGCTCCGTCAGACGAAGTTAATTCTGTTTCCAGACTCCATTTTGAACCGCTCCGGTAAAATACGTATGCTTTTCCCTGGTCACTATTTCCCCCAACATCTTTCTTGTATGCTCCTACAACCGCATATACACTATCAATTGAGACAGTATGACCAAACCGGTCATCATCTGTTCCATCCGGAGCTATTAACCCCGATTGTTCACTCCAGGTCGTTCCATTTCGGTGAAAAATATAGGCCTTACCCTGATTAGCATTACTGCCAACATCTTTTGCCTCTGCTCCTACAATAGCATAATCGCCATTAATGGAAACACTAAACCCAAAATAATCACCGTCTCCCCCATCTGATGACGTAATTCCCGCCTGCTCACTCCACGTAGAACCATCGTAATAAAAAATATAAGCTTTACCCTGATTATTATTACTACCAATATCTTTTCCATACGCTCCGATAAGTGCATAATCTCCGTCAATTGCAACACTATAACCAAAATAATCATAGTTTGCTCCATCAGATGCCGTTAATCCCTGCTGTTCACTCCATGTTGAACCATCATAATGAAAAATATAAGCTTTACCCTTGTCACCATAACCATAACGATAAGCTCCGACAATTGCAAAATCATCATCAATTGAAACACTACACCCAAAATAGTGACCTGTTGTCCCATCAGATGCCGTTAATCCCTGTTGTTCAGCCCACGTTGAACCGTCATAATGAAAAATATAAGCCTTTCCCTGATTATCATGACCATTTATGTCTTTTCCGTAAGCACCAACAATTGCATAATCATTATCAATTGAAACACGATATCCAAACCAATCATTGCTATACCTATCAGATGCTGATAATCCCTGCTGTTCAGTCCATATTGATCCATTATAATGAAAAATATAAGCTTTACCTCGACCAACATCTTTACCATGTGCACCGATAATCGTATAATCTCCATCAATTGAGATATTTATTCCAAAGTAATCACTGGAGGCTCCATCAGAAGCAACAACACTTTGTGATTCTTTTGCTGTATTGTCACCCCAACCGCGGTTAGATTTGGTTAACGACAACCATTCCGTTCCGTTATATCCTTCAAAATCTCCAGTTGTACTGTTCCAACGAATCATTCCGGCCTGAGGAGAATCGGCAGCAGAGCCGGTACTCACCTTTAGCACACCATTTACATTTACTTGATCAGTACTAAAATCCCCTCCTATTAATGGATTAGATGTTTCCGAATTATCAATATACAATTTGTTGGAACCTGTTTCATTATATCCGGCTTTATTACCTATGAAAACATTACCTGAACCTGTTGCATTACCTCCGGCACGAAAACCAAGGGCAGTATTGCTGTAACCGGTTGTATTTTCAAAGAGTGATCTGAAACCGATGGCTGTATTCCAGTGTCCTGTCGTATTTTTTTGTAAAGCTGACTGCCCGAACGCCGAATTCTCGTATCCGGTTGTATTGTCATACATTACGTTGTAACCCACACCTGTATTGTCGTATCCCGTAGTATTGCTAAACATGGCTTTTGAACCTATTGCCGTATTGGTTATCGAGTGGTAGGCCTGGTAGGCGCCCACTCCGTTGTTGAACAGTGCCGAGTCGCCCACAGCCACGATGTTATTGCGGCTTGTATTGTTATACAATGCCCTTACACCAACTGCCACATTTGAATGGCCCGTTGTATTCATAATGAGCGCATCAGTGCCAAGAGCCGTATTGGCATCTCCGGAGGTATTTTGGTTTAGTGCATCTAAACCAACAGCAACATTACGTTTTCCGTTTGTGTTGCTTGTCAATGCCTCAAAACCAACAGCACTGTTGTAATCTGCATCTGTACTGCTTTTTAAGGCTCGATGCCCCACCGCAACATTAAATGCTCCGTTAGTATTAGCATTACCAGCCTCATAGCCTACAAAAACATTATTGTGATTGTTGGTCATCTGACTATTGGCACCTGCCCCTTCACCAAGGAATACGGATCGCCCCGTACCCGTTTGTGCTATTCTTCCATGCACGTCGAGGGGTGCAGAGGGTGCGGAAGTACCAATGCCCACACTGTCGTTTTGAACATAAACATAATTTCCTGAAACTACCCACCCGGAAGCGCCGCGGCCTACCTTTTCCCATGATGAACCGCTATAAAAATAAAAGGTGTTGTCGTTGGTAACATAAACGAGCAACCCTTGTGCCGGCGAAGAAATGGCATCACGCTGAGCGGCTGTCATACGGGGGATAAGAATTCCTGCGGTGTCGGATTTTACATCCAGCATGGCGGATGAGTTGGGATTACTGCCATCGGTATTGATGGCCACCTGTGCTCTGACGGCCGAAACGGTCATCAGAACAACCATGAATAAAAACAAATGCTTTTTCATTTTATATGGTGTTATTGTTGTCTGATAACTCCTGGCTATAAAGTCAAAGAATAACAAACGCAAATATAGGATAGGAAATTTAAAAAATCAAATAAACAGGGTTGTTAATTATACCTCCCCGAATCAACCTTATACACATTCCAGTGTTTGCTGAAAGTGAGCTCGTGGGATTTAATTTTGGTGCTTGAATTCAGTTCGTACCCAAACCTGAAGGTGATGCCTTTTTTGTGCAGATTTTCTATTATTTCTTTAAACGGTTCGTAATCCAAATGCAAACCGGAAGCGGTGGGTTTTGTGTTATCATTAAGAAAATCAATAAGTTTACGCGTCTCACGCTCACGCCGGGTATCAATCAGTTCGATAAAAAAGCGGGACGGGTCGGTATTCTCATTGAGTTCCAAAATCAGCGAAAGTATTTTCTTGTTTTGTTTTACCTCACGTACAGTCAGCAGGTATTTGCCAAGCTGCTGCTGCGAAAGGATAAAACTGCGCTTTTTGTCCTTTCTGAACAGGTAAAGCGATGTAAACAGAATCAACAAACCGAAAACAATAACATAGGTAAAAATATCTTCCATGGGGCAAAAGTAATAAAGAAAAACGGGATGTTTGGATGTGGTATTTTTGATGTATTATGTTTGATGTATTATGTTTTGTTTTTGATAAGCCTGCGGTGGAGAGGTGTGATAGAATGATTGTGGGATTGGATGATTGGAAGATTTTAGCAATGGAGTGTTGGGGTGGCGGGTTGGATTTGCCATACGTTAATCTTAACCCTGTAATTCAGAGGGCTCCGCCTGAGGCGGATGCCGATGAATCTCCGTAATGATGTCCGTACCGTATGTCGAATTGGAGAAGAAGCACGAGGAAGATTCATCGGCATTCTCTCCCACATGGCTGACCTGATGATGCATCTGAATTGGGAGGGGAGGAGGATTGATCATTCAACACCGTATTCAGTCTCCGCAAAATTGCCCTATATTTGCCCAAAGCATAATTCATCATTAAAAAACAAATTATTAAAAGATGAGAAGATTAATTCTACTGACCGGAATTATAGCGGTTTTGATTGCTGCCTGTAACAATCAGTCGAACACGAGGAAAAGAACCACGAGCAAAAAAACCGCACAAACCTTTAATGAGGTGATGGACTATCAGATGAAGGATATTTTGATGAAAGACACCACGTGCACAAACAGCGACATCCTCAAATGCACCCATGTGCGACTGGCATACCCCGAATTTATGGGAACTCATGCCGGAACCGCCAACATGCTAACCCGTGATTTGATCACCTACTTATTATATGACAAGGATTTGGGTACTTCACGGTCGAACGACCTGAAAAAAGTTACCGATGATTTTTTGCTGAACTATTACAAACTAAAACGCTCGTTCCCCGATTTAAAACAGACCTGGTATTTCAGGCTTAATTCACGCCCTCTTTACGAACAGGATTCGCTGCTTTGCTTTGCTTTCGATTATGATACCTATACCGGCGGGGCTCACGGTTTACGAGGCAGATATTTTCTGAATTTGAACCGCTACACCGGAAAAAAATTGTGGCCGTTGAGTCTTGTCAAAGATATGGATGCTTTTTCGCAACTGGCCGAAAAGAAGTTCCGCAAGACTAGAGGAATAAAGCCGGGGGAAACCCTGAACGATGCCGGCTTTAAGTTTGAGAACAATCAATTCCGACTGCCGGCAAACATCGGACTCAGTGATAAAGGATTTATATTGCGATACAATTTGTATGAGATTGCACCTTATGCACTGGGACCTACCGAGTTTACAATAAGCTACCGTGAAGCCGGAATAAAAAAATAGATTTTTTTCAGAAAAAAGTAGGGTAACTGCGGGATAAGACGGTGTAAAGGTGTATTAACCATTAAAATTTTACAAAAATGAAAAAATTCAGTTTAATTCTTAGCCTCGCAGGATTTCTCGGGTTCCTCATTATGTTGTCATCGTGCAACAAAGATCAAACAAATCCCGACACCGAATTCACCGTAGCTTCCGACGATGCCTTTGCTGAAAACACCTACGACAATGTCACCAACATCGTTGACGAAGCATACGATTTGAGCAGCAACAACTTCAAATCAACCGAAGGGAGGGTGTTTTTAAGCGATTGCGCCACGGTTACACTCGACACAACCTCATTCCCGTACGTTTTAACCATCGATTTCGGTGACACAAACTGTTTGTGCAACGACGGACGTTACCGCAGGGGAAAAATTCTGGTTTCTTTTACCGGAAGATATTACCATCCCGGAACCATTATCACCACTACGTTCGACGAATATTACGTAAATGATAACCAGGTGGAAGGCATTAAAACCATCACCAACATGGGATTTAACGACGGTGGCAATATGTATTGGGACATCACCGTTGACGGTGTGATTACTATTGCCGAAAGCGGCAATACCATCACATGGAATTCCCAAAAGGAAAGAGAGTGGATTGATGGTATCCAGACACCTTATAACAAATGGGACGACAAGTACCTCATAACCGGTACAGCTACCGGAAAACGCGCCAACGGAATGCACTGGACCCGTACGGTTGTAAATCCGCTGCGCATAGAACTGGCCTGCCGCTTCATTGTTTCGGGTACCGTAAACGTGGAGCCCGAAGGACGTGCCCTGAGAGTTCTTGACTTTGGCGACGGCACATGCGACAACATTGCCACTGTAACCGTAAACGGAAATACTTACACAATTTACCTCAGACCTTAACTTGCTCTATATAACCTTCAGGGTGTTTCCTCTCCGCTCAGGCGGGGGGAGCACCCTTTCAACTTTCAACGGTATAATTAACAAATAAAACAAACAGGTTTTGACAAAGAGTGAATTTAAATCGTTATTTGACAACCACTTCGAAGCGGTAAGAAACTACATCTGGTATCGCAGCGGAGATATGGAGCTGGCATCCGACATCACTCAGGAGGCTTTCTTGAAATTGTGGGAGAAACAACCTGAGGTGACAAACGGAAATCTGAAAGGACTGGTGTTTAAAATAGCCGGCGACCTGTTTGTAAGCAGTTACCGGAGAAAAAAAGTTGCTCTTAATTTTCAAATGGAGCAAAAACATAAAAAGAATCGAAGCGAAACACCCGAAGATAAAATAGCGTTCTATGAATTAAAATTACA
>JALVZH010000065.1:0-1415 GCA_027022105.1 Bacteroidales bacterium | reverse complement strand
ACAATACGAAAAAGCCCTGAGCCTGCTGCCGGAAAAACAACGTACGGTATATTTGATGCACCGTTACGACCGGATGAAATATTCGGAAATAGCAGAAAGCCTCGGCATCAGCACCAAAGCGGTGGAAAAACGGATTAGCAAGGCTCTGGGCTTTTTAAAACAAAAACTTAATTACAGTGAAACGTCATAATACACATAACAACCGGCAACCCGACAAACTGCAACAGATAGAAAACATGTTGCAGATACCGGAGGCTCCTTCCAAAGAGGACATCTGGAACAGTCTGGAAGAGAAAATAGATGCAGCCTCAGAACCGGTAAAACAGAGAAGACTCTACCCTACCCTAAGGGTTTGGGCCGTGGCAGCCGCAATAACCGTTCTGTTGGGTATAGGCGCCGTATTGCGCTTCACCTATGTTTCGGTATATTGTCCTCCGGGAGAGACCCGTCAGGTTATTTTACCCGACAACTCGGTAGTGGTCCTCAATTCCGATTCAAAACTGAGCTACAAAAAATTCTGGTGGCCAGTATCCCGCGAATTAACACTTAAAGGAGAAGCATGGTTTAAGGTAACCAAGGGGAAACGGTTTACCGTACAATCGAAACAGGGAAGCACAACGGTATTGGGAACACGGTTCAATATTTATGCCCGCGACGATGTTTACCGGGTAGCCTGTATTTCGGGCCGGGTACAGGTGAGTGCACAAAAAACAAAAAAAAGCATCATCCTCACCCCTGCCGAGGAAGCTGCCGTTACCGCCAACGGAGAAATTATTTTTCATAAAAACATAGACCTGGAACCGGTTGTTGCATGGAAAAACGGCGTTTTTATCTTTACAGCCACACCCTTAACAGAGGTTATCAAAGAACTGGAAAGACGGTACAATGTACACATTCGTACGGAAGCCGACCTGAATAAAAGTTATACCGGCTCTTTCCCCGATTCGGTTGGAATAGAAAAAGCCCTTGATTTGGTTTGTAAACCTTTTGGACTTAAATTTGCACGTGATAACCGGGGTAATATTACCATTCTCAATTAAAATGAATGAACAAAAAGATTCTGTTTTTCTTTCTGACCATTCTTTTTGCAACAACCTTAAAAGCACAATCCGTTAAGGTTGACTGTAACAACGAACCTTTAAACAGAGTTTTTCTTACGCTTCGTAATCAATACAACATGAGGTTTTCTTATGATGACGAACTGCTTTCGCATTACAAAATAACAGTACACCAAACCTTTTCAAGCGACACAAATGCCATCCGCTTCCTGATTAAAGATTTTCCGCTCGGCATGGAAATAAATGAACATGTCTTTGTGATTTTCCCTTCGGCGGAAAAAGAGAATAAAACAAACACCTGTCTGATAACGGGTTATATCTTGGAAAGAAACAGCAACGAACCGTTACCCTATTCGC
>JALVZH010000064.1 GCA_027022105.1 Bacteroidales bacterium | reverse complement strand
CATGTCGATCGTTCCATTACCAATCCTACCGAGTTTGTTATGACCAATGTGATTGGTACGGTAAATCTGCTGAATGCTGCCAAAAACATCTGGAAAGATAATTGGGAAGGGAAACGGTTTTACCATGTTTCCACCGACGAAGTTTACGGAACTCTCGGCAAAGAGGGCTTTTTTACCGAGGAGACACCTTACGACCCCCACAGTCCCTATTCAGCTTCAAAGGCAAGTTCCGACCACTTTGTACGGGCTTATCACGATACCTACGGATTACCGTCCATTATATCCAACTGTTCCAATAATTACGGCCCAAACCAGTTTCCTGAGAAATTGATTCCGCTCTTTATCAATAATATACGTCACAACAAACCGTTGCCGGTTTACGGAAAAGGGGAGAATGTCCGTGACTGGCTATATGTGGTTGACCATGCTGCCGCCATTGACGTGATTTATCATAACGGGCCCGACGGAGAGACATACAACATCGGAGGTCATAACGAGTGGCGCAATATCGATTTGATAAAACTGCTGTGTAAAATTATGGACAAAAAACTGGGGCGTGAACCGGGAACATCGGAAAAACTGATTACCTATGTAACCGACCGCGCCGGCCATGACCTGCGTTACGCTATTGATTCAGGTAAATTGCAACGTGAACTGGGCTGGAAACCGTCGCTGCAGTTTGAAGAAGGTCTGGAAAAAACCGTTGACTGGTACCTGAACAACGAACAGTGGTTGAACAATGTAACCTCAGGGAATTATCAGAAATATTATGAGGAGATGTACGGGAACAGATAAAAGAGTTTAAGTTTTGCTTTTCTCTATTTCTCTAACCAGATCGCTTACCGTTTTTCCTTTATATAGTTCTGATTTCAGATGTGTGTAATCTCCTCTTCCTAAGCTGAATTGGCTTAAGAACCTTAATGTTTTGCTAACTCCGAGTTCTTTATATAGAACCTCGTACGCTTCTCTGTTTATTTCATTTAATGTTAACATAATGCTCATTTAATTACCTCCTTTATTAAATCCGTTGGAAGGATTACTTTTGTATTGATGTTTTTTATAGACTGTGCTTTTCTAATAAATTTATCATCACAAGTACATAAATATTTAATTTCATTTACAACTGCTAAAGATAAGTGCAATGCATCTATTGGTTTTATTCCTGTCTTTTCAAATTCTAAAGCTTTTTCTTTAACATAATTATTTATTTTTAATGTCACAGTGCATAATGATAACACCTTTCTTCCAAAATAAATTCTTTCAATATCCGGTGTATTATTAAGTTCATAAATTAATACATCAGAATTAACTATTTCTATCTTTTTTTGTTCAAAAAGTTCAATTAATCCCATAACGGCCTCTGACTCAATGCGATTTCTTAGGTTTGATTTGTCATCAAGAGGTCTTTGTATAGCACAATTATCCAAATATATTTTCATTTATTTTTATATCTTGCCAAGTGCTAAGTTATACATTTTTTTATTATTATCTCAAAAGATTAGTAAAAAGGCAAATTGTTATTAAAAATAAAATGAATGTCATAGAATAAGGCACCAAACTTCCCTAATTTTTAAAAATTAGGGCACTAAACTTCCCTATTTTGTTATTAATAAACATAAAAAAAAAGCCGGAATAATACCGGCTTTTTCATTTTGTGACTCATTGAAAGTGTTTACCATCCCACAAGCGTTATTCCCACGGTCCAGTGATAGAGCTCGGGGCCGCGGTTTTTCTGGAACATTTGCGTCAGAGAGTAGGTAGCAAACAGATTAAGCGGGCCGTATCCCACGCGGAATGTGGCATCAACACGGAGGGGTTGCAAACTGAAACTGTTAAAACTCTTTACAATATTTCTGTCAATTCTGTTTGGGGTAGTGTAATATCCCGGAAGCAGTTGACCGGTTGCCGGATCCTCAAGATTGTACTGTTTATTAGCTTCATTGAAATAAATTTTAGTATGACTTCCGATGCGGGCACTGAAAATACCGCCTGCAGCAATATGGAACCTTTTTGAATGGATGTCGTTTTTCGATTGTATCTCAAAAAGCAGCGGTACGGTAATGTAAGCAGCTGTGAGTTTCGATTTTCTTACCGAGACATTACGCATGTAAAATCCAGATAAATTAATGCTGTCGGGTGAAAGATATACCGGTTGACTGAACCGGTAGTTGTTAAATGAAAATCCCACACCTGTGATCAGGCCAATGGTTTTTGCCCGGTTAAGTCCGAAATTTTGTTCATAAATATTCAGGTTAACCGTCATGGATTTTTCGTAGCGCAATGCCAGAAAATCATATTTTTTTCCGAAAGTAGTATTGAAGTCCGGTGTTACATATCCGTTAATACCCAACTCAACACCACCCCAGTGACCGTTAAACCAAGGGGTTTTACAACGGTTCCATTCCACATCGCCGTCGTCGTCCACCACCAGAACATGATGTCCTACTTTTATTTTTACGGTATCGGCGTCAATTACTTCCACTCCCAGTCCGCCAATTTTTATTTTGGTAGTGTCGGAATAATAGTTTACGGTATGGTCATCTTCGTTTTCAAGGATTATTACCTTTTTATTATCGTCTCCCGTTTCAATCGAAACCATCTCTTTTGTACCGGAAATTATTTTGACATCTGCAACTCCCGTAACTTTTTTATGCAGATAGTGTATCGGACTTATTCTTACATCGGATGCACCGGAAGCCTGCACAAATGCCGAATCGACGATTAATTTTCCCGCCTTAATATCGGCTGCACCGTCACTCGAGATATATAATTTTTGCGCTTTTCCCGAGAGGTGTATGTCGGCAGCACCACCGGCTTCTATATTTATGGTTTCGCCTTTTAGCCCCAGTCGCAAATCAGCGGCACCGCTGGCATCAACATGCAACGTATTTACCCTTACCGTGTCTGCCGATTTAATGTTTGATGCCCCTGACACTTCTAATTTTTCAAGATTTGGAACTGATACGTAAAATCTTAATTTTTTGGGTTTTACGCCCGAGTACGAAAATCTAAGGGTCGAATTCCTTACCGTTACTTTTATTTTATCCTGCAGGTTCTCATCGGTTTCCACGGTTACGGTATATGGAGTACCGGTTGAGATTAAAACAACATCGTCAATGCCTGACGTTTTAATGCCTGTAAACGGCGGCATTTCCTGTTCAACTTTAATAATATTTCCGTTTCCTCTTTGTGCAAAAGCCGGATTCAAAGAAAAAACAACAATTCCAATAAGTAATAAAACAAATCTTTTCATGGTATTTTAAATTTTTGGGTTCGTAACAAATTTCTCTCTTATGACGGTTACCCGTTGATAAAAGTTACAGTTCCCGAAAACATTAATAATTTATTGCTTAAATACCCTGAGTGGTTCTTTACTGAAATATAGTTTACTTTTGGAGGATTAAACAATCTGTATAGTGAAACGACACCCGGTACATCTTTCGGTTTGTTATTATTTCCTTCGGGGGAAGATGAAGATAATGTTGCTATTTCTCTCTTTTATTACCAACGCTTTGATTGTCAGTGCGCAAATTAATTACAACCACTTCTTAATGGCCGGACAAACGGAGCTTTCAAAGGAGAACTATACGGGCGCCATAAATCAATTTAACATTGCCCTTTCTTCCCACAAAAACGGTTTTGAAGCCTGGTTTTTGCGGGGCATTGCCAAATACAGTCTTGGTGATTACAGTGGGGCGGTTAGCGATTTTACTCAAACGGTTCATCTCCACCCGCTTTATACAAGAGCCTACCTGTACAGAGGGATAAGTTACGGCAAACTTTACAATTTTGAGGCTGCTCTTAAAGATTTTGACAAAGCCCTGGAATTGGATCCCTTTGATGTGGATGTTTATGCATCAAAGGGTGAAGTAGAAGTGCAAATCAGGGATTTTAAAGGAGCGGTGGACGATTTCACCACAGCTTTGAGGCTTAAGAAAAATGATTTTGCTCTTTTGCTGAGCAGGGGTGTAGCCAACCACTTATGGGGAAAAGAACGTGCTGCCTTATCCGATTTGAATAAATCCATATTGTTGAATCCTTTCAATCCGGATGCCTTTCTGAAAAGAGGGATGATTTATTATGAACTGGACAGTCTGGATAAGTCGATCAATGATTACAACAAAGCCATTGAGCTTAATAAAGATTCTCCTTTTGCTTATTTTCAGCGTGCCATTACCCTGTTGCAGATGGACGATACGCTGGCTGCAATAAAAGATTATGATAAGGTTTTGGAACTGGACAGCAGCAATGCACTTACCTATTACAACCGGTCGCTTATCAAAGCGGCGCAAAAGGATTATGATGGCGCACTGTCTGACCTTGAAAAGGTTTTATACATCAATCCCGATAATCTGTACGCCTGGTATAACCGCGGCATTATTCATATGGAAACGGAGGATTATGCTTCTGCGGAATATGATTTTACCAAAACGGTTACACTTTTTCCGGAATTTTCCGGCGGATATATTAATCGCTCGGTGGCCCGACAGTATTTGGGCGATCGCAATGGTGCCTTGCGCGACAGACAAAGAGCACAATCCATTATTAATGCAGTAAATACGAAAGGAAACCGTGCCGGTCTGTATAAACGGTATGCCGATTCGGTATATTTCAGTAAAATCATCCGTTTTGAAAGTGATTTTTTGAGCGGTGATATGAAAAGGGGTAAAATACAATTTAACAGAATTGCTATTGAGCCCAAACCCGATATACAGGTTATGCTTGTTACCGAAGATGAGCTGCGCAACCCTCAATCTGTACGATATTATTATGATTCTCAAATTGTTCGTTTTAACAGTGACAATGATATAGGAATTCATCTTGCTTTTACGGCAAACCGGAATAACAGCATAAAAAGTTCAGAATATGACACATATTTAATAAAAGCCGGTGCCGTACTAAAAACAGGAGATACGGCCGGATATTATTTTATAAAAGGCATGGTAGCTTATGTCCGTGGCGATTTGAAAAGCTCCATTGCTTATTACGACAGTACCCTGATGGTAAACCGTTTTTTTGTATATGCGCTTTTAAACAGGGGAGTAGTCCGTTTTGAATACAACAATGAACTTTGGGCCGATATGCAATATTCCGGTTCCATAGGAATCAGTAAATCAGGCTTTTCGCCACACGGACAAACATTACCGCCACCCACTCATGTTTTGGTAAGCAGAGATTACGATTCATTGGTCAGACACTATCCCGCATTACCTTGTTTATATTATAACCGTGCAAATTTGAAAACGGCACTGCGAAAGTTTCAGCGGGCCATCGACGATTATTCGCATGCAATAGAGCTTGATAAGAACCTTGCCGAAGCCTATTTTAACCGGGCTTTGGTGTTGCTTTACCTCAAAGAAAACAAACTGGCCTGCAAAGACCTGAGCAAAGCCGGTGAACTGGGAATAGAGGAGTCGTACAGCATTATTAAACGCTTTTGTACTAAATGATTACCGGAGAAAAGTCAATGGCAACTCAATTCCGTGATTGATTGAGATATAAATCAGAATCACCAATATGGAAAGAAGAAGAACCGTTATTCCGTCAAGAAAATTAAATTTTCCCGGAGGTTCAGTATTGAAATTATTTTTCTTTGGTGGGACCACCCACAAAACAGGAAAAAGAATGATGAACGACATGGAAAAAATAATTGTTTGCGCAATATTTAAATTTGCATAGATTAAAAACAGAATGAGATTTATCAGAAAGGGTAAAAGCAGTAAAATAATGAATACTTCTGTTTTTATACCTCCATTGTTTTTCCACGAATCATCAATATTTAACAGAATAAGTTTACCTGTTATAACCCCTGTAAGGTAAAGAAAATAGATGGAAACCGATACGGATATCACCAGCAAAACCAGCCCCAGATTTAATGCTTCGGTAACCCTGTACAATCCGCTGTGAGCAACCCCTTCTTCTATCATTGTACCGAATGCGGCACTATTTGATGCAATAGCCATCCATAACAGAAAAAACAGCAAGGAAGAGCTTTTCTTTTTGATAAATGCAAGCAAAAACAGAAACAACAAACCGCTGAAAAAGAAAAATATCGGAGGGGCAAGAAAAACAGTTACAATCGCATCTTTTGTCCATAACGGAGAGGTGAACGGAGTGCCGAAATGTACACCGTCCACGGTAAATTTTGCAGAGATATCGAAATCATAACTGAAATAGAGTGTTACCAAGCCCTGCATGAGATAGATAAACCAGAAACCGAAAGCGCCTGCAATAAGGGAACTAAAAAAGTTCAGTGCAAGATTAACCGGTTTCAGTGAGTTTCTTTTCGGCATTTTTAGCGGCTTTATTCAAAAAGTTGCCTGATGGAACGGTGGTGGGCTTTAATAATTCCTTTTTCCGTAATGATACCCGAGATGTATTTTGCCGGAGTCACATCGAAAGCGGGGTTATAGGCCGGAGATCCCGGGGAAGCCACCAGTACTTTTACCAGATTTCCGTTGGCATCGGTACCCGTTTGATACAGTACCTCATCGGGCGACCGTTCTTCTATGGGAATCTCTTTTCCCGATTTGCACTCCATATCGAAAGTTGAAGTTGGTGCTGCAACATAAAAAGGAATATTAAATTCTTTGGCTAATACAGCCCTTCCGAGGGTTCCTATTTTATTGGCTACATCGCCGTTTGCAGCAATTCTGTCGGCTCCCACAATTACCATATCTATTTTACCTTTGGCCATTAAACTGGCTGCCGCATTATCGGGAATAATCACATGGTCAACGCCGTCGTTTTTCAATTCCCAGGCTGTAAGTCGTGCGCCCTGACTGCGGGGACGGGTTTCGTCAACATACACAAACACCTCTTTGCCGTCTCTTTTGGCAAGATATACCGGTGCCAGAGCCGTTCCGTAATCAACAAATGCCAGCCATCCGGCATTGCAATGGGTAAGTATGTTGGCTTTTTTACCAATCAGTTTGTTGCCATGTTCTCCTATGTCTTTAGACGACTGAGCGTCTTCGCGTGCTATTCGCATGGCTTCGAGGACAGCACTCTCGGGCGAAATTAATCCTGCCCGATAGACCCTGTCAACAGCATAAAAAAGGTTTTTTGCCGTGGGTCGTGTCGATTCTATATCCTGTCGGGCTTCCCTTATCAGCAGTGCCTTTTCCTTACTTTGCGAAGCAAGAAAAGCCTGTGCCATGGCAAAACCCGCCGCTGCCCCTATGGCACCCGCACCTCTGACAACCATATCGGTGATGGCCATGCAGGTATCCCAATATGTTTTGCATTCGTGAATTTCAAACTGAAAGGGTAACAGGTTTTGCTGAATCATGAATACCGATGTCCCTTCCATCCAAACCGTTTGATATGATTTATCGTTGACTAACATTTGCAGATTAAGGTGGTAATAATGGTTTTGATTTACTGAATAATAATTTTTAATGAAACAAAGATACTAATTTTCATTGTTTTACTAAGACTAAATGATTTAAATATTAAATCCCCATAAAAAAAATAAACCGCAACAAGTGCGGTTTATTTTTAAGGAAACAAAAAAACATTAATCTTATCTCTTCTCTATGCTTGTGCAGTGGGGCCTCCCATGGTAAACGGCGGTGTGCCGCCGTCTTTCGATTCCTTGATGGGCCCGTGCATTTGCTCAAATTTCCGGATGTTGTCGTGCAATGCTTTAAAAAGCCTTTTGGCATGTTCCGGTGTAAGAATGATCCTCGATTTTACTTTTGCCTTGGGTGTGCCCGGCATCATTTTTATAAAATCAATAATAAATTCCGCATGTGAGTGGGTAATAATAGCAAGATTTGAGTAAACTCCTTCTGCAATATCATCAGTGAGTTCAATGTTAATCTGGTTCTTTTTTGTTTGATCTTCCATGGTATTTTGTGTTTTAATAAAAAAGCGGAATAATCAACGTTTAACTATTCCGCTTTTTTTGTTTTTGAATTATTCTTCTATATCCGGTTCCTTGTTCATACTGTCCATCATGGCATCGTATTCTTCTTTGGAACCTACAATAATGTCATCGTATTCACGAAGGCCGGTACCGGCAGGAATCTTATGTCCGACAATGACGTTTTCCTTAAGACCCACCAGTTCGTCAGTCTTAGCTGCAATGGCAGCCAGCGTAAGAACTTTGGTGGTTTCTTGGAATGATGCTGCAGAGATAAAGCTGTTTGTTTGCAACGATGCTTTGGTAATACCCTGCAGAACCTGGCGTGCTGTTGCAGGCTGCGCATCCCTTGCTTCGGCGAGTTTCATGTCGCGACGTTTCAAGCGTGAATTTTCATCACGCAATTGACGTGCACTAACAATCTGACCCGGTTTAAATACTTCGGAATCACCCGGATCCATAATAACCTTTTTACCAAAGATATCATCATTCACCTCCTGGAAGTCAACTTTGTTAACCAGTTCTCCTTCAAGGAAGCGGGTATCACCCGGATCTTCAACCTGAACCTTACGCATCATCTGACGGACAATTACCTCAAAGTGCTTATCGTTAATTTTTACACCCTGCAAGCGGTAAACTTCCTGAATCTCATTTACAATATACTCCTGAACCTTCATGGGCCCTTTAATGGCCAGAATGTCGGCCGGAGTCATGGCGCCGTCCGAAAGCGGGGTTCCGGCTTTCACAAAGTCGTTTTCCTGAGCAAGAATCTGTTTGGAAGTAGGTACGAGATACCTTTTCTCTTCACCTGTTTTAGAGGTGATTATAATCTCACGGTTACCTCTCTTCAGTTTCTTTCCAAAGGAAACAACACCGTCGATTTCGGAAACAACAGCCTGTTCCGAGGGATTTCTTGCCTCAAACAACTCGGTAACCCTCGGCAAACCACCGGTAATGTCACCGGCTTTACCGAATGAACGCGGTATTTTAACAAGTACCTCACCTGCATTAATGGTATCGCCCTCGTTTACAAGAATATGGGCACCTACCGGGAGGTCATACGAACGAATCAGATTACCGTCTTTATCAAGTATCTTGATAATGGGATTCTTTGCCTTTTGTTTGGTTTCGATAATAACCTTTTCAAAATAACCGGTCTGCTCATCCGATTCAACACGGAATGTTTGTCCTTCAACAATGTTTTCAAACTGAATGGTACCGGTAACTTCCGAAAGAATTACAGCATTGTAAGGATCCCAGTCGGCAATGATATCACCTTTTTTGACTTTTTCGCCCTCTTTTTTATAAAGGTTGGAAGCATAAGGAATATTGGCTGAGGAAAGAACAATACCTGTTTCTTCATCAACGAGTCTCATTTCTGCTGAACGTCCTACAACAATCTCATATTTCTTACCGTCTTTTTCATAAGGTACGGTACGCAACTCTTCAGCAGTAAAGATACCATCGTGTTTTGCTTCTATTTTTGCACTAACGGCAATGTTGGAAGCTGTACCTCCCTGGTGGAAAGTTCGCAGTGTAAGCTGTGTTCCCGGTTCTCCGATAGACTGGGCAGCAATTACACCTACCGCTTCACCTTTCTGAACCAGACGTCCGGTAGCAAGGTTACGTCCGTAACAGTTGGCACATACACCCCGTTTCGATTCGCAGGTAAGTACCGAACGGATTTCAACCTCTTCAATGGGTGACTCTTCAATCTTCCTTCCAATCTCTTCCGTAATCTCTTCCCCGCCTTTAACAATCAGTTCATTGGTAAGCGGATGGTATATATCGTGAACTGTAACACGACCGAGAATCCTGTCGTACAACGATTCTACCACCTCTTCGTTTTTCTTAAGCGCAGTTACTGTCAGTCCCCTTAAAGTACCGCAGTCTTTTTCTTTGATAATAACATCCTGGGCAACATCCACAAGACGACGGGTAAGGTATCCGGCGTCCGCAGTTTTAAGCGCTGTATCTGCAAGACCTTTACGGGCACCGTGTGTGGAAATAAAATACTCAAGTACCGAAAGCCCCTCTTTAAAGTTCGACAAAATCGGGTTTTCGATAATCTCACCTCCGGTGGCACCCGACTTTTGCGGTTTGGCCATCAGACCACGCATGCCGGAAAGCTGACGAATCTGCTCTTTGGAACCACGGGCACCCGAATCGAGCATCATGTAAACAGGATTGAAGCCCTGATCGTCAGATGCCAGTTCTTTCATAAGAATATTGGTAAGGTGCGAGTTGGTATGTGTCCAAATATCAATAATCTGGTTATAACGCTCGTTGTTGGTAATAAATCCCATGTTGTAGTTGTTCATTACCTCTTCCACCTCTTCGTTGGCCCTGGCAATGAGCTCTTCTTTTGCTTTGGGAACAAGAACGTTGTTCAGGTTAAATGAAAGTCCTCCTTTGAACGCCATCATGAAACCGAGGTTCTTGATGTCATCAAGGAACCTGGTTGTAACGGCTGTTCCGGTAGCTTTTAATACATCACTAATAATATCACGAAGTGCTTTTTTTGTGAGCAGTTTGTTGATAAAACCGTATCCTTCAGGTACTTTCTCATTGAATAACACACGGCCAACAGTGGTTTCAATCATCTTATTGACAATTTCGCCGTTTTCTTTAACATCAACTTTTACGTTGATGATGGCGTGCATATCAACAGTACCTTCATTGTAAGCAATTCGGACTTCATCAGGTGAGTAAAATGTCATTCCTTCACCTTTAACCGGATGTTCTTCGGTACTCTTTCTCGCTTTGGTAATGTAATACAGCCCCAATACCATGTCCTGTGAAGGCACCGTAATAGGTGCACCGTTGGCAGGGTTCAGGATGTTATGCGATGCAAGCATCAATATCTGAGCTTCCAAAACGGCTGCATTTCCCAGAGGTACGTGAACAGCCATCTGGTCACCGTCGAAGTCGGCGTTAAACGCAGTACATGCCAGCGGGTGCAACTGAATGGCTTTACCTTCAACAAGCTTGGGCTGGAATGCCTGAATACCAAGACGGTGCAAAGTAGGAGCACGGTTGAGCAATACAGGGTGCCCTTTAAGGATGTTTTCAAGAATATCCCATATTACCGAATCTTTACGCTCTACAATTTTCTTGGCAGATTTTACTGTTTTTACAATGCCTCTTTCAAGAAGTTTTCTGATGATAAAGGGTTTGAACAATTCGGCAGCCATGGCTTTCGGCAATCCACATTCGTTTAATTTGAGTTCGGGACCCACGATGATAACCGAACGGCCCGAGTAGTCAACACGTTTACCCAAAAGGTTCTGACGGAAACGTCCCTGTTTACCTTTCAGACTGTCGCTCAACGATTTCAAAGGGCGGTTCGACTCGGTTTTAACGGCACTTGATTTCCTTGAATTGTCGAACAACGAGTCAACGGCCTCCTGAAGCATACGTTTTTCATTACGCATAATTACATCAGGAGCTTTAATTTCGATAAGTCGTTTCAGCCTGTTGTTTCTGATGATAACCCTTCTGTAAAGGTCGTTCAGGTCGGAAGTAGCAAAGCGGCCACCATCCAAGGGTACCAGCGGGCGAAGCTCCGGAGGAATAACCGGCACAATTTTCACCACCATCCATTCGGGACGGTTATCTGCACGGTTTCTTGCATCGCGGAATGCTTCGAACACCTGCAATCGTTTCAGCGCATCGGCTTTTCTCTGTTGCGATGTTTCCGTATTAGCCTTGTGCCTTAACTCATACGACATGGCGTCAAGGTCGAGCCTTGCCAGCAAATCGTGAACTGCTTCGGCACCCATTTTGGCAATGAATTTTTGAGGATCGGAATCTTCCAGGCTTTGATTTCCTGCCGGAAGTGTATCCAGAATGTCGAGATATTCTTCCTCCGTAAGGAAATCCATCTTTTTAATTCCGTCCGCTTCTTTAACACCGGGATTTATAACTACGTATCGCTCATAGTAAATGATTGATTCCAGTTTTTTGGTTTGTAATCCGAGGAGTGCACCGATTTTGTTGGGCAGTGAACGGAAAAACCAGATGTGTACCACGGGAACAACCAGTTCGATGTGTCCCATACGTTCGCGGCGCACTTTCTTTTCGGTAACTTCCACACCACATCTGTCGCATACGATACCTTTATACCGGATACGTTTGTATTTACCGCAGTGGCATTCATAGTCTTTCACCGGTCCGAAAATCCGCTCGCAAAACAAGCCGTCCCGTTCGGGTTTGTATGTACGGTAGTTAATGGTTTCAGGTTTTAATACTTCACCGTATGAGCGCTCCAGAATTTTTTCGGGAGAAGCCAGACTAATGGTGATTTTATTAAAACTACCTGGTATTTTACTGTCTTGTCTGAAAGCCATATTTTAGTTTTATTATTGTTTCAAAAAATTAATATTATTGATCAAAGCGAATTTCAAGGCCAAGGCCTCTCAGTTCGTTAACAAGTACATTAAACGATTCCGGAATATTCGGTGTCGGCATATTTTCACCTTTTACAATGGCTTCGTATGCTTTGGCACGTCCGGTAACGTCGTCCGATTTTACGGTAAGAATCTCCTGCAGGATGTTGGCAGCTCCGAATGCTTCGAGAGCCCAAACCTCCATCTCACCAAAACGCTGACCTCCAAACTGGGCTTTACCACCCAAAGGCTGCTGAGTAATGAGTGAGTAGGGGCCGATGGAACGTGCGTGCATCTTATCGTCGATAAGGTGGTGCAGTTTCAGCATATAAATGTAACCCACTGTGGCAGGCTGGTCGAAACGCTCACCGGTACCTCCGTCATAAAGATAGACACTTCCGTTTTTCGGTAAACCGGCCTTCTCCATGTATTCGTTGATTTGCTCGTCGGTAGCACCGTCGAAAATAGGTGTTGCGAATTTCATTCCCAACTCTTTACCGGCCCAACCCAGAACAGTTTCGTAAATCTGTCCGAGGTTCATTCGGGAAGGTACACCCAACGGGTTCAAAACTATATCAACAGGAGTCCCGTCTTCCATAAAAGGCATATCCTCTTCACGTACGATACGTGCTACAATACCCTTGTTACCATGACGACCTGCCATCTTATCCCCTACTTTAAGCTTTCTTTTCTTGGCAATATAAACCTTGGCCATCTGAACAATACCATTGGGTAACTCGTCACCTGCCTGGGCCACGAATACTTTTCTGTTAAAAACACCAAGAAGCTCTTTGTATTTAATCAGGTAGTTGTTCAACAACTGTTTGATAAGGTCGTTCTTTTCCTTGTCGGTTGTCCAATTACCTGAGCTAATGATGGTGTAATCCAACGAGTTAAGAATCTTCTGTGTAAATTTGGTTTTGTGAGGTACCACAACATCGCCGAAAGTGTTGGTAACACCTTGCGAAGTTCGTCCCATTACCAAAACGGTAAGTTTATGAATGAGTTTGGTTCTTAATTCATCGAAAGCCTCTTTGTATTCTTTTTCGAGCTGCTCAATAATCTCCTTGTCTTTGTCTTTAATCTTTGATCTTCTGTCCTGAACAGCACGTGAAAAGAGTCTTTTGTCCAAAACAACTCCCTGCAGCGACGGCGGTGCTTTCAGCGAAGCATTTTTTACATCACCGGCTTTGTCGCCAAAGATGGCACGAAGCAGTTTCTCTTCCGGTGTGGGATCGCTTTCTCCTTTTGGTGTAATTTTACCTATAAGAATATCACCCTCTTTTACCTCGGCACCAATTCTGATTAAACCGTTCTCGTCAAGGTCTTTTGTGGCTTCGGCACTAACATTGGGAATGTCGTTTGTCAGCTCCTCAATACCTCGTTTTGTATCGCGAACCTCAAGGGTAAACTCTTCAATATGAACCGATGTAAACAGGTCTTCTTTAACAATTCTTTCGGAAATAACAATGGCATCCTCGTAATTGTAACCTTTCCAGGGCATAAATGCCACTTTCAGGTTTCTTCCCAGTGCCAGTTCGCCTCCCTGTGTTCCGTAACCTTCACAAAGAACCTGTCCTTTTGTAACCTTATCGCCTGTGCGTACAATGGGACGCAGGTTGATGGTGGTATTCTGGTTGGTTCTCCTGAATTTGGTAAGGTGATACTCTTTAATGTCGTCATCGAAACTTACAAGTTTTTCGGTTTCGTCACGGGAATAGCGGATGATGATTTTCTTAGCGTCAACATATTCAACAATTCCGTCGCCTTCGGCATTGATAAGGACACGTGAGTCGCGGGCAACCCGTCCTTCTATACCGGTACCTACAATAGGAGCTTCGGCATTGAGCAACGGAACGGCCTGACGCATCATGTTCGATCCCATCAAAGCACGGTTGGCATCGTCATGTTCCAAAAACGGAATTAGCGATGCTGCAATTGAGGCAATCTGATTAGGTGCTATATCAATCAGGTCAACCTTTTCACGCGGTGTAATGGGATAGTCGGCCTGATAACGAACTTTTACCTTTTCGTTCACAAACCGGCCGTCGTCAGCTACAACTGTATTTGCCTGTGCAATAATCTTGTCCTCCTCCTCTTCTGCACTGAGGTAAATAGGATCAACTTTGTAATCAATAACACCTTCTACCACTTTACGGTATGGAGTTTCAATAAACCCGAGATGGTTTATTTTTGCATAAACACACAATGAAGAGATAAGGCCGATGTTTGGGCCCTCAGGTGTTTCAATGGTACACAATCTTCCGTAGTGTGTGTAGTGTACGTCACGAACCTCAAAACCGGCTCTCTCACGCGACAAACCGCCGGGTCCCAAAGCCGAAATCCTTCTTTTATGTGTGATTTCCGACAGCGGGTTGGTTTGATCCATGAACTGCGACAAAGCATTGGTACCAAAGAAAGAGTTGATTACCGATGAAAGGGTTTTTGCATTGATAAGGTCGGTAGGAGTAAAAACCTCATTGTCGCGAACGTTCATACGCTCGCGGATAGTTCTTGCCATACGGGCCAAACCCACGCCGAATTGTGAATATAGCTGCTCGCCTACGGTACGAACCCTTCGGTTACTCAGGTGGTCAATGTCATCCACAATGGTTTTCTGGTTAACCAGCTTAATCAGGTTCTTAATGATTAAGATAATATCTTCTTTTGTCAATACCCTCACATCCATGGGGGTGTTGATTTCCAGCTTTTTATTAATTCTGTACCGGCCAACTTCACCCAAATCGTAACGTTTGTCGGAGAAGAACAGTTTTTCAAAAATACCTCTTGCAGTTTCTTCATCGGGGGGAAGTGCGTTTCTCAGCTGGAAGTAGATATATTCCACAGCCTCTTTTTCCGAGTTGGTGGTGTCTTTTTGCAGCGTATTCAAAATGATGGAGTAATCAGCAAGGTTGGCATCTTCACGATGCAGCAGAATTGTTTTAACGCCTGCATCAATAATCATTTCGATGTGTTTGCTTTCAAGAACCGTTTCACGCTCAATAATCACATCGTTACGTTCGATAGAAACAACTTCACCGGTATCTTCGTCAACAAAATCTTCAAACCATGACCGTACGACACGTGCTGCCAGTTTTCTTCCCAAAACTCTTTTCAATCCTGCTTTACTTACTTTTATCTCTTCTGCAAGGTCGAAAATCTCAAGAATATCTTTATCGGTTTCATAACCGATTGCACGCAGAAGGGTAGTTACAGGTAATTTTTTCTTTCTGTCGATGTAGGCATACATCACATTGTTGATGTCGGTGGAGAATTCCATCCACGACCCTTTAAAAGGAATAATACGTGCCGAAAACAGCTGGGTTCCGTTGGCATGACGGTGTTGTCCGAAGAAAACACCGGGTGAGCGATGCAGCTGTGAAACAATAACACGCTCGGCACCATTAACAATAAAGGTACCTTTAGGTGTCATATACGGGATTTGCCCGAGATAGACATCCTGAATGATTGTTTCAAAATCTTCATGTTCCGGATCGGTACAATAAAGTTTTAATTTGGCTTTGAGCGGAACACTGTAAGTCAGTCCCCTTTCAATGCACTCTTCCATGGTATAGCGCGGGGGATCAATAAAATAATCCAGGAATTCCAGGACGAAATTATTTCTGGCATCGGTAATAGGGAAGTTCTCGGCAAAAACTTTGTAAAGGCCTTCATTTTTACGGTTTTCCATATTTGTTTCCAGTTGGAAAAAGTCTTGGAAAGACTTTAACTGGACATCCAGAAAATCCGGATAAGGCATCAAATTTTTTGTTCTTGCGAAATTGATTCTTTCGGTTTTGATTTCAGCCAAGGCAAAATAGTTTTAAGATTTGTAAAAATATCGGCTCGACCACTCAAGCCGGATAAAAATAAAACGTTAGAAAAATAAGAACATATAGCCACAAACCTCTGACCCTAAAAGGGCAGAGGTTGCGGCTTATTTTAGAAAATAGAAAACTATTTTATTTCCACTTCGGCACCTGCTTCTTCGAGCTGTGCTTTCAGGGCTTCGGCTTCATCTTTCGATACGCCTTCTTTAATTGCTTTCGGTGCAGAGTCAACCAGTTCTTTCGATTCTTTCAAGCCGAGGCTTGTAAGTTCTTTAACCAGTTTTACAACAGCTAATTTCGATTGACCGGGAGCTTTCAAAATAACGTCGAATTCGGTTTGCTCTTCAGCAGCGGCGCCACCTTCGGCAGCTCCGGGAGCGGCAACTGCAACTGCAGCAGCTGCAGGCTCAATACCATATTCTTCTTTTAAAATTTCAGCCAGTTCGTTAACTTCTTTAACGGTCAAGTTTACCAATTGTTCTGCAAATGCTTTTAAATCTGCCATTTTGTTTATGTTTTAATGTTAATTAATTCGTTTATTAAATATTAATTGATTTTAATTTCCTTATTCGCTTTTTTCAGATAAGGTTTCCAGAATTCCGGATAGTTTCTGACCACCGGATTGAAGTGCCGAAATAACGTTCTTAGCGGGAGACTGGAGCAATGCGATTACATCGGCAATCAATTCGTCTTTCGATTTAATTGCTGCGAGGAAATCGAGCATCTCGTCACCGATATAGGTGGTCTCTTCAATGAAAGCACCTTTCAAAATCGGACGATCCGATTTTTTTCTGAACTCTTTGATCAGTTTAGCCGGGGCATTCCCCTTTTCGGTAAACATCAAAGCGGTGTTTCCTTTCAGAATCCCATACAGTTCATCGTATTCCTTTTCCGAATTCTCCATGGCTTTTTTCAACAGGGTGTTTTTAACCACCTGCATCTTAATGCCATATTTAAAGCAGAGTCTTCTTAAATTACCGGTACTTTCGGCATTGAGTTCCGAAATATCGGTTAAATAGAAGTTGCTGCTTTCTTTGAGCTGTTCGGTTAATGAATCGATGAGTATTTTCTTGTCTTCTTTTCTCATAACAAATGCATGTTTTTAGCCAATTAAGCTGTAATCGATTTAAGATCAACTTTAATGCCGGGACTCATGGTACTGGAAATGTAAAGGCTTTTTACATAAGTTCCTTTAGCTGCCGAAGGTTTCATTTTAATGATGGTAGTCACCAACTCCTTGATATTTTCGATAAGTTGGTTATCATTAAAACTTACTTTTCCAACAGGCGAATGGATAATACCGTATTTATCAACTTTAAAGTCGATTTTACCTGCTTTTGCCGCTTCAACAGCTTTTCCTACTTCCATAGTAACAGTACCGGTTTTGGGGTTCGGCATCAGGCCGCGGGGTCCCAAAATACGTCCCAACTGGCCAACTTTTGGCATAACGCTGGGCATGGTAATTACTACGTCCACATCGGTCCAACCACCTTTGATCTTTTGAATGTATTCGTCAAGACCAACATAGTCGGCGCCGGCATTTTTAGCTTCTTCTTCTTTATCAGGCGTACAAAGCACCAGGACTTTAAGCTCTTTTCCCGTTCCGTGAGGCAGGGTTACCGAACCTCTTACCATTTGATTGGCTTTACGGGGGTCAACGCCGAGGCGTATGCTTAAGTCAACCGAAGCGTCGAAATTTGTGTACGTAACTTTCTTTACCAAATCAACGGCTTCTGCTATGGAGTACTCATGATTTTTGTCGAATTTGGCTAATGCTTCTTTGTGTTTCTTTGTCAATTTTGCCATATTCTCCTCCGTTTAACAGATTATTAATTGTTTGCGGGGAATTCGCCTTTCACCGTAACCCCCATACTACGTGCAGTACCTGCTACCATTTTCATTGCAGATTCAACAGTGAAAGCGTTAAGGTCTTTCATTTTTGCCTCGGCAATGGTTCTTACCTGATCCCAGGTAATGCTGGCCACCTTTACCCTGTTGGGTTCCGGCGATCCTTTTTTCAGTTTGGTAGCCTCCATAATTTGTACTGCTACCGGCGGTGTTTTGATGATGAAATCAAAAGATTTGTCTTTGTAAACAGTAATGATTACAGGGATAACCTTTCCGGCCTGATCCTGTGTACGGGCATTAAACTGTTTACAAAACTCCATGATATTCACCCCTTTTGCACCGAGTGCCGGTCCTACGGGAGGTGATGGGTTTGCGGCTCCACCCCTAATCTGTAATTTTATTAATCCACTTACTTCTTTTGCCATTTTAAACCCATTGTTTAAAATTAAAAATGCGTTAACTTATTCTTTTTCCACCTGCATGAAGTTCAATTCCAGCGGGGTTTTTCTTCCGAATATCTTCACCATCACTTTCAATCGTTTCTTCTCTTCGTTAATCTCTTCGATAACACCGTTGAAACTGTTGAACGGGCCATCGATTACCTTAACGGTTTCACCAACGATAAACGGAATGTTGACATCTTCGCCCTGTTCGGCAAGTTCGTCAACCTTACCCAGAATTCTTTTTACTTCTGCCGGGCGCATCGGTTCAGGATTTCCTTTTGTACCCAAAAAACCGAGTACATCGGGAATGTTTTTAATGATGTGAGGCGTTTCTCCGCTTAAATCGGCTTCAATCAGCACATAACCCGGAAAATAGTTCCTTTCCTTGCTGATTTTCTTTCCTTTACGGATTTGATACACCTTCTCGGTGGGGATAAGAACCTGTGAAATTTTGTCCTCTAAGTTAAGTCGTTTAATCTCACTTTCGAGGTATTCTTTCACCTTCTTTTCCTTACCGCTGATGGCTCTTATCACATACCATTTATTTCCTGATTCTACGCTCATCTTGCAGGGGAGTTCTTAATAATGTTAACAGTTAATATATAATAGTTTAGAATAGCACAAACCCTTTTAGAACATTCCGTAGAATTTTTCCAAAATGGTCGAAAACGAGATATCCATCAAATAAACGACAAGCGCGATTATTAGGGAAGCAACGGATACTACTATTGCACTATTCTGCAGCTCACTCCAGGTTGGCCAGGTCACTTTTTGCGACCACTCCAGATAACTTTCTCTGATGTAATTTGAAAAACTGAATTTTGCCATCTTTTCTATTTATTTTGCACGGGTGGTAGGAATCGAACCCACAACCAACGGTTTTGGAGACCGCTACTCTACCAATTGAGCTACACCCGTATCCTTTTTATTAAGGTACCAAAGGTTTCCCCGAAAATATCGGGGAAACCTTTTAAATACCGTTTATGTTGTGACTAAAACTTAGTCGAGAATTTCAGTTACCTGTCCGGCACCTACGGTACGGCCACCTTCACGAATAGCGAAGCGCAAACCTTTGCTCATGGCGATGTCGGCAATCAGTTTTACCTCAATGGTAAGGTTATCACCGGGCATTACCATTTCAACGCCTTCGGGAAGAATGATTTCACCGGTAACGTCGGTTGTCCTGAAGTAGAACTGGGGACGGTACTTGTTGTGGAAAGGAGTGTGACGTCCGCCTTCTTCTTTTTTCAGGATATAAACCTCGGCTTTGAAATGGTTGTGAGGAGTAACCGAACCGGGAGCTGCAATTACCATACCCCTGCGGATTTCGTTTTTGTCGATACCACGGAGCAACAGACCGGCATTGTCACCTGCCATACCTTCGTCAAGGATTTTGCGGAACATCTCAACTCCGGTAACAACCGATTTGAGTTTTTCGGCACCCATTCCGATAATTTCAACGGGGTCTCCGGTGTGGATTATACCCGTTTCAATTCTACCGGTAGCAACGGTACCACGACCTGTAATGGAGAATACGTCCTCGATGGGCATCAGGAACGGTTTGTCTTCATCACGCTCCGGCAAAGGAATCCATGTGTCGCAAGCATCCATCAGTTCAAAAATCTTTTCACGCCATTTCGGTTCACCGTTCAAAGCACCGAGAGCCGATCCCTGAATAACAGGAGTGTTGTCGCCGTCGAAATCGTAGAAGCTCAACAGGTCTCTGATTTCCATCTCAACCAGTTCGAGCAACTCTTCGTCGTCAACCATGTCAACTTTGTTCATGAAAACAACGATACGCGGTACACCAACCTGACGAGCAAGAAGGATGTGCTCACGGGTTTGAGGCATGGGGCCGTCGGTAGCGGCTACAACAAGGATAGCGCCGTCCATCTGGGCAGCACCTGTTACCATGTTCTTAACGTAGTCGGCGTGACCGGGGCAGTCAACGTGAGCATAGTGACGGTTTTTCGTCTGATACTCAACGTGAGCAGTATTAATAGTAATACCTCTTTCTTTTTCTTCAGGTGCGTTGTCGATACTATCGAAAGACTTAAACTCTGCCAAACCTTCCTCTTGCAGTGTGAGTGTGATGGCAGCAGTTAAAGTGGTTTTTCCATGATCGACGTGACCAATAGTCCCAATGTTTACGTGCGGTTTGGAACGTTCGAATTTTTCTTTAGCCATATTAAATAATATTAAAAAGTTAAATGTTAATTTGTTTCCTTATTCTTTCCTTTTATCTCTCTCTTGAGCCGAGGACGAGAATTGAACTCGTGACCCCTTCCTTACCAAGGAAGTGCTCTACCCCTGAGCTACCCCGGCAGCCTTGAGCGGGAAACCGGACTCGAACCGGCCACCTACAGCTTGGAAGGCTGTCGCTCTACCAGATGAGCTACTCCCGCTTTTCAAGTCAAAAGTTTAAAGTTTAAAACTTAAAGTTTGAAAAAGTATTGATTTCGCTTTTTCCTTTTTACTTTAAACTTTTTCCTTGCTTTGGTGGGGGGAGGAGGATTCGAACCTCCGAAGGCTAAGCCAACAGATTTACAGTCTGCCCCGTTTGACCGCTTCGGTATCCCCCCCGGTTTTTTTCATTATGTTTATGAACGAGCCAGTAGAGGGATTCGAACCCCCGACCGGCTGATTACAAATCAGCTGCTCTGGCCAACTGAGCTATACTGGCATTGTTACTTTTTAACGGTAACGCTTATTTTTTGCTCGTCCGGTATGGCTCAATGTAAATCAATCGTTAAATTTACACGCCAAACGCAATTTTCGACTCGGCTCTGTTTGCCTTGTTTTACAACACTTTTAGAACTTCTGCATAAAAAAACAGACCTCTCGTTAAAAAGGTCTGCAAAAATATATAGTTTAGTTTTAATAACCAAACTAATTCTAAAAAAAATTTCAATTATTTTTTGAAGCGCTCTTTGTGCTTCTCTATCTGCTTTTTAAGGGCGTCAACAGCCATGTCGGTAGCCTCTTCAAAAGTCTTACTTTGCTTCTTGGCAAACAATTCCATCCCTTTTAAATTGAGTTTAATCTCTGCTACTTTGTTTTCATGACTGTCGGATTTGTCCAGTTTAAGAATAACATCCGAACCCAAAACGCCGTCATATCTGCCGGTAAGCTTGTTCAACTTCTTTTGAATAAAGTCTTCAAGCTTCGAATCGGTTTTAAAATGCAGCGAACTAATGTTTACGTTCATAATAAACCTCCTTTTTATAAATGATTAGAATCCGGCTCTTGGATGAGACCGGGAATATATTGATTTTAACTGTTCGATGGTTGTGTGGGTATAAATCTGTGTTGTCGAAAGATTGGCATGACCCAGCAATTCTTTTATGGTTTGTAATCCGGCTCCGTTGTTAAGCATGTGGGTGGCAAAAGTGTGCCGCAAAACATGCGGGCTCTTTTTGCCCTGCGTGTATGCAGACAGTGTTTTTGTAACAATACGGTAAATCATTTTCGGGTAGGCTTTGTTTCCTTTATTGGTTACTATAATATAAGGTGTATTGTCAGAGCCGAATGTTTTTTCTTTTAGTGCAAGATAATCCTTTACCTCATTTTTGAGTGAACCGGTAAACGGAACCAACCTTTCTTTTTTTCTTTTTCCTTTTATTCTCAGAGTATTTGTTGCAAAATCAAAAGAGTCTTCGGTGAGATTGATGAGTTCCGACAGCCTCATACCGGTTGAATAGAGCAAGTCGATAACCAGAGCATCCCTGAATTCACGAAAATCGCGGGTGGAAGTATTTTCCGAAACCTCTTCAATCAACCTTTCCATTGAGTCTTTTTTTACATATCCGGGTATTCTTCCAGGTTTTTTTAACGAGTGAATACTGTGTGCGGGATTGTTTTTTATAATACCTTCCAATTGCAAGAACCTGTAAAACGATTTTATGGTACTGAGTTTCCGGTTTACCGACAAAGTATTATAACCCTCATCCATCATTCGGGCTACCCACGAGCGAATCATTTCGGTGGTTGCCTCCTCCGGTTTTATCAGGTCAAAATGTTCTTTCAGGTATTGGCAGTAGCTGTTCAGGTCTGATTCGTAGGCTTTTTGGGTATGTTCTGAAAACCGTTTTTCGTAAGCAATATATTTAATGAAAAGCGATATGCTCATAAAAAAGAAACTTTGAACCAAAGATACAAAAAAATCTGTCCGGTTCAAAGTTTCTTGCAAAGAAAAATCCTAAAAAAAGCAAAAAAATCAGCCTTGTTCGGCCTGACGGAGCTTTTGGATGTAAATCGCTTTCAAACGCTGTTCCCTTCTTCTTACCGACGGTTTGACAAACCGCTGTCCTTCACGCAAAGCACGCATGGTGCCCGTTTTTTCAAATTTGCGTTTGTAACGCTTTAAAGCTCTGTCGATGTTTTCGCCCTCTTTTACAGGAATAATAATCATCTTAAATACCTACTTTCTTTTTAGTTAATAATTAAAAATAAATGATTATTTCGGGCGGCAAAAATAATGAAATGATTGAAACAAAAAATTTTTTTGAAAAAAATATCTTTCTGAGCAAGTCCTGGTCTCTGCCCTATGCAACGGCAACCCCGTTTCAATTACTCCGGCGCTAAATATCAGGTAAATATTTGGATAAAAAGTCGGACAAACTGCACGCTCTGACGTTTTCCCGAATAAGATAATCTTCAGATTGTGGTGTAATTACAAAATTGATTCCGGTTTCAAGTGTTTTTATTGCCCTCGTATTACCGGCCGACAAAGAAGGTGAAGAAGAAAATTTTATTTCAGCCGTTGCCACAGGTTTTAAACCTTTTACAAATACAATATCAACTTCACTACCCTCTTTTGTTCTGTAATAAAACAATTCGGTATCGGGTGTTGCCAACGATATAATTTGATTGACAACATAACTCTCCCACGAATTTCCAACCAAAGGATAAGCATATAACGACTCAACATCGGGAAGGTTTAATAAACGGTGCATTATTCCCGTATCAGTTAAAAATACTTTTGGGGATTTAATTATTCGCTTTTTAATGTTAAAAAAATAGGGTTGAAGTCTTCTGATTAGAAAAGAGTTTTCGAAGAAGTCAATATATGTTTTAATTGTTGGCGAAGTTACTTGCAATGACTTTGCGACGTCGGAATAATTCAGGATTTGTCCGCTTAAATGTGCGAGCATTATCCATAAACGCTTAATCATAACCGGATTTGCAGGAAGTCCCAATGCCGGCAGGTCTCGTTGCGTATAACTGTTTATAAAATCGTTTAACCATTGTTTTGCCATTTCAAAATCAGTATTTAAAAATACCGGCGGGAACCCTCCTAAAAACCAATGGCTGAATAAATTGTGTTTTCCGTCAATTTCAATAAAATTAAAAGGGTCTAACCGGACATAAGAAATTCTCCCTGCAAGCGATTCGGAACTTTGTTTTAGTAGTGCCGGTGAAGCTGAGCCAAGAATAAGAAAACGGCCTGGCTTTCTGTCTTTATCGATAATTGATCTTAAAACAGGAAATAAATTCGGCTTGTTTTGTATTTCGTCAATTATTATGCATTTATCTCTGTGCTGTTCGAAATACAATTCAGGATTTTCCAGCTTTTGATAGTCAGCCACAGACTCCAAATCAAGGTAAATAACATCTTTATCTATTGTTGAGGATATTTGTTTTGCCAATGTGGTTTTTCCTGTTTGCCTTGCCCCGATAATGCCTGTTGCAGGATAATGCTTCAGCCGCTTTATAACTTCTTTCTGTAAATATCTCTTAACCATATTTTACAATTTTCCCGCCAAATTTAAAAATAAATTTTAAAAATGGCGGAAAAATTTCTGCAAAAACCCCATATTACAGAAAAATCGTCCTGAATTATCATTCCAAAATCGTAAGACTGCCCGAACTGCTGATGGTCAGTTGAGCACCGCTTTTGAGGGTTAGTTTTTTACAACTGTTTCCCTGAGTTGTAACGTTTGGGTAATTGGTTGTTACTACCGGAATCTCAACGGACAGATTATCAAAGGGCACAAGGTTCCGGCTCCAGTTGGTGGCAGTGTTCCAGTTGCTGCTTACATTTCCCTGCCAGATATTGTATTGCTCAAAATAGTACATCCCCATATCGGCCCTTGAACTGTCGGCATCTTCCGGCGACGAAGGGTTTCCGGTATCAATACAAGGTGATTTTGTACCGTCGGCTGAAGGGTAATTGGCCCAGGTTAAGTTCAGATCTCCATTGGCTGCATTGGCAAAAAGGGGGTTGCTGTCGATACATCCCGTACCAAACCACGATTCTCCCGTCCCTCCCTCTATATCGCAATAGGTTGCCGTTACCGACACGGCTCCCGAACAGGCCAGAGCCGGCGACGAACTTCCCCACAAGATATTTTCGTAAAACGAAATGCTTGCCGAAGCGGCATCAAAATAAAAATAGGCATCACCACCTTCATCGGCAAAGTTGTTATAAAGCGTATTTTTGTACACGTTAAGTGCTGCCGAAGTGGTTGCAATACTCAGTCCGCCCCCCGTTCCTCCCGAAGATGCAGAGCTGTTTATCATGCTGTTGTATTTTACCGTTGCCGTACCGCTTTCTATGTAAATATACAACGCCCCGCCGCCCTGTGTACAGGTGTCGCCGTCAAAAGTATTGTTGTGTACATTTATGGTGCCTCCGATGTGCGTCACCCACATACCGCCTCCCTGCCATGCGGCATTGTTGTTGCTGTGCCTGTTTCCGTATGCCGTCAGTTGTCCGCCTTCCAGTTCAAAATAACTGCCTCCGCCACTACCGGCACCGGAGGCCTCGTTTCCCGTAAGTGTGTTGTGGGTAAAAGTAACCGCAGCATTGCTGTTGGGGCACCGTACCCAAAATCCGCCACCGTATTCGAGTGCCGTATTGTTTTCAAAGGTATTACTGTCGGCTGTAACGGTTGAATTGGGCCCTGTGGGATACAGCATAGCCCCTCCGGCATCACGGTGGGCACTGTTGTGGGCAAAATAGGAGTTTTTCAGCTCAATGGTCGTCCCTGCCTGATCGGTCTGCACAAAAAGCCCTCCGGCAGTACCGTTGGGATATCCCGTGGTGTTGGGAGCCGAATTTCGTTCAAAAGAACAATTGGTAACCGTAATATCACCCGAATCCGAATAGATATCGGCCCCTCCGCAAATAACGGTTCCCGTGTTGTCATTTACCGTACAATTGCTCATGACAATGTCTGCTGTGGTGGTTTCCAGATAGATTCCACCGCCATAATCGCCGCGGCCATGTTCTATGGTCAGGTTCTTAACAAAAATATCGGCATTGTCAACGGTGGTTCTTATATCCAGCGGCCGCACATTGTCGTTTCCGTTCAAAACGGTGGAGGTCTGCCCCATAACCGTAATGGAATAACCTTCGGAAGACGAGTAGGTAAGTGATGCGGTAAGGTGGTAGGTGCCGTTTTGTATTAATACGGTGTCGCTTTCACCGTTCGATGCGGCTGTGTTTAAGGCCGTTTGAATTGCCGAAGCTGTGGAAACCGTAAAAAGAGCCGCTTTGGATTCCGGTATCAAAAGGAACAAAAATATTGACAGCACATAGCAGGCGGAAGTTTTCATTCTTTATACATTTGGTTAATATTGAATAAAAGTACATCGAAACTCATGCGTTGTCAAGCACCAACTACTATTCGGCGGTTTTCAACGAGTATCGGGCAGGTACGGACAAGAATCCGGCAGACAATAAAGAGAATATTTTTAATTTGGGCGGCCGGGCAGGCTTGCAGTTGCATGCCTTCGGGCATCGCAATCTGCTGTCCGCTTGTAGTCCTCACCGGCAGGGCTACCGCTCCCATCCCTGCCGCAACTTCCCGTTCTTAATTCTAATGTCTTATGTCGAATATCTTACATTGATGTACCGGTTTTGTCACGTTCCGACCCGCTTGAGGCGGGGAGGAATCTCCCTCACACTTTTCTTAATAAACACTTTGTCGCAAATCAACATACAGGTGATTAAATCAATCGTAGATTCTTCGTAAGCCGCTTCCTTCACAGGCCTTCTTGTCGGCTCACTCAGAACCCGCCAAAACCTGACATCATTCCTTTCCTTTCCGCACCGCACTGCCTCCGGTGCTAATGATATTACACCCTTTCAGGGTGAATATTTGCACTGGCCTTGTACACCGATTGACTTGTACCCCCTCTCCCGCGTCCCTATTCCAAGCCATCGAAAGGGAGGCCTTTTGGGTTGGAATGGCGACGGAATCTCTCCTCGTGCTTCTTTTCCAATTCAACATACAGTACCGACATCATTCCGGAGATTCATCAGGCACACCTGCCCTTATGCTTACGTGTATGTGCCCTCTGAATTGCCGGGTGTAGTGTATGTTATGTTTCCCTACCCCACTTGCTCATCGATTACTTCTCTACCTCGGGCTGATATCACATTAAACATATTACATCAAACATAATACATCAAACATATCACATCCAAAATCTTTCCCTTACCATTAAACTAATTGTTACTTTTGCAGCCGGTTTATAATCAAAAAATTATGTACTCAACAAGAGACTTACCTAAGATTACCACCCATGTGCTTCAGGAAATGAAGCTGAAAGGTGAAAAGATAGCCATGCTAACGGGTTACGATTACTCCATGGCCCGTTTGCTTGATGAAGCGGGTATCGATGTAATTTTGGTGGGCGATTCCGCTTCCAATGTAATGGCCGGTCATGCCACTACCCTGCCCATCACTCTCGATCAGATGATTTATCATGCGTCGTCGGTAATGCGTGGTGTAAAACGTGCTTTGGTGGTGGTCGATTTGCCGTTCGGAACCTATCAGGGCAACTCCAAAGAGGCATTGAACTCTGCCATCAGAATTATGAAAGAATCGGGAGCCAACGCCATTAAGCTGGAAGGCGGAGAGGAGATTGTCGAATCGGTTGACAGGATATTGAGTGCCGGTATCCCCGTTTTGGGACACCTCGGGCTTACTCCGCAATCCATTAATAAATTCGGAACCTATGTGGTAAGAGCAACCGAAAAAAAGGAAGCCGATAAATTGATGCGCGATGCAAAGATTCTTGAAGAGGCGGGATGTTTTGGTGTTGTCCTTGAAAAAATACCGGCCAAACTTGCTGCCGAAGTTACAAAATCGGTTAAAATACCCACCATAGGGATTGGCGCCGGGCATGAAGTTGACGGTCAGGTGCTTGTTTTGCACGATATGCTGGGTATAAACCAGGAATTCTCCCCAAGGTTTTTAAGAAGATACCACAATCTGCACGATGAAATCATCAAGGCATTTCTTGCATACATTCACGATGTGAAAAATGTTGATTTCCCCAACAGTAAAGAGCAGTATTAAATTAAAAACGGTTTTCAGAGGATAAACGTACCATGAAAAACCTTGCCTCCCGGATTCTGTACGAAGACAACCACCTTGTTGTTGTTAATAAACTTGCTTCCGAAATAATTCAGGGGGATAAAACGGGTGATGTTCCGCTGAGTGAGGAGGTAAAGCTGTTTTTAAAAGAAAAATATGCAAAACCCGGGAATGTTTTTCTTGGTGTTATTCATCGCCTCGACAGACCTGTGAGCGGTGTTGTGGTGTTTGCCAAAACGGGAAAAGCACTGTCGCGAATGAATGAACTCGTTAAAAAGAGGGAGATGAAGAAAACCTATTGGGCTGTTGTGAAAAATATGCCTGCTCAGCGCGAAGCAACATTAAATCATTACCTTGTGAGGAACGAGAAAAAGAATAAATCTTTTGTTTCGAAAAAAAACACCGAAGGTGCCAAAGAGGCCGTTTTGTCTTACCGGTATCTTGCCTCTTCCGATCAGTATCATTTGCTGGAAATTGATTTGCACACCGGACGGCATCATCAAATCAGGGCACAACTTGCTGCCATCGGGTCACCCATCAAGGGAGATTTAAAATACGGTTTCCCGAGAAGCAATCCCGATGCTTCCATCAGCCTGCATGCCCGGTCGGTTTCATTTGTTCATCCGGTAAAAAAAGAACCTCTTAAAATTGAAGCGCCCGTACCGGATGACCCCTTATGGAAATTTTTTGAAAAAAAATTATCCTGATTTTTTACGGATGCTGTCAATTTGGCTGTTTTTATCGCGTGGCAAAAATTTTGTAACCGCTTTGCGAAACAATTAAATATGTTTGAAAATGAGTGAAAATAAAGATATAAAAAACAAGGAAAACGAAGAGGTAAAGGAACAGCAAAGAAATGCGGAAGACGTTGAAAATGTTGACGATGTGACTTTTGAGGGAAATAAAAACAAGGGTGGTAAAAATTCAAAAAAGAAAAAGACCTCTTCCAGGACACAAAAGGAGATTGAAGAACTGAAAGAAAAAACGGCAGAACTGAATGATAAATACCTGCGGCTTTATTCTGAATTCGATAATTTCAGAAAAAGGTCGGCAAAAGAGCGTATTGAGCTTCAAAAATCGGCATCAAAAGAGCTTATTGAGGATTTGTTGCCCATATTGGATGATTTTGAAAGAGCCATAAAAGCTTTTGAAGAGCACAATTTAAGCGATGAAGCCAAAAAAGGCATTGAGCTTATCTACAACAAACTGATGAATACGCTAAAGAAAAAAGGGTTGGAACCTATGGATGAGATAGGTAAACCTTTTGATACCGATTATCATGAAGCCATTACCGAAATACCGGCGCCGAATAAGGATATGAAAGGCAAGGTTGTGGATGTAATACAGCAGGGTTATCTGCTGAACGGCAAGGTGTTGAGGTATGCCAAAGTAGTGGTTGGAAAATAGTAACGGCACAAGCCGGTAATATTTATGAAATAGCGCTGTTTGTGGTCTGTCGGATGACGGACTGCAAGCAGCATTTATGGTATTAATACATTAGATCCTGAATAGATGAGCAAACGAGATTATTACGATGTACTCGGGGTGTCGAGAAACGCCACGGTGACGGAAATTAAAAAGGCATACAGGAAACTGGCTTTGAAATATCACCCTGATAAAAACCCGGGGGACAAAGAGTCGGAAGAGAAATTCAAGGAAGCGGCAGAGGCCTACGAAGTGCTGAGTAATGAAAAAAAACGTGCAAGGTACGACCAGTTTGGCCATGCCGGTGTGGGCGGGGCTTCCCGTCAGGGTTACGGAGAAGGAATGAGTATGGAAGATATTTTTACTCATTTCGGTGACATCTTTGGCGGACACTTTGGTTTTGGCAGCGGCTTCGGCGGCTCTTCGGGAAGAGGACGCCGGAGGGTAAACAAAGGATCTAATTTACGTGTCAGGGTAAAACTTACCCTGGATGAGATTGCCCACGGAGTGGAGAAAAAGATAAAGCTGAAGAAATATGTGGCCTGTAAAACCTGTCACGGAACCGGAGCCCGGCACGGAAGTTCCTATTCCACATGTCCTACCTGTAGAGGTACAGGGCAGGTAAACCGGATTACAAATACCTTTCTGGGACAGATGCAAACTACTTCCACTTGTCCGCAGTGCGGTGGTGAAGGACAGATAATTACCGACAAATGTGAGGTTTGCCACGGCAACGGGATTGTCCGCGACGAAGAGGTTGTTACCATTAAAATACCGGCCGGAGTAGCCGAAGGAATGCAGCTTAGCCTGAGCGGCAAAGGAAATGCTGCTGCAAGGGGTGGTATCAATGGCGACTTAATTATCCTGATTGAAGAAGAACCGCACAAAGAGCTTGTCAGAGACGGAAATAATCTTATTTACGATTTGTATATCAGTTTTCCCGACGCAGCACTTGGCGTTACTACCGAAGTACCCACCGTTGACGGAAAAGCAAGGATAAAATTACCGGCAGGAACGCAGGGAGGTAAGGTGTTGCGACTGAAAGGCAAAGGACTACCCGATGTGAATGGATACGGAAAAGGCGATTTGCTGGTAAATGTAAACATATGGACACCCAAACATCTGAGCAAAGAGGAAAAACATTTGCTTGAAAAATTACAAAAATCGGGTAATTTTAAACCCAATCCTACCTCTCAGGATAAGAGCTATTTCGACAGAATGAGGGAATTTTTTTCGTAAGCCATGAATAAACTGGAAGTTGTTGATATAACCAAAACCTTTATCGGACACAAAGCATTGGATAATGTTTCCGTTGCCGTGCCCGGTCATTCGGTGTTTGGGCTGCTTGGTCCCAACGGGGCAGGTAAAACCACTTTAATCCGTATCATCAACATGATAACCGGGCCCGACAGCGGCAGAGTGCTTATGGATGGTGCACCGCTTAGAAAAGAGGATGTTTTTCGTATCGGTTACCTGCCCGAAGAACGCGGCCTCTATAAAAAAATGAAGGTGGGCGAGCAGGCTCTCTATCTGGCACGGCTGAAAGGAATGCCCAAAGCGGAAGCCGTTAAAAAGCTGAAGTACTGGTTCGAAAAATTTGAAATCGCTTCGTGGTGGGACAAAAAGGTGGAGGAACTTTCAAAAGGCATGCAGCAAAAGGTGCAATTTATCGTTACGGTGGTACATGAACCGGAATTGCTTATATTTGATGAACCGTTCAGCGGTTTCGACCCCATTAATGTCAACTTAATTAAAGATGAAATTCTGAACCTGAAGAAAAACGGTGCCACCATTATTTTTTCAACCCACAATATGGCATCGGTTGAAGAGCTTTGTGATAATATAGCATTGATTGATAACGGAAAGACGGTTCTGTCGGGTGAAATTCATGAGATAAAACAAAGATTCAAATCCAATATTTACCAGTTGACTTACCGGAGCGATTCGCCGCTGACGGCAAACAGTAATATTTTTGAAATTGTAGAAACCGTTAAAAAGAATGGCGTTTATACATCTAAAATAAAATCGTATTCTGGTGTTCACAACAATCAATTGCTCTCGGAATTTATTAAAGAAGCAGATGTGGTTTCGTTCAGTGAAGTCCTGCCCAGCGTAAATGATATCTTTTTGAAAGTAGTTGGAGAAAAAGAGGGTTAATTTGCACCGTGCCCCGGAATCTTATCTCTGTTTTTTGCCAACTCTTTCATGGCTATTTTAAACCATTCCGTATAGTTATCCGGATTTGTTTTGATGTCGTCCAGTACCTCATTAAAATCCATGTATTTCCAGTCGCCCACCTCTTCGGGGTTTGGTTTGGGAATGCTGTTGGAAACGCCGACAAATACATGGTCGTATTCATGTTCGCGCAGGCCGTCACCCACATTGGCATTGTAAACAAACGAAAAAGCCTCTTCCACATCACAATCGAAACCCATTTCTTCCTTCATTCTTCGGTGTACTGCATCCAAAGTCTTTTCACCTGCCCGGGGATGGCTGCACACCGTATTGGTCCATAATCCCGGCGAGTGATATTTTTCCAAAGCCCTGCGCTGAAGCAGCATTTTACCCTCCGAATTAAATATAAATACCGAAAATGCCCTGTGCAACACGCCTTTTTCATGCGCTTCCATCTTCTCCATGGTACCCAGTGGCAAATCGTTTTTATTTACAAGGATTACATATTCAACCTGCATTTTATCTATTTTTACAAAAAAATAAAAAAGCAAAAGTATATATAATTTCTAAAAAGACCAAATAAGAATTAAATGGCACACACTCAGGAAACTAATGCGGTTTCAAAGGTATTATACAGCGAATCTGTTGTTTTTCCGCGAAGATTTGTAATTGTTACGGTTATTTTGGAAACACTCATCTATCTCTTTATCATTGCCAGCAGATTTATCGACGGCTTAAAACAGATTCATATTCCCATCTCTTTTATCGGAGTTTCCCTGATATATCTTATTTTTCTGATATTCACATTGTTGCTTTTGTTTATTAAGGTAAAGACAACTGTTGAAAAGGAAGGTGTCCGGTATCGTATGCTGCCTGTCGAACGAAAAGGTCATTTGATTCCCAAAACGGAAATAGAAAAGTATTTTATTAAAAATGTCAGCAAAAGAAAATCCGGAAAAAAAGACAATAATGTTTTGTTTTTGAGACTTACATCGGGTAAGAAAGTGGTATTGCAAACCCGCCGGCCAAAAAAATTGATTCAGGCGGTTCATGCGATAATGGAGAGAGAGGGTGTTAGGATGTGATATTTTTGATGTGATATGTTTGATGTATTATGTTTGATATGATATCAGCCCGAGGTGGAGAAGTAATCAATGAGCAAGTGTGGGGAGGGATTATATACATACTTCTTACCCCATAATTCAGAGGGTGCAAACAGGCAGGCCAAAGGGCCGGTGCGCCCGATGAATCCCCGAAATGATGTCCGTACCATATGTTGAATTGGAAAAGAAGCACGAGGGGAGATTCTTCGGCATTCCATCCCACATGGCTGACCTGTCGATACCTCTGAATTGGGACGCGGCGGAGTGGCAAGAGTCAGCCGGTGCATGGGAGTGTTGGGGTCACCCGCCTGAGGCGGGTGATATATGTGTAGCACCGTACGAAGCTTTGCGGAGCGGTGCGAAATGGGGAATGATTCAGGTTTTGGCCGGTTCAGAGTGAGCCAACAGGAAGGCCTTGAGCGACAGAGCTCACGATGAATCCGCCAAAGGCGGATCGGAACGTGACAAAACCGGGAATTGTTGTTAATTTGCAGGTGTAATTCAACTCAGTAATATGGCATACGTTTGGCAGGTTTCGGTAGCATCATTTAAAGATAAAACCATGGTATCCGGGGTATTGCTTTCTTCGGCTTCGGTTGCGGGCAGAGGTGTCGGTGGCAGGTTATCCGGTTTTGCCAGACTGCTTTTATCCTATTTCATAAGACCCTTGGCACATGCGGAAATAGAATTGCGAATTAACAATCAGAACATACCGGCCATAACTGACGAAAACGGGACATTTAATGTGGTTTTGGATTATTCTTTGTCATCCAAACCGGTATTGGGAATTTTTCATGAGGGAAAGCGGTTGAAAATTGAGCAGAATTACCCCCTGTTTTTCCCGTACGGTGAAGAAAAGATCGGAGTGATTTCCGATATTGACGATACAATTTTGCTGTCGCATACAGCCAACAGCGCCAAACGTGTGAGTACCCTGTTTTTCGTTTCTCCGTTTAAACGAAAAGCAATTTATTTTACAAAAATGCTTATAGATCAGATTCATAAAGAAAGAGGAGGTGTGTATTTTGTTTCCAAAAGCGAAAGCAACCTGTTCGATGTTATTACATCCTTTATCAAACACAATGGTCTTCCGTCCGGGCTGCTGTTGCTAACCCCCTATCGTACTTTGCTCAAATTGATGACCGAAAAAAAAGAGAAAGATTTTAAGTTGAATAACATCGATTTTATTATAAAAAACTCCGGTGATAAGAAGTTTGTGCTTTTTGGCGATGATACGCAAATGGATATGGAGATTTATACTTCATTGGTAAAAAAATACCCCGGCAGAATTGTTAAAATATATATCCGCCGGACAAAACGGAAACTAAACAGAAAAAAACTGCATCAGTGGAAAACATTGCAGTCGGTTTTTGCCCGGTCGGTGCTTTTTACGAAAGATACCGATGTGGTGCAGGAACAGGAAAAGTTGAATGAATTGATAAAACAAATATAAAACTGAAACCATGAAAATATTAATGGTTGTAAATCCCATTTCGGGAGGAATTGATAAAGAACCTTTTTTGAAAAAAGCGGGAAAGTTGTTAAAACGTTACGGTATTGATTATGAAATATTCCGAACCGAAGGAATAGATGATGAAAGAAGGTTGAAATTGACACTGAAAAAAGTAAAACCGGACAAGGTGGTATCGGTGGGAGGCGACGGCACAACGCTTTTTACTTCAATTATACTGCTTAACTCGGGTTACCCCATGGGCATTGTTCCGCTTGGTTCGGCAAATGGTATGGCGGTCGAATTGCAGGTAAATCCCGACCCCGTTGAAGCATTGAAAGATATTGTTATGTCGCATGTAGTGGCAGGTCTCGATATGGTTTTGGTTAACGACAAATATTACAGCATACATATTGGCGATGTGGGGATTAATGCCCAGATTGTAGAAGCCTACGACAGGGATGAAAACAGAGGAATGGTTACCTATGCAAAATATTTTATCGAGCAGTTAAAACGACAGGAACAGTTCGGATTTACCATAAAAGCCAACGGTGTTATTGTAAAAGAGAGCGGTGTAATGCTGGGAATTTGTAATTCGAGGAAATACGGAACCGGAGTACCTTTGAATGTTACCGGAAATCCCATGGACGGACGGTTCGAACTGGTTATTGTAAAGGAGATCAATGCGGCATCACTTATAAAAGCCGGGTTGTCGAAATTCAACGAGCGTTTTCACGACAGCCAAAGCGGTAAGGTAATAAGTACGGAATATGCAGAAGTTGAATTTGACATACCGAGGCTTTTACAATTGGACGGCGAGGTAATCGGGAAATTCGATCATCTGAAAATTAATATTCTGCCCGGGGCTGTCCGTTTGATTACGCATAACGACAATTATTATTTGAATCAATTGAAATAGTATGGAAAAGAGAGCTGTAACAATGAGGATTTACGGCCGGGTACAGGGTGTGGGATTCCGGTACTATACACAAAATGAGGCCGTTGCGCGGCAAATTTCGGGCTGGATACGAAACATGCCCGATGGAAGCGTTTACATTGAGGCAGAAGGCGATAAAGAACAGTTGGAGCAGTTTATCAACTGGTGTGAAACCGGCCCCCAATGGGCGCGGGTAACAGATGTTGAAAAACAGTATGTTCCGCTCAAGGGATATTCAGGATTTGAAATAAGGTAGGAAACAAACAAACTTGAAAATTGAGCTTTGTATATTGAATATTAACACATTAATAAATAAGCAATAATCAACGCTCAATGAGCAATGAGCAAGTCAGAAACCACACAAACAACGCCATTGTAAAAACAACCCGGTAAAAAAGAAATTCCAATGTCGAAATTCCAAATTCCAAACAATAACCAATTATCAAAATCCAAATCTCAAAACCTTCCGGACGATGCTTTAATAACGTTCTTTTTAGATTACCCCGGTTTTTTGGGTATTGAATATTAAAATATTGAGATTTGTTTGGAATTTGTATTTTGAAAATTGGGATTTGAAATACCGGTTATTTGTTCAGTATAATTCAAAAAAGTATCCGGTATTTTACTACCTTTGAAACCGAAAACGGGAAACTGAAACACATCTTCACCCCCGAAGGAAAAGCCCCGCCGATGAAAAAAGGATTTGAATATCAATATTTTTTAAAAGTTGAAGCGAAGCGTAAATCCGCCTCTGGCGTGAACCACCTCGGCAACACCCGCGTAGTGTTGAGCCAGACCGGCAAAACCCTGCAACAAAACGGCTACTATCCCTTCGGCATGCTCATGGCCGGCCTTCCCCAGCCGGAAGAATACCACGACAACAAATACCTCTACAACGGCAAAGAGCTGCAGGATGATTTCGAGCTGGGGTGGTATGATTATGGAGCGAGGTTTTATGATGCTGGGTTGGGGAGGTTTACAGGTGTTGATCCGCTCGCAGACGAAAGAGTTTATTTAACCCCATATAATTACGCTCAAAACAATTCTGTTAGTAGAATTGATCCGGATGGGGCTTTGGATACAAAATACGAAGATGAAAAGGGAAATCTTTTATTAGAAACAAATGACGGAAGTGATGCTGTTATAAAAATAACTGATGATAAACGAAAAGGTTTTGATGCAGCAGTTAAAGGAACGGAAAACACTGATGATGTCGCTTGGAATAAAACGATGAAAAAGTATGCTTTAGGTTTTGAACTATCAGAAAAGCAGGAAAGTCTGCTAAGCTCTATAAACTCGGATTGGTCCAGAAAAGCGGCTATAGATTATTGGAAGACAGGGGAAACAAGTGCAGGTATCAAATTTGTATTAAAGGAGGTATTGAGTCAGTGGACAAATCCGGAATTAGTAGTCGCGGGTTTATCCGCTGGAGTAGCTGGTTATTCACCTAAACTCAGAAGTATCTCGAAAAATGTTGATAATGCAGCTAATAGTGCAAAAAATTGGTTAGGAAAAGATTATAAAGCAATTACAAATAAAGCAGGAGATAATATTTTTATATCAAAAGATGGTATGCGAAAAATGCGATTTGATATTAAAAACTCGCATGGAGATAAACCCCATATTCATTTAGAACAAAAAATAAATGAAAAATGGAAAGGTGCTACAAATATACACAGAATTTATCCCAAAATCAAATGAATTTTAGAACTTTAAAAGCAGAATATAAAGGATTAACTTTCAAAATAGAAGAAGATTACCCTGAAGTGGGTGCTTATCTTTATGTTTACAAAGAAGGAAAATGTATAAAAGATATATTACAAGACAATATTGATATATGTAAAGAAATAGCCTTAGAAGAATATGGGGTTCCTATTAATTTTTGGAAAGACGTTTAATAAAAATATTTGTTTCCAAATTCTATCACAATTGTGTCGCTTGTGTACCCACCCCCTAATTATCAGCCCCCTATCGCAAATTGAAAAACAAGAACAAGCAGAGATTCCGTCGCCATTCCAACCCTATGCCCGGCCTGTAGATGTCCCGGAATTTGGACGCGGGAGAGAAGCAGCGTCGGGATGTCCTTTCAGGTCGCGGTTGGCCGGGCGGGTGGAGTCCTGAAAGGACGGAAAGGGGAAAGGAGAAACCCGGTAAAAAAAGAAATTCCAATATCGAAATTCCAAATTCCAAAAAATAACCAATTATCAAAATCCAAATCTCAAAACCTTCCGGTCAGTGCGTTAATAACGTGCTTTTTAAATCACCTTGGTTTTTTTGGGTGTTGAATATTAAAATATTGAGATTTATCAGCCGGAGGCAGACACGTTTGGAATTTGAAATTTGAAAATTGGAATTTGAAATACTGCTCCACCCCCAAATTATCGGTATAATATCGCAAATTGAAAAAGAAGCACAAGCAGAGATTCCGTCGCCATTCCAGCACTATGTCCGGCCTGTAGATGTCTCGGAATTGGGACGCGGGAGAGGAGTACGAGTCAGCCGGCGTACAAAGCCGGTGCAAAGATTCACCCTGAAAGGGTGAAATATCATTAGCACCGTACGCAGTGCGGTGCGGTAAAGGAATGAAATCAGGTTTTGGCGGGATTTTTGCCCTCGAAGGCAAAAATCGTGACAAAACCGGTTGCAAAGGTTTATAATAAGCAATAATCAACGCTCAATGAGCAATGAGCAAGTCAGAAACCACACAAACAACGCCATTGTAAAAACAACACGGTAAAAAAAGAAATTCCAATGTCGAAATTCCAAATCCCAAATAACCAATTATCAAAATCCAAAACTTAAAACCTTCCGGCTAATGTTTTAATAAAGTATTTTTTAAATGACCCCGGTTTTTTGGGTGTTGAATATTAAAATATTGAGATTTGTTTGGAATTCGTAATTTGAAAATTGGAATTTGAAATACTGCACCACCCCCAAATTATCGGTATAACATCGCAAATTAAAAAGAAGCACAAACAGAGATTCCATCGCCATTCCAACCTTATGTCCAATCTGTAGATGTCCCGGAATTGGGACGCGGGAGAGTGGGATTTTTTCTCAACCTGACGGAGTCTTGCGCTCAAATCAGCGTTCAATCCGTCAGGTTTTGGTTCACCCTGAAAGGGTGAAATATCATTAGCACCGTACGGAGCGGTGCGGAAAAAAAGAGGGTTGGTACAGAAGTACCGGAATAATCAATTTTCAGCAATAAAAGAGCTGCCATACTCATTCCTGTTTCCGGGCAAGAACCCGAACCTGCAAGCTTCTAAAACTACTTGCGGGCAGGCCGCCCAAAACGGGAGGATGGGGGCGGCGTGAATGCCGAAAGGCTACGGAAACGAGCAAAAACGCTTGCGTTTCGGCTTCAAACCATGAGGTTGGCCGGTGGGGTGGCGTTTGATTCCGACTCTTTTGCCGTAGCCGTTGCCTTTCGGCAGAGCGGGCAGGAAATCGTTTTGGGTCGCTTTCTTTGTTTCGTTTCTTTTCGATAAAAGAAATGAAAGGAAAAACGATACATTCCGGCTATCTCATAAAAACAATCCGGTAAAAAAGAAATTCCAATGTCGAAATTCCAAATCCCAAACAATAACCAATAATCAAAATCCAAATCTTGCACCGCCCCCTATTATCAATACTGTATTGCAAATTGAAAAAGAAGTACGAGAATGAGATTCATCGGCATTCTTAACCACGATGTCAGCCTGTTGATGCCTCTGAATTATGAGGAGTTAGTAGTACGACTCTGCCTATCCGGATGGCTATTGCCAACATGTCCTATCAGAACCGGTATAAGATTCCTTCGCTATTCCATCCCACAAGGCCAACCTGTAGATGTCTCGGAATTAGGATGCGAAAACGAAAAACAAAAAGTTCCAATTAATACCAGTAAAAATCCCGAATTTCCGGTTAGGAAATTCGGGATTTTTCACATTGGTTATTATACCAAAACGGGCAAATTAAATTCGCATCGTTTTTCGATGTGTGTAACCGGTATTATTTCTTAATAATCAGCTTTTTGGATAATGTTTTGTTTCCGGTTTCCACAACAAAATAATAAACCCCGTTGGTAAGGCCGGAAAGATTCAGCATAACAGGTTGATTCTCTTTAATCTCAACTTTTTGCTGCGAATATACAACCGAACCGCCGGTATTCATCACCTTTACATTAACAACTCCGTTTCCTGCCGAAGGTATCCGCAACCAGACTTTTCCGGTAGCCGGATTGGGGAATAACGAAATTGTTTCGTTGTTAAGCTCTTCAATGCCCGTACAGTTGATAAATTCCACATTTACTTCTGCAGTATTGACACAACCGTACTGTGAAGTTACTTCTACCGAAACATTTTGCACTCCGTAACCAAAACCGGTAGTATCAAGTTGGATTGTTTGTGTGGTTTCACCGGTTGACCAAAGATAATCGGCACCTTCGTTACCGGCGTCGAGGGTATAAACAACACCGCCGCAAACAACGGTATCGCCGCCAAGGTCGATTTCGGGAATTGCAGCAAAATTAACGGTGACCGTGTCGGAAGCACTACATCCGTTGTCGTTTGTTACCGTTACCCAAAAATCATTTATTCCTTCGCCCGTGGCGGTAATGGTTTGCGTAGTCTCACCCGTTGACCACAAATAGGAGGTGCCATCGGTTCCGGCATCAAGTTCAACTTCGTTAACACCGCACAATGTCTGATCGTCACCGAGGTCAACAGCAGGAACCGCCAGCACGGTCACCGCAATGGTGTCGAACATACTGATAATTCCGTCATTCACTTCGGCAATATAAGTTGTGTTTTCCTCAGGTACTACCACCGGATTTTGTTCCGTAGAAGTAAATCCTTCGGGGATTGAAGTCCACGAGTAAGTATAACTTCCCGTACCTCCCGAAGGTGTTACTGAGAGCTGAACCTCGCCGCCCCGGCAAACCGTATCGGGAGTTGCGTTTCCGGTTACCATCAGGTCTGTCACATTCATGGTGGCGGGAAGCTGAACGGAAGGATTGTTCATATCGTTGGTTACCAGATTTATAGACGAGTTGTAAGTACCCGTTGACATGCCTGTTGCATTAAACTTAACCTGAACCGTTACCGAATCTCCCGGGGCAATGGTATCATGGTCGGGATTGATGCTGAGCCAGTCGGCAATGTACAACGAATAATCTTCCGCTTCACCGTATTCGGTATTGCCATAGGCCGAAAGCATCTCGTCGGGTCCTGTCAGCCTTACACGCATCCGTGTTAATCCTTGGGGAGTTCCTTTTTTAA
>JALVZH010000063.1:9147-13556 GCA_027022105.1 Bacteroidales bacterium | reverse complement strand
TCCACCACTGCCGGGTCTTTCGAGAAGGCATGCATCATGGGATCGGCAAACAGAACTGCAATAATCGTTACCGTAATGGCAATAACCGAAATCATCTTTACGGTAGCCACCAACCCCTGTTTTACACGATCCATTTTACCAGCACCTATATTTTGTCCCACAAAAGTTGACAGAGCCGCCGAAAAATTCATGGCCGGCATGGCAGCAAAAGAGTCGATACGCATGGCAATACTGTACGCTGCAATGATAGTGGTTCCAAACATGTTTACAATCCGGTACAAAGCAAGGAAACCGATAGCCACAAAGGTCTGTTGTGTTCCGGCAGGCAACCCGATTTTCAATGACTTTTTAAATATGTCAAAATCGAATTTCATTTTGAGCGGATTGAACGAAATTATGGCATGTGTGCGGTTCAGGTGATACACAATGGCAAAAAAAGCCAAAGCCTGCGACAAAACGGTAGCTCCTGCAACCCCGTGTATTCCCCATTTAAAATAAACAACAAACAGAATGTCGAAACCGATGTTTAACAGTGTGGCCGCACCAAGAAAATAAAACGGGGTTTTGGAATCGCCAAGCCCGCGCAAAATGGCGCTTGTACCCTGAAAACCGAAGAAGAAAATAAAACCAAGCGCATATATTTTAAAATAATTCACGGCAAAAGGGAGTACATCATCAGGAAGATGAATAAGGCTAAAAACAGGTTTGCTGAAATATATGCCTGTTGTGGTTACCAAAATTGCCGCAAAAAACATAAAAATATACAGTGTATCAATGGCACTTTTTACTTTGTCAATTTTCTTTGCTCCGAAATACTGGGCAATGATAACCGTAGAACCGATTGCAATACCTACGATAAAGGAAATAAGAGCAAAGATAAAGGGGAAATTGGCTCCTACCGCCGCAAGCGCCTCTTTACCCAGCACCTGCCCGATTACGATACTGTCAACAATATTGTACAACTGTTGAAATACATTGCCGGCCAGCATGGGCCAGGCAAAATGCAGTATCTGTTTTCCCTCTTTTCCTACTGTTAAATCCTTCAAAATATGTTTTTATCCGTTTGTCCGGGACATTCCCAGAGTAATACATCAGCTTTTCTTAGTGCTTTTACTTTCCACGTTTTGAAGAATCTTTTTGGGATTTATTTTATCCACATCCTTCTTTATGTCATTTACTTCCGAAACAATATCCTTGAGATCATCGGCAATTTCGCTGTCTTCGGTAGTTTTTTTAAACTCCCTGATACCTTTTCCGATACCTCTTGCCAGTTCGGGTATTTTTTTTCCACCGAAAAGGAGAAGGACAATAACAACAATAAGGACAATTTCCTGTGTTCCAAACCAACCTGCCTGATAAATCATAACTTTAAATTTTTCTACAAAATTAGGATAAAAAGTTATGGAAGGCACAAAAATTGATAAGCGGGTTTGCATTACATTTGCAAAAGTTCTGCAGGTGGTTCTATCGCCGTTCGTTTATTTATTGCGGACGGAGGAAAGTCGGGACAACACAGAGCACCATGCTTCCTAACGGGAAGGCACGCCGGCTTTTGCCAGGTGTGACAGCAAGTGCCACAGAAAACAACCGCCGAATCCGCCAGGGGCGGATGGCAAGGGTGAAAACGCGGGGTAAGAGCCCACGCGTTGTTGTGGTGACACAATAACGGGGTAAACCTCATGGGTTGCAAGGCCAAATATGCCGGCGATTGAGGGCTGCTCGTCCGATGCCGGTGGGTAGGCCGCTGGAGCTGCGGAGTGATCCGTATGCCGAGATAAATGATAGAAAACGGAGACAATTCCGTTACAGAATCCCGCTTACAAGCCTGCAGAACTTTTTATTTTTTGAAGAATTTTAGTATTCTTTCGATGGAAACACCGTGTTCACGTTCTAAAATCTCATAACCTTCTTTAATTGTATCAAGTAGTCTGTCTATATCATTTTCGGAAGAATACAATGATATCTGGATACGTACACCGGTATTATTTAACCCAACAGCAGGGTGAATACCGGCTGTAATAAGAAATCCATTTTTTTGCAAATAATCCACCATAAAAAATATAGCATCATTTTGGCCAGTTGGAAAATAGCCAATAGGAGTTTTATCTTTATTTACAATTGGCAATTGTCTTTCTTCAACTCCTTTATAAAAATAATCCAATAATTTTTTAAAGTTTTTTTGTTTTTCATATATCTCATCACTAAGATGAATCCTAGAGGAGGCAATAATTGCGCCCTGCATAGAAGGTTCAATAGGAGAAGAAAACATCAAAGGACTTCCCGAATAGAGTATTCTTTCTTTAGTTTCCATATCGGGACATACCACGATACCACCACCTGCACCAAACCCTTTGCCGAGGGAAGAAGTTAAAATTACCTGAGGATGATAGCCGAAGTGTTCCAACACATATCCCGTACCGTTTTTCCCTGTCCAACTCAATCCATGTGCATCATCAACATAAAGTCGTAATTGATCAAATTCATCTAGCAGCGAGAGCATTCCTTTTGAATCAATAGGATCGCCATACATTGAATAAATACCGTCAGCCAGATACCATATTCTATGATATTTATCTTTTATTTCCAATATTTTATCACGCAAAAGAGCCATTCTGTTATGACGAACTATATCTATTTTAACCCCCTGACTTTTCAGAATAGCAATACCATTTTGTAATGTAGCATGAACCTGCTGATCAAAAATAATCGCATCACCTTCTTTTATCAGTGCATTTAGAGCACCTATATGCATAAGAGCAGCTCTTGCAAACAATATTACCGGTCTGTTAAAAACTTCAGATAAAGCATCTTCTGCCATTCTATAAAGAGCAAGTTTCATATAAGCTCTGGAAACTGCAAAATTTATCCCGTGATTTTGAATAGCTTCTATTGCCGCTTTTTTAATTCTATCATCAGGCATTATTTTTAAATAATCACACAATCCAAATATTACAAAGTTACCCTTTTCAGCCTCGACAACCTTTCCATTAAACATTAAACCCTTAGTATTCAAATACCCAATATTATCTTCTCTGCTCTTTTTAAGGGAATTGTAAACCTGTTCCAATGTTTTATTTTGCATAAAATCTAATTTAAGATTACATTTTTCAATTGTGCTAAAATATAACAATTTTAAAAAATCCAATTATTATCTTATTTTTTTTTATCTTTGTTATAAGATTTTATTTGAATTAAAAAAATGAAAAAGGGGTTAACACTAGAAAAAATATTTAAACTTGATAAGTGGTTTTTTTTCGATAATGATTTCGATAATGAAAATGAAAACGAGCTTATATTTAATCGAAGGTTTGTTGTACCTATCACGTTAGCCGGTGCAATATTCTCTATTGCATCAATTTTATCAAACGGAATACTTAACCTAAATAAAACTGTACAACTAATTCCTTATATAAGTTTTACTGTTTATATTATTTCTTTCATTTTATTAATTTTCAACAAAGCCATTAACTTCATAAAATACACAATTCTATTTTTTACACTTTTTTTGATAAATTTTTTGTGGTATTACAATAATGGTGTAAACGGGCCTGTATTATATCTTTTTATTTTATTATACAGTTATCTTATTTTTCTTCTTAATGATAGACAGTTAACTTTTTTTAGCATTATCATTTCTATAAATATTGCCATACTATTTTACATAGAATATTACAATCCGGATATTGTTTCCGGTTATAAAACACATAGACAACAAATATTTGATGTTTATCTTTCCACTCTTTTTTACGGTTTACTTGCATTTGTCATGATGTACACAGCAAAACTAAGTTATATTAAAGCATATTTCGGTGCAAAAAGTGCGGATAAATTAAAAACCCAATTTTTGGAAAACATATCTCACGAAATAAGAACCCCATTAAATGCTATTATTGGCTTTAGTAATATGCTTGCTGAAAATATGGTAAACAAAGATCAAATAGATGAATACAGTAAATATATTGACGAAAGCAGCGCATCCTTAAATCAGCTTATAAAAGATATTTTAGACATTTCTTTAATTGATTCGAACCAACTAACACTAAAGAATGAAGATGTAAACATAACAGAACTGTTTCATCATCTTTATAACAAATTTAACGACCAAATCATCAGTCTTAATAAGAATCTTAAAATAGAACTTTTTATTCCAAGAAATGAAGAAATCCATATATTAAGTGATAAAGGAAGACTTTTACAAATTTTAAACAACCTTCTAGATAATGCTATAAAATTTACTGAACATGGAACAATTAGTTTTGGCTTTAGAGAATGGAAAAACGGATTATGTTTTTTTGTAAAAGATACAGGAATCGGCTTTCCGGCTAAAGTAAAAGAAAAAATATTTGAACGATTTTATAAACTTAACGATAATAAAGAAAAAATATTTAGAGGAACAGGCATGGGATTAT
>JALVZH010000063.1:0-9137 GCA_027022105.1 Bacteroidales bacterium | reverse complement strand
AAGGATTCAGAAAGTCGTACGACAAACAGCATGCAAAAATCTGTGAGGATAAAAAAAAAGCATTACAAGAATCAGAAATATTAATTGTTGAAGATGATCCCACCAATCAGTCATATTTTAAGTCACTTTTCAGCCATTTAAACTTCAAAAATATTTATCAGGCATTTGATGGGGATCAGGCGATTGAAATGATTAAATCAAATCCAAATATAAACTTGGTTTTTATGGATATTAAAATGCCGAAAATGGATGGCTTGGAAACTTTAAAAGAAATCAAAAAACTTAATAACTCACTTATTGTTATTGCACAAACAGCTTTTGCATTTGACAAACATAAAACTTTATTCCTCAAAGCTGGTTTTGATGCGTTCATTGAAAAACCTGTTACTAAAAACGAATTAAAAAAAATATTTGAAAAATTAGGGTTTGAATATTAATGTCATTAACAACATCCCATTTCTTTTCATTAAGTTTTGTTATTTCCCAATTTAAAATGCTTTAATATCTCATAATTATTTAAATGGTATTTTTTATAAACTTTATCATAACCTATTCTCATTACTTCCAGTATTTCATCTAAATCTTTTTTCGTTTGAGTTAAATTAACTATAATTCTTACACCCGAATTATTATACGGAACAGCAGGATAAATTGCCCCCGTTACATGAATCTTATTTTTAAATAATTCTTCTGCAAATTCTAATGCAACTTGAGGTTTTCCTGCTGCCATAAGAATAATTGGTGTTGGTGTATTATCCACGATTGGTAACTCTAATTCTTTACTCCTTTTATAAAAATAATCAGTCAATTCTTTAAGTTGACCTTGCAAATCAATAATTTCATCACTTAAATGAATTTTTGCCGATTCAATTATTGCACCTAAAGTTGCAGGTTCAACGGGAGATGTAAACATTAAAGGAGTACCCAATATTTCTATCTTTTCCTTTTGCTCTGAATTATGACAAACAATTGCACTTCCGCCTGCCCCAAAACCTTTACCAAGCGAAGTAACCAAAAACATTTTTTCTTCATATTCAGTCTCAGACAGGAAAAAACCTCGTCCATTCTTTCCTACCCAACTCATTCCGTGAGCATCATCAACGTACAAATATAATTTTTTTAACCTTTTAAGTAATCCTTTTATTTCAGATACCGGTAAAGTATCACCAAACATCGAATAGACCCCATCAGTAAAATACCATATTTTATCATATTTATCTTTTAGTTTGTCATATAATACAGATAACATTTCAAGGTTATTGTGACGTATCGTTTCCACATGAACTCCATATGATTTTACCATATCAACAGCTATCCTAACTGTTGTATGCACCTGATGATCCAATATAATCGCATCTTTTCTGTCTATTATTACAGGTAAAACCGTTATATGTGACAAAGTAGTTCTTGGCAATAAAAGAACAGGACTGTGAAATATTTGGGATACCATTTCTTCAGCCGCTTCATAAATACTTAATTTCATAAAAGTTCTCGACATAGCAGTATATACACCATATTTTAATGCTGCATCTGCCGCTGCTTTTTTTATACGACTATCATTTGAAAGGTTCAAATAATCACACAAAGAAAAATTCTTAAAATTACCCTGATCCAACGGATAATATTTCCCGTTAAAAGGTCGGTCCAAAGTTGTTAAATAAGCTTTCTTTTCTTTGCGGAAACCGTTAACAATTTCAAGTGCTTTTTGTACAAGTCTGTTATCCATATTTTTTCCTTTTGGGACAAAAATACTTTTTAATTCAGTATTTCCCAAATTGAGAAAAATTTTTTTTTAACATCTCATCCGAAAATAAAAAATTATATTTTTACAGATATTTTGGAATCCAAGTTATATTCAAATGATAAAACAAATTAGTTCATTTTTATTAGAAAGCCGTAATCTAACAGACAATGATAACAAAGGATACATTAATTTCGAACAGAAATTTATACTTCCACTTTCATTCGCAGGTGCAATCGTGTCTGTTATTGGTTTTGGAATCAATTTTATTGCCGGATTCAACTTTATTTTATTAATTATCCCTGTTTTAACAACAATTTTTTATGTTACAATTTTCTACCTAGCAAAATATTCACAAATAAATATCCATTTGCTTAAATGGATATTATTTATCGTCACCTTACTGATTATTAATACCCTATGGGTCTTTAATTTTGGGTCAAAAGGACCTGCCGTATATCTATTTATACTCCTTTATTCTTTTATGATCTTTATGTGGAAGGGTAAACAACTCATTATTATATCTTCAATAGTATTTTTAAATTTAGTGATACTTTTCTTAATAGATTATTATTTCCCAAATTTTACAGGAAATTATCCTTCACAACAGGCAAAAATAATTGATGTTTATACTGCATTATATTACTATGGTATAATTATCTTTATTATAATGTACACAGCTAAGAAAAACTACACCAACGCCTTTAATTCAATTGTAAAAGCCAATAAACTCAAATCCTCTTTTCTTGCCAATATGTCGCACGAAATTAAAACACCGTTAAATACCATATTGGGTTTTAGCGATTTACTGGCAAAACCCGAGACACCTCCTGAAGAAAGAAAAAAATATATGGAGATCATTCAGGAAAGTAACGATACTTTGCTCAGGCTTGTTAAAGACATCCTCGACATCTCGCTAATTGAATCGGAACAACTGGAACTAAAACACGAAACCGTTTTTTTAAATCAATTTATAACCAACCTGAAAGAAACCTATGAATATATACTTTCAGAAAAAAAGAACAACCTTTTAGTTATTGAAACCGATATTCCAAATGAGAATTACTCTTTGGTTATCGACGGTGTCCGTTTACGGCAGGTTTTTACAAACCTTATTAATAACGCTCTAAAATTCACTGAAGAAGGAACTATTACAATTGGATACCGGGAAGATAAAGATTCGCTTTACTTTTTCGTTAAGGATACGGGAATAGGAATACCTCCGGACAAACAAAAACAGATATTCGAACGCTATTATCAGGTGGATAAAACGGATAAACTAAATAAGGGCGCAGGTATCGGTTTGTATTTAACAAAACGGATTATTGATCTGTTTCACGGCAATATTGGTGTGGAATCAAAACCGGGAACAGGAAGCACCTTTTATTTCCGGTTACCCATGAATGAAGTAACCAAACTAACCAAAACCATACCCAATGTATTTTTCCCGACACCCTCGGCAAAAGAAAACAAACAAACACTTACCAATAAAAAGCTTAAGATAATGCTGGTTGAAGACCATGCATACAGCCTTATTTTACTCAAAAACATGCTCAAATCGCTTAATCCCGAAATTATTCAGGCAATGGACGGGAAATCAGCCATTGAACTTTTTAAATTAAACCGTGATACCGACCTTATTTTTCTCGACATAGGTCTTCCCGAAAAAGACGGTTACGAAGTTATAAAAGAGATAAGAAAAATTGATAAAAACATACCCGTCATTGCAGAAACCGCTTATGCAATGGAAAAAGATAAAGATAAGATTTACAAAGCCGGGTTTAACGGTTTTCTTCCCAAACCCCTGGATCAGGACCTTGTAATGGACGTTATAAAAGCATTGGGTATTCTCTAACCTGAAACTCTATTGCACAACAAGATATTCTTTTATTTTATCCACAATCCTCGAAGTAGCACCTTTGTTACGGTAGATATATGCAGCAGCCTTTTCCCCTGCTGATTCCCTGAAAGATTTGTCTTTGAACAACTTTTCCGAAATTACCATGGCAGCGTTTTTACCGGAAAATGTAAATCCACCACCGTCAGCCAGCAAATCAAGCGCCTCTCTGAACTGTTTGTGGTTCGGCCCGAACAAAACCGGCACACCATATACTGCTGCTTCGGCCAGATTGTGGATACCCGCCCCGAAACCGCCTCCCACGTAGGCCACATCGGCATAGCGGTACAAACGGGAAAGAATACCCATACCGTCGATAATAAGCACCCTGCTTTTGCCGGAATGAGCATTACCTGACGAATACAACAGAGGATTATAGGCTGAAAACTTTTCCACAACCTCGTTTATACGGCTTTTATCAATCTCATGCGGTGCAATAATGAGTTTTATTTCCGGATGACGATGCATCATCTCAGCAAGAATTTCTTCGTCTTTGGGCCAGGTACTACCCGCCACCAATAATAGCGCATCACCTTTAAATTCAGTAATTCCGGGTACTTCACCACCATTTTCGGCAATATTTATCACACGGTCGAAACGGGTATCCCCGGCAATTTCATTGTGATAAATCCCCGCATCGCCGAGCAACTGCGAAGAAGTCTCGTTTTGAACAAAAAACCAGGTTACCTTTTTTAACTGTTTTCTGAACCAAAAGCCCCTGCGTCTGAAAAAATATTGTCCGGGTCTGAAAATGGCAGAGATCATCAGCAAAGGAATCTTATTTTTTGAAAGTTCGTTGATGTAATTAAACCAAAACTCATACTTTACAAACACCGCAAGTTTCGGTTCGAATATTTTAATAAACTTTTTTGCATTGGCCGGTTTATCCGAGGGAAGGTAAAAAAACATATCGGCATGTCGGTAGTTTGCCGCAGAAGCATAGCCTGAAGGCGAAAAAACGGTCAACAAAATTTTGTAATCGGGGTACAGTTTTTTAACACTTTCAATTACCGGTTTTGCCTGTTCAAATTCGCCGAGGCTGGCACAATGAAACCAAATAACACGATCGTGCTCATGAACGGCTTTTTTCATGCGTTCAAACTGCCCCCGTCTCCCTGTTATCCACAGCTTTGCCTTGGCATTGAACAGAGAAGCGATGCGTATCCCGAACACATACAGATGAATACCGATATTGTATAAAAAAGAAAACATGGTTTATTCTTAATAATAGTAGTAAGCCTCCGGCATGCGCCTGTTCACAGGTATCATCCAGCCGATTTTAATACCGAAAAAGAGGTCTTTATATTTGTTTGTATCTTTTTTCATCAAATCGAAAACGTAATCGCGCCGGCTTTTTGTAAAGGCCTGTTGCAATTCAATCCCGCCGTAAAAATTGAGTATTCGTGTTTTTCCCATAAAAAACCAGCCGACAAACTCGCTGAATACAACGCCGCCGTTCAAGCGGTCGTATCCTTTGGCATAATCGTACGAAATTTGCGGTGCCGTATGATGCTGGTTATCAATTTTCATGCGATGCATCAGATATCCGATTCCTCCGCTTACAAACAAACCCGAATTGGGATTTGAATGTAAAACGGGAATTACTTTTCCCGCTTTTGCATGAATGGAAAACCCTCTTTCGTAAAGTGCATACAATGCATAGGTTCCGTTACCGTCGATAATATAACCGTCGTGGGTTTGTACCATGCTTAAAATGGATTCGGCATTTTTTACGTCATTACCGAAAATAAAGTTTATCTCTCCGGTCCAGAGCCAGTTTTTATTTGTTTTGTAATGAAAACCGCCGCCAATGGTTGCATTTTGTCCGTAGCGCTCAGCTATATCGCCACCCGGAAACTGGTACGAAAATGAGAAAAAAGGAATAAAAGCACTCAAAGTGGTATCGGACACCGTACTTTGCGACCTACCCTGAATAAAAAAGGTAATCAAAAGCAATATAATCAAAAGTTTTCTCATATTTATTCCAATCCTTTTCTTTTCATATAAGCTTCCGGATCGGGCTCACGACCTCTGAAGTTGACAAACATTTTCATGGCATCTTCGGTTCCGCCTTTAGATAAAATCTCTTTCCTGAACCGTTCTGCAGTTTCTTTATCAAAGAGCGATGTCTCTTTAAAAGCCTGAAATACATCCGCATCCAGTATTTCCGCCCACACATAGCTGTAGTATCCGGCAGCATAACCACCTGCAAAAATATGCTGAAAATAGGTGCTCCGGTAGCGTGGTACAATCTCCGGGATTAACCCGATTTTATCCATTGCCTCTTTTTCAAATTCATTTACGTCACCGGTAAACGGTTGGGTAATTGTATGCCAGTCCATATCGAGATAAGAGGCTGCAAGATATTCGGTGAGGGCAAATCCCTGATTAAAATTTTTCGCTGCTTCCATTTTTTCAATCAATCCGGCAGGAATTATTTTGCCTGTTTTGTAATGAAAGGCGTAAGTTTTTAACACTTCGGGTTCCGTTGCCCAATTCTCCATTACCTGGGAAGGCATCTCCACAAAATCGCGCGGCACACTGGTTCCCGAAAGGCTTTCATATTTACAGTCGCTCAACAAACCGTGCATGGCATGGCCGCTTTCGTGGAACAGGGTCAGCACTTCATCCAAATTCAATAGCGAAGGCTTTGCGCCGGTTGGCTTCGTAAAATTAGTTGTAATGGAAATAACGGGAATTACATTTTTTCCGTTTTCGTAATGCTGTTTCCGGTAGGCAGTCATCCATGCCCCTCCCCTTTTGGACGGACGCGGGAAGAAGTCGAAATACAAAATCCCTGTCAGTTTGCCGTCCGCTTCATGTACTTCGTAAGCTTCCACATCTTTTTGATAGACCGGAATTTCATTGTTTTTAATAAATTTCAGACCATAGAGTTTATGATACACTTCGAAAAGGCCTTTTTTTACGTTTTCAAGTGCAAAATAGGGACGGAGCGCTTCATCGTCAAAAGCATATTTTTTGTTCCTGAGTTTTTCGGTGTAGTACCACCAGTCCCAGGGTTTGATTTTAATGTCTGCACCTTCGGCATCCGCAAGTTTTTGAAGCTCTATCCGCTCTTTTTCCGCCATTTTTATGGAAGGAGGCGTAATTTCATCCAAAAGTTCAAAAACGTTTTCCGGTGTTTTGGCCATGGTCTCCTGCAAAATGTATCCTGCTGCTGTTTTAAAACCCAAAAGATTTGCCTTTTGCAGACGAAGGGTTACCATTTCCCTCACAATTTCCTTATTATCGTGTTCATTGTTGTTGTCCCCCCGCATAATATAACCTTTGAACATTTTTTCCCTCAGCGCTCTGTTTTCGGAATACTGCAAAAAGGGAATAAGGCTCGGTTTATCCAAAGTAAAAACCCAGGCACCGGATTTTCCCGCCTCTTCCGCCCCTTTTTTAGCTGCCTGCCTTAAACTTTCGGGCAATCCGGCCAAATCTTTTTTATCGGTGATTACCAGTTTGAAATTATTGTTGTCGGCCAAAACATTGTCGCCGAACCGCAGCGACAGCACCTTGAGCCGTGAGTTGATTTCCCTGAGTTTTTCCTTATCTTCTTCGGAGAGCAAAGCACCTCCCCTTACAAAATGTTTGTAGGTTTTATCCAGCAGCATTTGCTGTTCTTTATCCAAATTCAGGTGTTCCTTGTTATCATATACCTCTTTAATGCGCCGGAACAGTTTGTCGTTCATATAAATACCGTCAGCATGGGCCGAAAGTTCCGGTGCAATCTCTTTTGCAAGTTTTTGCAAACCGTCGTTTGTATTGGCCGAGAGCAGGTTCTCAAATATCATATGGGCACGATGCAATATTTTACCGCTGTATTCAAGCTGTTCAACGGTATTTTCAAAAGTCGGGGCTTCCTGATTGTTTACAATTTGTTCTATTTCTTTGTTATGCAACTCTATCCCTTTGTAAAAAGCCTTTTTGAAATCTGCAACCGTAATCCGGTCGAAAGGCGGAACACCATACGGTGTATCGAATTTTTCAAGCAATACATTATGCTTCATACGATTATCTTTATCATTATCATTTTTTTGTGATGCATACGACAATAAGGAAAAAGCGGTTATCGCTGCAACCAATAAAACCCTGTTAAACATTTTTATATCAATTAATTTCCAAAACTACACTTTATTTTTCAATGGTTAATCCACAAGCGGCCGAATTTGCACTTACAACCAAAATTCCACACCACACTGCTTACGATGATACCGATATTTCACACTTTCAGGTTAAATCGGTAAACCGGCATGATTTGAGTAAAAACTAATATTCTGATTTAATCCTTTTTACTTTTTACTTTATTTCATCCCTCTCTCTTTCTTTATCGTTTCGTAAGCTTCATTCACCTTCCTGAATTTCTCTTCCGCCGCCTTTTTCACCTCATCTCCAAGATGACTCACTTTATCGGGGTGATATTTTTTTGCCATATCGCGATAGGCTTTTTTAACTTCATCATCCGTTGCATTGCTGTTAATTCCCAGTATTTTATAAGCCGATTCTGTATCTTTCACAAACATGGCTTTGATGGAATTGAGGTCGCCTGCCTGAATTCCCATAAGGGTAGCAATTCTATCAATCAGGTTTATTTCCGATGTATCGGCTCTGCCATCTGCCAAAGCAATGCCAAACAGGTAATGCAACAATTGCAGTTTGGACGAATAATCCATATTCCGGCCTATTTGCCTGCTGATATCATCCACGGGGATATCCTGTTTCAGAATCTCACCCAGCATTTTAATGTATTTTCGGGCAACGGCCTCACCAAAATTCCTGAGATAAAATTGTTTTACATAATCCAGTTCCGATTTCCTGACCGTACCGTCGGCTTTCATAATGGCTGCCGTAAGTGCCAGCAGGCTGATGTTAAAGTCACCCGACCTTGTCGGACCGCCCTGCTCAAACGCCCTGTTGTCGCCACCCAGCATGGAACCGAACATAAAACCGAGGATAGCCCCGAGCGGGCCACCGAAAGCCCAACCCAATCCGCCGCCAATCCATTTTGCATAATTGTTACGTTTGCGATTGGAACCGGAATCGGGATTGATATTTCCCCGGTCGGTACGGTTTTCAGATGATTGCCAGTTCATAATATAGTAAACGGCAACTCCGATTAAAATAATTAGCAGAATATAGCTCATAGGCTCGTTTAAATAGTGAACTTGTTTAAAGTCTAATAAAACGGTTATAGTATAAAATATTGGAAACCAGAAAAGTGAATATCTTTTTTAATAAACCCACCCCTGCACCTCCCGACGTAAAGTCGGGACAAGCTCTCCAAGGAGGGGAATAATGGAATTCATTTTCTGGTTTCCAATATTTTATACTCATTTTCATCACGTTAACTTTAAACAACCTCAGTAAATAATCAAATACGGAAACAACGTTTTAATCAAGCAAATATTCTTTTTCAACAAAACGTATTCCGTAATTTTCCAGTTCATTGAGAATGGGTTCATACATATCTTTGGTTACCGGCCTGTGGATACC
>JALVZH010000062.1 GCA_027022105.1 Bacteroidales bacterium | reverse complement strand
ACCCACTACATCCATATCCTCAATCTCCACAAAATCGCCCGGTTTCAGAGAGCCCGGTGCGGTTTTCTTTTTTTCACCGCTTGCTGATTTTGTCTGTTTCCGTGAATCCACCTCTGCGGAAAGTTTTTTCTTTTTCCGCTCCAACTCCGCGCGCAGCGCTTTGGTTTTTCCCTTTTCGGCTTTCGCCTCTTTTATTTCGCGGATGGTTTTTTCAATCTCCCTGTTGGAAGCATTCAGAATTTCCAGTGCTTCCTGCCGGGCATCTTTAATAATCTGTTTTTTGTTTTTCTCCAGTTCGCCCAGCAAAGTTTCGTATTTCTTTTGCAAACGGGTCAGTTCCTCTTTCCGCTCTTTCAGTTCGTTTTTCAAAGCGGTAACGGCCAGTTTATCGGCTTCCAATTGCTGCAACTGCTTATCGAAGCTAAGGTGTTTGCCGCCACTCTTTTTCCGGGCACGATTGAGGACATACGCCGGAAAACCGATCTTTCTGGCAATTTCAAAGGCAAAACTGCTGCCCGGCTTACCGATTTTCAGCAAATACAGCGGTTGCATCTTTTCCGTATCAAACAGCATGGCACCGTTTATCAGTCCGGGTATGCGGTCGGCGGCCAGTTTCAGGTTTGTATAATGGGTGGTAATCACCCCGTAAGCCCCTTTGGCGGCCAGTTGCTCCAGTGTGGCCTCGGCAATGGCGGCCCCGAGTTGCGGCTCGGTTCCGGTACCGAATTCGTCAATGAGCAGCAGGGTGTTGCCGTTGGCATGTTTCAGGAAGAATTTCATGTTCAGCAGATGAGAGCTATAGGTGCTCAAATCGTTTTCAAGCGACTGCTCATCGCCAATATCAATAAAAAAGCGGTCGAAAAGCGGCAGCTCGCTGTTGGGCGACGCCGGAATCTGCACTCCGCACTGAAACATGTATTGCAACAGTCCGAGGGTTTTCATACACACCGATTTGCCTCCGGCATTGGGTCCCGAAATAATTAAAATCCGCTGTCCGGGGTTAAGACTGATATCCTGCGGCACCACCTCTTTGCCGGTTTTGGAATGTGATAAAAAGAGCAGGGGATGAACGGCTTTTTTCAGGTCAAGCACCTTTTCGCGGCACAAAACGGGTGAAGAGGCATTGAGCTTAACGCCCACCAGTGCCTTGGCTCTGATAAAATCCATAAGTCCGAGGAAACGGTATGCCGAAAGCAAACCGGGAATTTCCGGTCGCAGGGTTTCCGAAAACAGGGTCAATATTTTGATTATCTCCCGCCGTTCGTCATTTTCCAGTTCCACAATCTCGTTGTTCATCTCAAAAGAGGATACGGGCTCAATAAAAACGGTCTGACCGCTGGCCGATTCATCGTGGATAAAACCTTTCACGGCTCTTTTGTCGGATGCCCTGACGGGAATAACAGCCCTGCCGTTGCGTATGGTAATTTCAGCACCCTCAGGCAGAAAACCGCTTTTTTTGGCCTGTACAAAAGCTTTGCGCGTTTCGGCAATTACCTGCCGCTCTTTGCTGCTGATTTCACGCCTGATGCGTGCCAGTCCGGGGGATGCATTGTCTTTTATCCTGCCTTTGTCGTTAATGATGGCCGCAGCCTGTTGCAGAATATCTCCCGGAAAAACAACCTCTCCGGCAAGAGCCTGCAATTCGGGAAATTCCTCCGGTTCGGTATTCTTGATAAAATCCAGTATCTCCTGCAAAACCGTGAGCGAGGTCTTTAAATCGAACAGCGCTTCTTCCGAAATGTAACTTCCTTCGGTTTTCAGTCTCAACAGCTCCGGTCGCAAATCGAAATAACCGGAATTGGGGAAAGGTTTCCCGAAATCGATAATCTTCCTGAATTCGGTAATCTGACGATGCATCCGGCCAATGGCAGCAGCATTGGAAGAGAATCTTATCTTCTTTACAAAACCCTTCCCCATGTCACTGACACAAGCCTCCGCAATCAGGTTTCTGATAACGTCAAAACCGATTTTCTTTTCAAAATGCTCAGGATAAATCATCAGGGCAAAAGTAGGGAATTTGGATCAGCCGGAGGCAGACACGTGTGATATTTTGGATGTATTATTTTGGATGTGATATTTTGGATGTATTATTTTTGATGTTTGATGTATCAGTTGATTGGAGTAATGAGGTGTTGGAGTATTGGGATATCGGGACGGGTTTATCAAACGTTCACCTTCTCCCTGTAATTCAGAGGGCGCTGACAGGTTGGGAACAGGGCCGGAGTGCCCGATGAATCTCCGATTGTTATCTTGTACGTTATTTTCATTGGAAACTGCAAATATAGAGTGATTGGATTTGGATGTTTTATTTTTGATGTAATATGTATTATGTGGCAAAGATGATTTGGTGATTGGGGATGTTCGAACAGGATATTGTTGATATTCATTATATTGCCGTCATATATAAAGATATGACAAACCGTTTCAGGCTGAATATTGCTGTTTTATCTGCAAATTTAGGCCTGAATTTGTAATTTTATTTGCAAATTTCGGGGTAAATTTGTGTTTTTGCCGGTAAAATTCAGGCATATGAGTTTAAGTTAAGCAAAAAGAGGAAAACAAAAATTCCGGAAAGTTTTGCGCAAAATTATGATGTATCCGGTTATGAAGTTGTTACCGTTTCGGAAATTGATAAGTTAATTGGGTAGAGGATAAAATATACACACCCCCCGTCACCTCCAAATCCTCACCTCAACCGGAAACTGCTTTATTACTATTTCCTCTTTCCGGTAAAAAACCCGCACGCGGACATTGAACAGGCCAAATCCCCGTTTTTTTTGCAGTTTGCCGTCATCATAAACAAACACTATTTTTTCTCCCGATTTACTTTTTACTTTTACTTTCCGTCTCTTACGGGGGGTGTCCGGTTCGGGATAACCGAAGAGGTAAAAAGAGCCCGCCAGAAGCTGTTTGATTCTTCTTTTGTCCAAATCGGGAAGCAGGTAGCGGTAGGAATAATTAAAACTTCGTTTTGTTATGGTAACATCTGTAATTTTAAGTCCGGTTTTGGCCATAACAATGTATCTGAAAGCGGAATCAAGGTCTTTTATCATAAGCATTCCGTCCACCTCATTTCCGGGAAACCGTACGGACAACTGCATTAACGAATGCTGTGCAACCGACTGATTTACACCGGCGATAAGAAAAACGGCAGCCATCAATATTTTACGGACGGAACAGGTCATCGGATAAAGGGGTATTGGTTTTTCTGTTTTCGAAAAAGATTACGGTTTCATCGCCACTGCTTTCGTTCATTTTGATTTTTACCACCTCCTTCTCTTTTTTGTCGAACCAGAGGTCGATTCGTTTGAGGTATTTCCGCATGGTTTCATCATTGGGGGTGAACTGCACTTCGAGATAAGAACCCCGGTCAACCGGTTTAATCAGGTAGGTTGTATCGTTAAGGATTTTTCCGCTCACCATATTGAAAATAACCCGCTTTATCTGTGCAAACAGCAGGTTTTCAGCAGCATCAAAGCTTTTGACTTTTTTATCATCAACAATACTCACGGAATCGCCGTTTATGATAACTGAATAGAAAAACGGTGTAGTGTATTTCCAAACCATTTTGTCCGGTTCCTTAAAGTAAAACTCACCTTCGGAAACCAGCGAGTCTTCCAGAAAAGAGATGTGCTTGATCTGGGTAAAAGCAGCCGATTGTGTTTTTATGGTATGGTACCTTGCCATCACCTCTTTCAGTATTTCGGAAGCCGGTTGCGCAAAAGAAATCCTGGCACCGGAAAAGATGAGAAGCAGTAATAGCAGTTTTAATGTTTTTTTTACTTTTTTCATATTGAACCTGTTTGAGGTTGTTTCATTATGAATTTGTTTAAAGTCTAATTAAACAGGTGTAATATAAAATATTGGAAACCAGAAAAGTGAATATATTTTTTAACAGACCCACCCCTGCACCCCTCCAAGGAGGGGAACAACGGAATTCATTTTCCGGTTTCCAATATTTTATATTCATTTTCACCATATTAACTTTAAACAACTTCAATTAGTACTTTACAAAAAAAAATACACAAATTCCAATTCATATTGTGTAACATGAATTTAATCTCGCCACAGGTGAGATTAAATCCGGTTAATCCGTTTAATTCGATGACAAAAAAATCATCGGATTTCGCGAATTTAACGAATTAGTGTACTTTTTCGTACCGGTAGCATGAAAAAGAACGACCCTAAAAACCTGCGCGCACCTGCCTTGCGCATGTTGGTAGGACTCATGCCATCGAAAGCAAAATCCGGTGTTTGGACATTTGGCAAGTACGTCAATATGCAGG
>JALVZH010000061.1 GCA_027022105.1 Bacteroidales bacterium | reverse complement strand
CTGCGACAGATCCCGCACCAACGCCAACAAAGCAAAAAAATGGCCTCGCTCGGTATGCTCTCGGCAGGCATCGCCCACGAAATAAACAACCCCATTAATTTTGTTTATGCAGGGATAAACGGTTTGCTTCTTGATTTTGAAGATATTGAACCGGTTGTTAAAGAAATTGGTAAACTAAATCCCGAAGATGATAACCTGAAAGAAAAACTGAAAAAGATAGAACAATTAAAAGCAAAGTACAACTTTGACGAAGCTTTTGAAGCCATTCCGCAAATTATCTCAGATATTAAACTGGGTGCCAACAGAACAGCCGAAATAGTAAGAACCCTGCGAAACTTCTCAAGAATGGATAATGGCGAGATACAACCTTTTGATATTCACGAAGGACTCGATTCGTCTTTGCTTCTGTTGAGAAACAAATATAAAAACGATATCGAAATCATTAAAAATTATGCCCCTGATATTCCGAAAATCAATTGCCATCCGGGTAAAATTAATCAGGTATTCCTCAATATACTTTCCAATGCCATTGATGCCATAGACGGCAAAGGAAAAATTTGGATTACTACCTCGCGGGAAGGTGAAAACATCAAAATATCGGTAAAAGACACCGGCTGCGGAATGAGTGAGGAGACAAAACAAAAAATTTTCGACCCGTTTTATACCACCAAAGATGCGGGCAAAGGAACCGGCCTCGGCATGTCTATTACCTACGACATTATTCAGGAACATAAAGGAAAAATAGAAATCATTTCCGAACCCGGTAAAGGAACGGAAATAATTATCACATTGCCGGCAAAAATAACAAGAGCGTAACTTTTATAAAGAGTCAGTACTAAAAAAAATCTATGTTATGAGAACACAAAGATCTATCCTGATAATTATTGTAACCCTCTTATTGTGTGGATTTAATAATTTTGATGCTCTTGCCCGGAACCGGTCTGCCTCCGATACTACGGGTCAGACAACTGATACTGCAAATCCCGACAGCAATCTGATAAAAAAATACCTTGAGGTAGGTGCAAGGAATAAATACATAAAACATGACACGGCACTTAATTATTACAAGCGTGCGCTGAAAATTGCTGAAAATTTCGGTATGGATAATTATGTTGCACAGAGTTTAAAAGAAATAGGGTTTGCATTTTATTCTCATAGCGATTACGATTCCGCTTTATACTATTTTGATAAAGCTCTTGAAATTAGCAAAAAGATAGGGGACAAACAAAAGATTGCCAAACTGTACTTGATTTACGGCAATATTTATATAAAACGCAGTATTTACGATAAAGCATTGGAATACGAACTGGCCGCAATGAAATTATATGAAGAAACGGGTGATAAAAAAGGATATTCCTCATGCATTAATAACATAGGAATCATCTATTATTATCAAAAAAACTATGACAAAACACTTGAATATTACCAAAAATCTTTAAAGCTGAAAACGGAAATCGGCGATACCACAGGCATGGCCATACTGCTTGGAAATATCGGAGATTTTTATAACGACCTCGGTAAAGCCGGTAAAGCCCTCGAATATGATTTGAAATCGTTGGAACTTTATAAAAAAATTGGCGATAAAAACGGTATTGCAAGAATCTACGGTGATATCGGTGAAATTTATGTGAAACAAAAGAACTATTCAAAAGGATTTGAATATTTTAAAAAAGCCTTAAAACTAAACAAGGAGACAGGCTTTAAGCGTGGAATTATTTTTACCCTTTTGGACATCGGCGATCTGCTCAATCGAACCGGCCAATATAATAAAGCGCTTAAATATGAATTTCGGGCGCTGAAGTTAGCACTGAAAACAGGCGAATTAAACTCACAGAAAATAGCTTACGACCATATTTCGGAAAGCTATAAAGGGATAGGAAACTACAAAAAAGCCCTGTATTACAAAGAAAAATGGTTTCAGATTCATGACAGTATATTTAACTTTGAAAAGGCCAACGCCCTTGCCGAAGCCGAAGCCCGTTTTCAATCCGAAAAACAGAAACATCAGATAAAACTTCAACAGGTAGAACTGGAAAAAAGTAAAGCCGAGATAGCCCGTATGGAAGCCGAGAAAAAACGCCGGCAAATTCAACGCGATTTATTTATTGTGGCTTTTGTGTTAATGATTGTTCTGGCTGCAACCTTTTTTTATTTTTACAGTCAAAAGAAAAAAGACAATACCCTGCTGCTTAAACAGAAAAAAGAGATTGATACGATGAATGAAGAGTTGATGGCAAACAACGAAGAGCTGGCTGCAACGCTTGAAAACCTGCTGCAGACCCGGCAGCAGTTGGTGCAGTCCGAAAAAATGGCCTCGCTCGGTATGCTCTCGGCAGGCATCGCCCACGAAATAAACAACCCCATTAATTTTGTTTATGCCGGGATAAACAGTCTGCTTCGCGATTTTGAGGATATTGAACCGGTTGTCAGGGAAATTGGGAAAATAAATCCCGAAGATGATAACCTGAAAGAAAAGCTGAAGAAGATAGAACAATTAAAAGCAGAGTACAACTTTGACGAAGCTTTTGAAGCCATTCCGCAAATTATCTCCGACATTAAACTGGGTGCCGACCGTACCGCCGAAATTGTCAGGAGCCTGCGGAGTTTTTCGAGGATGGACGCCGCAAAAAAGCAGCTTTTTAATGTACACGAAAGCCTTGATACATCCCTGCTTTTGTTAAAAAACAAATACAAAAGGAGAATTGAAATATTTAAGAATTATGCTCCCGGTCTTCCCAAAATTAATTGTCATCCGGGTAAAATCAACCAGGTTTTTCTTAACATTATTTCCAATGCCATTGATGCCATCGAAGGGGAAGGGAAGATTTGGATTACCACTTCACGGGAAGGTGATAATATTAAAATATCGGTGAAAGACACCGGCTGCGGAATGGACGAGGAGACGAAACAGAAAATTTTCGACCCGTTTTACACCACCAAAGATGTGGGCAAAGGAACCGGCCTCGGCATGTCAATTGCATACGGTATCATTCAGGAACATAAAGGAAAAATAGAAATTGTCTCAGAGCCGGGCAAAGGAACTGAAATAATTGTCACTTTACCAATCAAATAAAATTACTATGAAAAAATATGCCATACTGTATGTTGACGACGAGGAAAGCAACCTGAGGATTTTCAGAGATACTTTCCGGAGAGAATACAATGTTTATACGGCCATATCGGCAAGTGAGGGAATGAAAATCCTTGACGAAGTAAAGATAGACCTTATACTAAGCGACCAGCGTATGCCCGGAATGAGCGGAGTGGACTTCCTTAAATACTCTATGGAAAAACATCCCGAACCCAACAGAATACTTGTTACAGGTTTTTCGGATATGGATGCCATCAGAGATGCCATTAACCAGGCGCATATTTTTCAGTATATCCAAAAACCGTGGGATAAGGAGCGGTTGCAAAAAGCCAGCGAAGATGCACTGCGTATTTACCGTCTCGAAGAAGAAAACAATAGGCAAAAGCAGGAATTGATTGAGGCAAATAAGATACTGGAGCAAAAAAACAGGGAGCTGACCATAGCAAGAGAAAAAGCACTGGAGAGCGACCGGCTGAAAACGGAATTCCTGCAAAATATGTCGCACGAAATACGAACCCCCATGAATGCTATTTTGGGGTTCTCCGAATTATTGCCAAATGCAAATGAAAACGAACGGAAAAAATTTATCAGCATAATACAAAACAGCAGCAGGCAACTGCTTCATATTATTGAAGACATCCTTGAAATATCGCAACTGGCAACCAAACAGGTGCCCGTAAAAAACGAAAAAGTCTGCCTGAACGAGTTGTTTCTTGAGCACTATTTTTATTTCGACATCGAAGCAAAAAAGAAAAATTTACGTTTACACTTAAAAAAGGAACTTTCCGATAAAGAGAGTACTGTAATAACAGATGTTTTTAAATTAAATAAAATTCTCTCCAATCTTCTCGAAAATGCCATCAAATACACCAATGAAGGTTATGTTGAATTTGGTTATCATCTATCTGACGGAAAGTTAATATTTTATGTAAAAGACACCGGTATAGGAATTAAGAAAGAAAACCGGGAAATGATATTTAAACGTTTCTCTCAGGAAGAAAAAGATTTATCAAGAATTACGGGAGGCTTGGGCCTCGGACTGTCTATTGTAAAAGAAAACGTGGAATTGCTTGGCGGTACTGTTTCTTTGGAATCGGAGAAAGGAAAAGGCTCATTGTTTACCGTAACCATTCCTTACCAAACGATTGAAACCGACGACTTGAAAAACATGAAATCCGGCCGTTCAAATGATTTACAAGAAAA
>JALVZH010000060.1 GCA_027022105.1 Bacteroidales bacterium | reverse complement strand
GTATTAAATCATCGTTTTTCAAAAGAACGGTAAACCCTGCATTCCGCTTTATAAGAGATTATTTCTTTAAAAAGGGTGTCTTGCATGGCCGTACAGGTTTTAAAATATCCCTGTACAATGCACGGGCCACACGGTTAAAATATGAATATTTGCATCAATTACAAAAAACCGGAAAGTGAAAGAGGAACAGAGAGACAAGAAATGGCTTGTGGTGGTAAACCCGCATGCAGGAAGTAAAAAAGCGGAAAAAGACTGGCCGGGAATAAGAAAAATACTTACGGAAAACAACATTTCATTCCATGCTGTATTTACCGAATACATCAACCACGCCCCTGCATTGGTTAAAAAATTTATTACGGAAGAGGATTACACCAACATTATAGCCGTTGGCGGCGACGGAACGTTTAATGAAGTGGTAAACGGTATATTTTCCCAAACAAAATATTTATCAACCCAAATCACTTTGGGACTTATCACCGTAGGTACGGGAAACGACTGGGGGCGAATGTACAATCTGCCCGAAAAATACGAAGAACAGATTGCCGTTATTTTATCGGGAAAAACTTTTCTGCAAGATGTGGGGAAAGTACATTACAAATACGATTCGCAAAAGAATTACAGGTATTTTGTAAACATTGCCGGAATGGGATACGATGCGCTGGTGGTGAAAAAAACCAACCTGATGAAAGAAAAAGGTGCCGGCGGAGGCGCCCTTTCGTATGTTCTTAACCTGATAGCCGGACTTTTCCAGTATCAAAACACCTATCTGATTATTGAAAACGAAACGGGAAAAGTTTTCGAAGGCAAGGTTTTCAGCATGAGTATCGGTATTTGCAAATACAACGGCGGCGGAATGATGCAACTGCCCGATGCCATTCCCGACGACGGTCTTTTCGATGTAACGGTAATCGGAAAAACCACCAAATTCAGGGTAATACGGAATATCAAAAACCTTTTCGACGGCAGTTTTACCAAACTTCCCGAAGTAAGTCAGTACCGCGGAAAAAAATTCACCATAACCTCAAAACCCCACAGCGCTTTATATCTGGAAACCGACGGCGAATCACTGGGACATTCGCCGCTGGTGTTTGAAATACTACACAAAGCGGTCAGGATTATTGTACCGGAATAGTTACTTTAACAGAGCATGAACAATCATATACAATGCAATAACCACAAGAATAATTGCCAGCACCCGTTTTACCTTTTTCTCGGGAAGTTTTAACGAAATGCGGGAACCGATTTGACCGCCGGCAAATACCGTAACTCCGAGAATTATTGCAAAACCCCAATCAATACCTGTATGCAGCAGATGGCCCCCCAACCCCAGCAATCCCGTAAGGCTCACCATAAGTGCCGAAGTAGCCACGGCAATTTTCACAGGCACACCAAAACACAAAATCATCACGGGTATTTTAAACACACCACCCGCAATACCCAGCAATCCCGCCAGATAGCCGATAACAAAGGTCAAAGGAATAACAAGAAAAAGGTTTATCGAATAGGTATAATCTCCGAAACTTCTGGTCCAATAACCGAATCCTTTTTGTAACGAAACGTCCGGTTTTACATCGCTTACGGGTTTCATGGTAAACCGGGCAGCCACCAGAAGCAAAATTCCCAGCAGCGCTTTTAAAAAAGCAGGATGATAGTGCAGTGCGGTAGCTCCGCCCGTAAAAGCACCGATATCGGTAAATGTCTCCATAACCAGTGCCAGTTTCCAGTCCACCATTCCCGCTTTCCGGTAACGCAAAAAAGCCGAAAATCCGGTAATGGTTATTAAAAACAGACTTATGGTAGCAGCTTCCGCAAAATCGTATCCAAGAAACAGCAACAGAGGTACATAAAAAATTCCTCCGCCAACACCCACCATGCTAAGCAGTACACTTACAATAAAGAAGATAATAATTTCCCAGGTCATCTTAGGGGATTATGCTTTCTTTTCAACAATAGCCTTCAGTTTGTCAAAAGCCTGCCGCCAGCTGTTTTTCCATTTTTCCCACTTGTCGTTTGGTTTCAGCCGCCGGTGTTCAAAAAACAATTTGGTTTTGCCGTTTTGTTCGTGTAATTCAAAGGAAATCAGCGAATCATCCCACTCCACGCCCCCGTCAACAAACTCCCAAACCACTTTTTTGTTCTGTTCCAGTTTTAACAAATACACCTTGAAATTAAGGTCAAAGCCGTAAGCAAACGCGGCATAAGTACCCTCTTTGGGAAATGCAATTACCTCGGTAGCAAACCATTGCTCGAGGTTTTTCTGCAAGGTAAGTGCTTCAAAAACAACAGATGCCGGAGCAGCAAATGTTTTCTGTAATTTAATTGATGGCATCTACATCTCATTTTCTCTAAACGGAAAGTAATCCACCTTTCTGCGAAGCAAAAGATAGAGTTCGACCGCTGCATAAATAATCAGCATAAACGCCACAAGCCAATGCAGCGAACCGATATAATCGGGATTATAATTTATCAAAACAAAACCTAAGGTTATAAACATAAATCCCACCAGTACATAAATCCAAAACCAGGGTTTATTCCCCTTATCCATAATGCCGGAAGTAACCATAAAAACCCCGTTTATGAAAAACCAAATGGAGAACAAAACAAGAAAATACCGATCATAAAAATCGATGTTTGGCGACGGATAAGTAATGAGTACCACCCCGATAAAAGCATCCGTCAGAAACTCCATAATAATTTTTGGATTAATGTACTGATCAAAATGGATGAAAAGGTAAATAAGCGTTAAAAACGCACCGGTTAACAATGTTCCTGCAAAAACAAGGGAAAGCCCTTCCATTGCAATACCGCCGAATATTGCAACAGCAGCAGGAACAAACAATATAACCGCCCTTGAAATACGATAACCTAAGCCCATGGTTTTAATTTTTTAGTGACATGCAAATATAACAGGTTTTTGCAATTTATTATTTTACAGAAGCTATTTTGACTATTTAATGTTTCGATACTTTTCAGGGTGGTCGGGTCTATAGTTGCATGCCTTCAGGCATCACAATCTGCCGTCCGCTTGTAGTCTTCGCCGGCAGGTTTTGGTTTCTCCGTTTTCGACCTTTCAGCACTCCATCCGCGAAGCCCGGTGACGACCTGAAAGGACTTTCTCCATTTCTCCCTTTCTCTATTTCTCCATTTCACATTCACCCCTCGTTCCCTCGTCCATTTATCCTTTCGCCCGTCCCCTTGTCCTCTCATCCAATCGATCTTTCAGGACTCCGCCCGCAAAACCCGCCGGCGACCTGAAAGGACAGATTTATACCGGATGAGCTTCTAAATCCACTTTACCAACGGAAAATCCATGCGGTATTTCAGCAGCGGGTGTTTCGGGAAAATGCGGAACGAATAATCATACACTCCGGCATGGGTCAGGGGGAAAGAGCATAAATATTTTGCTTTTCCTTCTTCCGAAGCCAGCAGCGACAACTCCTTTTTAAAGGTTATTTTTTCAATGTCGCCGTTAATGCGGTTGCCCATCAATATTTCAACACCAATGTCTTCGGGGTTTAATCCCGGAATATTGAGGTGAATTTCCGAAGTAAAATTCTTTCCGAAAGGAATGGCTTCTTTATCCGGGTCGGGAATAATCAACGACTCGACGGATATGGCATCCCACGCTTTTTTCACCTTCTCTTTCCACAATGCCAGTTCCTTTGCATTTTTAAAATTATCGTTTGAAAAACGTTCCGAGTTTTCCAGCAATGATGTGTAATATTGCTTGTAATAATCCATAAGCATCCGGTGCATGGTAAAGTCAGGTGCTATTTCGGCAATGGTCTTCTTTATGTGCGAAACCCATTTTTTGGAAACCCCGTCATCATCTTTTTCAAAATAGGTGGGGACAATCTCCTCTTCAAGGGTTTTATAGATAATAGCGGCATCCAGTTCATCCTGAAACTGCTGGTTTTCATATGTTCTTGTTTCGTCGATGGCCCAGCCGGCACCCGGTTTGTAGCCTTCGGCCCACCAGCCGTCCAGCACGCTGAAGTTCACCACCCCGTTCATCACCGCCTTTTCGCCGCTGGTTCCCGAAGCTTCCAACGGTCGGGTAGGGGTGTTCAGCCAAATATCCACCCCGCCGGTAAGCATACGGCCGATTACCATATCGTAATTTTCGATAAAGAGCACTTTGCCGACGAAATCGGGCATCTTCGATATTTCGATTATCCGCTTTATCAAATCCTGACCGGCTTTGTCGGCCGGATGTGCCTTTCCGGCAAAGATAAATACCACCTGACGCCCGGGGTTATTAACAATGTTTTTCAACCGTTCTAAATCGGTAAAC
>JALVZH010000059.1 GCA_027022105.1 Bacteroidales bacterium | reverse complement strand
TATAACTTATTTAATTTTAGCGTTATGTAAATCTAATGATCAAATTCCGATTTATGTTAAATTCGTATAATCCGCGTAATTCGATGAAAAAAGAGTCATCGAATTATGCGAATTTAACGGATTATTAATTAAGTTCATATTACTATAAACTCCCTGAAATTATTTCTGTCTATTATTTTTGTTTCGGCATTATATGTTTTTGTAAAAGTTTCCGGTAATTTAACCCTTGTTTTTGTTTTCCATTTAAATTCAAATCCGTAAATTTTTCCGTCTTTTTCTTCCACAAAATCTATTTCCTGTTGTTGTTTGGTTCTCCAAAAGTACATTCTTGCAAATGTCTCCTTGTAGATATTTTGTTTTTTTCTTTCCGAAACAAGAAAATTTTCCCAAAGTGCACCTACATCCGTTCTCATTTTCAACGAGTTAAAGTTTCCTATTATCATATTTCTTATTCCGTTGTCGTAAAAATAAATCTTCCGGTTTCTCTTTATCTCGTTTCTCAAATTCCGGCTGAAACTGTTTAATCTGAAAATAATGTATCCTTTTTCAAGAATATCAATATACTTTTGAATTGTGATTTTATTTACTTCGAGGGTATTTGCAAGTTCGTTGTAATTTACTTCACTGCCAACCTGCAATGCAAGCGCCAACAAAAGATTGTCCAGTATCTCGGGTTTCCTGATTTCGGAAAAAGCCAAAATATCACGGTATAAATAACTGCTTACCAGATTTTTTAACGTTCTCTTTTCTTTTCCTTTATTGTTTAAAACTTCGGGATAAAATCCGAACAACAATCTGTTTTCCAACTGTTGTTCCGATTTTACAAAACCCTCTTTTTGTTCAAATTCCTCCCACGATATAGGGAACATTTCATATTCCCATTTGCGGCCGGTTAAGGGTTCGTTTAATCTGTTTCCCAAATCGAATGATGATGAACCCGATACAAACAATTGAACTTCTTTAAACTGATCGGTTATGATTTTCAGGGTTAATCCGATACCCTCTATCCTTTGCGCTTCATCAACAAAAACTATTTTGTTTTCTCCGAGAATCGTGCGTATTTCTTCGGTGTTGGGATTTTTTAGTAATTGACGTATGGATGGGTCGTCGGCATCAAGAAATAAATAGTCTTCTCCTGCAAGTATTTTCTTTATTAATGTGGTTTTTCCAACCTGCCGTGCCCCGACAATAATTATTGCTTTTCCGGTTCCTATGCTCTCTTTTATAGTCTTTTCAAGTGTTCTGGGATACATTTCTTTTTTTATGCAAATATAATCAGAAATATTATAATGACCAAAAGTTATGACCAAAAGTCATTATAATAACTAAAATGTACTTTTGGCCTTTTCTGAATTTTCCTCATTATTATTGTTTTACTTATTCTTCTCCTTCCACTGTTGACTAAACGATTTTTCGGCAAATTTGGGAAGCTCACGGCGGGGGCCCCATGCCTTTTTGGCTGCAAGACCCACTATTTTATTTTTAAAATTACCTCCGGTCATATCCAGCATCTTTCTGGATTTCAATACCATTGAAGAACCTTTTACGGTAGCTTTGTCGAAAAAGGTATAAAAACCACGTCTTACACTGTCGTCGCGGGTAAGCAGCAGCAGTTCGTGCAGCGGAATTTTAACCGGGCAAACCTCGGTACAGGCACCGCAAATGGTACAGGCAAAACTGAGGTGTTTAAACTCCTTAAAATCCTTCATGTAAGGTGTAATAATGGAACCGATGGGCCCGCTGTATGTTGTATTATAGGTATGTCCGCCAATGTTTTTGTAAACCGGACAGGCGTTCAGGCAGGCACCGCAACGGATACAGGAAAGCGCCCTGCGCTGACGCTCTTTTTTCAGCAGTTTGCTCCTTCCGTTATCCAGTAATATTACATACATCTCATCAGGGCCGTCTTTTTCATTACTTTTCCTCGGTCCGCTGATTATGGAATTATACACCGTCATGTGCTGACCGGTTCCGTGGGTGGCCAAAAGCGGCCAAAACAAATCGAGGTCTTCCAGCGAAGGGATTATCTTTTCTATTCCGGCAATGGCAATGTGAACTTTGGGATACGACATGGAAAGCATTCCGTTTCCTTCATTTTCGGTCAAAGCAATGGCACCAGTATCGGCAATGAGAAAATTTGCACCCGTGACACCCATATCGGCTTCAGTAAATTTTTTCCGAAGCAATTGCCGTGTATAAAGAGTAAGCTCTTCGGGCGTCATCTTTTCGTCGGTGTTAAATTTCTCGTGGTACAATCCAGCAATATCGTATTTCGACATGTGCATGGCCGGCGTTACAATATGATAAGGTCGCTGACCTGCCTGCTGTACAATAAATTCACCCAAATCGGTTTCCAGCGATTCAATCCCTTTTTTTTCCAGTGCAGTATTCAACTCTATTTCTTCGGTGGTCATCGATTTTGATTTTACCACCTTTTTTACCTTTTGTTTTACGGCAATATTCAATATAGCTTGTATTGCCTCCGCAGCATCCTGAGCCCAGATAACCTTTCCGCCGTTGTTTGTAAAATTATCTTCAAACTCAATAAGGTACTTTTCCAAACCGTTGATAACCTTATATTTGGTATATCCGGCACGTTGCCGGGCCAGCTCCAAGTTTTTATAAATTTTTTGTCCTTTTGCTACGGCATTATCGTACTTAGAAATATTGAATTTTATCTTTTTCCGGTGTTCTTTGTCAAAAGCTGTTTTTTCGGCTTTTTTTAAAAACATTTTATGTTCAACGGACATCTTCACTGCAAACCTTTTTTAATGTATTGGAAAACGAAATATGAATTCCATTGTTCCCCTCCTTGGAGGGGTGTAGGGGTGGGTTTATTAAAAAAGACATTCATATTTCGTTTTTCAATTATGTTAATCATTACGTTATTTAAACAATTTTATCAAAGCAATTTTGAAATTTTCTCAACCCTGCGGACATGCCGTCCACCTTCGAAAGGTGTATTCAGAAAAATTTTCACCATCTCCCATGCTTCGTCAAAAGGAACAAACCTGCCTGGAAGCGAAATAATATTGGCATCGTTGTGTTGCCGGGTAAGCTTTGCCTGCTCACGGTTCCAGCACAATCCCGCCCTGACATGCAAATATTTATTGGCCGTAATTTGCGCCCCGTTACCGCTTCCGCACATAATAATTCCCCGCTCGTAAACCCCGTCGTTTACCGCTTTTGCCAACGGATGAATAAAATCGGGATAATCAACACTCTCTTCGGAATAAGTTCCGAAATCTTTTACCGTATAACCGCTCTCTTCCAATTTCTTTATCAGAAACTGTTTCATCAAAAAACCACCGTGGTCCGAGGCAATGGGTATGATATTCTTACCTTCGCTCATTGTTAATAAAATTTCGTTTTACAAAACTACACAAAAAAACACCGCTGTATTAAATGCTTTATTACGAACTTGTTTTAATCGTGCCAAAAATTTTATCAATCAGCTTTATCTTCTGATACTAAATTTAATATGAGTTTTCCACACAACAGTTGTTAAATTGATGTTGATTTATGTGTGTTGAACCTTGCTAACTTTGAATTTATCAACAGCCGGACAGCTTCAATTTTTTCGTTGTTCATTAATGCTGTTTTATCAAAAAAAACCGACCTGTTTTCAACAACATTTTTGTAAAAATCCACAATATTATTTTTCAAACAAAAGGTTATGAACATACTGTTTATAATTATGAAAAAGTATTGAATATCAATTTTATAATCATAATAATTCATTGTATAAAATGTTGGTAATTCGTTGAAAAATGCAAAGTCAAGGATATGGCCGGAAATTTATCAGACTTATGAACAGCCTAATATTATTAACATCATTTTTTTTAAAAAAAATTAATAATTATGATAATGAAATATATAAAATAAAAGGTGCGTTTGTTGAAAAAGTTTGGTCAAAAAGTCGTTACTTAGCTAAACAAAAATAATTGAAAAAAACAGGGCGATGAACTACCGCGATGAAATATTAAAACTGAAAAAAGAAAAAAATGCTGTTATCCTGGCGCATTATTATCAAATAGATGAAATTCAGGATATTGCCGATTATGTTGGCGACAGTCTGGGGCTTTCGCAAAGAGCTTCCGAAACCGATGCCGGCATTATTTTATTTGCCGGTGTGCATTTTATGGCCGAAACGGCAAAAATTCTGAATCCCGATACCAAAGTATTGATTCCTGATATGGAAGCGGGATGTTCGCTGGCCGATTCTTGTCCGTACGACGATTTTGTTGCGTTCAAAAACAAATATCCGGATCATATTGTGGTATCTTACATCAACACCACGGCGGCCATAAAAAC
>JALVZH010000058.1:35928-40273 GCA_027022105.1 Bacteroidales bacterium | reverse complement strand
AAGTTATGATTGTTTTTAATCTAAATAATGTTTTGATTATCCATCCTGAGGAAATCATTAAAAAAGGAACGGTCAGTATTTTTAACAGGGAAGGATGGCGTGTTGCTTTGTATCAACTTGAAAACACCGATTTTGAATCGCTGAAACTTACACTGGATCCGGGATATTATACGGTTATGATTTATGACGGAAAAGAAAATAAAGTTGTAAAAATTAAAATTGACAAAGCCGGTCCTTTCAACAAAAACGGAGACAGAGAGAACAAAATGAAGCAAAACGGAGAGATTATCAACGAACCGGTTTAACAAAAATTACGCTATGGAATTAATAATATCGTGTAAAGTTAAGGTAATGATACAAATATGAATTAAACACAAATAAACTTAAACCATGAAAAAGACACTAATACTTCTGCTGACTCTTTTTACACAATTAACATTTTCGCAGGTAGCGGTAAATACCGACGGAAGCAGCGCCAATACTTCTGCCATGCTTGATGTAAAAAGCAGTAATAAAGGATTGTTAATCCCCCGCATGACCTCCGCCCAACGCGATGCCATCTCTTCGCCGGCTACGGGACTTTTGGTTTTCGATACCGATGAAAACAATTTTTTCTTTTACAACGGCATAAACTGGGTACTTTTGAAAAGCGGTATTGTTAACTGGAACCTTGATAGTATTAACCTTACGGTTGCCGATACCAATTACCGCGTAGGAGTGGGAACCACCACACCTTCGGGCAGGTTTGAAGTGGCAACAATAAAACATAACGGTACTTACGGAAGCGACCTTTGTTCCGGCGGTACGGCTTCGGCCTCTTCTTATTATCAAACCTATACCCCCGACAGGGCTTTTGACGACCAAACCACTACGGAATGGTTAAGCGACAACAGTTTACCGGGTTATCTGCAATACGATTTCGGCGAAGGCAATAATAAAAGAATTGCCAAATACAGAATATATTACGAACATCCTTCTTCATACGACCATTCGCCAAACGACTGGACGTTTGAAGCGTCGAATGACGGCAGTACCTGGACAACCTTGGACACACAAACCGGACAAGGTTGGAGCGGCAACGGTTGGAAAGAATATACCTTTTCAAATACAACCCAATACAGATATTACAGAATATATATTACCGATAATACAGGTTCGTCGGACAATTATGTACAAATCAACGAAACGGAGATGATGGAAGAAAACCTGAGCAACAATACCACCCTGTTTGTTAACGACAACAAAGTGGGAATTGGTACTTCTTCGCCTTCTGCCACTCTGGATATTTCGGGAACCATGAAACTGGCCGACGGCAATGAGGGTTCCGGAAAAATCCTGGTCTCCGATGCTTCGGGAAATGCAGGATGGGCCGACGGAACAACGGTAAACGGCGGCGGCTGGACGGTAAACGGTAATTATATTTACGAAACGGATGACAGTGTGGGAATAGGTACATCCTCGATTTCAGAAAGACTTACTGTTAACGGAGGTGTTCAACTGGGTAACTCATCGGGAACAAATACCGGTACTATCCGCTGGAACAGCACTACCCAGGATTTTGAGGGATATAACGGAACCGGATGGGTTTCCTTATCAAAATCCAACGGCGGGTGGGGCGACAATACGGCAAAGGAAACAGAAGGTATTATTTCTTCCGACGGAGCCGGTGGCGATAGTTTCGGCAATAGTGTTTCCATTGACGGCGACTATGCCATTGTAGGGGCAGATACTAAGAGTGTAGGAGGAAATTCCTGGCAGGGCAAAGCCTATATTTTTCACCGCAGCGGAACCACATGGACGCAACAGGCAGGGTTGACTGCTTCCGACGGAGCCGCCTTCGATATCTTCGGTTCCTCTGTATCCATTAACGGCGACTATGCCATTGTGGGGGCATATTGGAAGGATGTAGTAGGAAACGATCAGGGCAAAGCCTATATTTTTCACCGCAGCGGAACCACCTGGACGCAACAGGCAGGGTTGACTGCTTCCGACGGAGCCGCCGGCGATTATTTCGGCATTAGTGTTTCCATTGACGGCGACTATGCCATTGTGGGGGCAGATGAGAAGTATGTAGGAGTAAATTCCCATCAGGGCAAAGCCTATATTTTTCACCGCAGCGGAACCACATGGACGCAACAGGCAGGGTTGACTGCTTCCGACGGAGCCGCTTACGATTATTTCGGCGTTAGTGTTTCCATTGACGACGACTATGCCATTGTGGGGGCAGATTATAAAAGTGTAGGAGGAAATTCCTATCAGGGCAAAGCCTATATTTTTCACCGCAGCGGAACCACCTGGACGCAACAGGCAGAGTTGATCTCTTCCGACGGAGCAGCCGGCGATTATTTCGGCTATAGTGTTTCCATTGACGGCGACTATGCCATTGTGGGAGCATATTATAAAAGTGTAGGAGGAAATTCCCATCAGGGCAAAGCCTATATTTTTCACCGCAACGGAACCACTTGGACGCAACAGGCAGGGTTGACCTCTTCCGACGGAGCCGCCGGCGATTATTTCGGCGTTAGAGTTTCCATTGACGGCGACTATGCCATTGTGGGGGCATATAAGAAGGATGTAGGAGGAAATTCCGATCAGGGCAAAGCCTATATTTTTCACCGTAGCGGAACCATATGGACGCAACAGGCAGGGTTGACTGCTTCCGACGGAGCCGGTAACGACTATTTCGGTACCTCCGTATCCATTAGCGGTGATTACACCGTTGTGGGGGCGGCTGATAAAACCATAGGAGGAAATTCTTCTCAGGGTAAAGTCTATTTTTATAAAAGAAATAACTAAACCGAAGGTAGGATTTTGGTTTTCTTTTACCTGTCCCGGTTTATACACCGCGGGCAGGTACCCCTTTCAGGGGAGATAATTTTAAGTGGAATAATATAACAAACAGAATGATAAAATATTGTAAACCAGAAAATGAATTCCATTGTTCCCCTCCTTGGAGGGGCGCAGGGGTGGGTTTATCAAAAAATATATTCATTTTTCTGGTTTACAATGTTTTATCATTTATAATTATATTGGGAGTTTAAACAAGTTCAAGATAAAAACCTCAAAACATAATAAACCATGAAAACAAAAGTACTTTTCATTTTGATGATTTTGGTTGCCAGGGTATCGGTTGCCCAGGTGGCCATTAACAGCAGCGGTTCTTCTGCCGACAACAGCGCCATGCTTGATGTAAGTTCAACATCCAAAGGCGTACTTGTTCCACGGATGACAACGGCACAACGCGGCGCCATATCCTCACCTGCTACGGGACTTTTGGTTTTCGATACCGATGAAAACAATTTCTTCTTTTACAACGGCGTTAACTGGGTACTTTTGAAAAGCGGCACGGTTAACTGGAATCTCGACAGCATTAGTCTTACGGTTGCCGATACCAATTACCGCGTAGGAGTGGGAACCACCACACCTTCGGGCAGGTTTGAGGTGGCAACAATAAAACATAACGGCACTTATGGAAGCGACCTGTGTTCCGGTGGCACGGCTTCAGCTTCTTCTTATTATCAAACCTATACCCCCGACAGGGCGTTTGATGACCAAACCGCTACGGAATGGCTAAGCGACAACAGTTTACCGGGTTATCTTCAATACGATTTCGGCGAAGGCAACAATAAGAGAATAGCCAAATACAGAATATATTACGAACATCCTTCTTCATACGACCATTCGCCAAGCGACTGGACCTTTGAAGCATCGAATGACGGCAGTACATGGACCACTTTGGACACACAAACCGGCCAAGGTTGGAGTAGCAACGAATGGAAAGAATATACCTTTTCAAATACAACCCATTACAGATATTACAGATTACATATTACCGATAATGCAGGTTCGTCGGACAATTATGTACAAATCAACGAAGTGGAAATGATGGAAGAAAACCTGAGCAACAATACCACCCTGTTTGTTAACGACAACAAAGTGGGAATCGGTACTTCTTCGCCTTCGGCCACTCTGGATATTTCGGGAACCATGAAACTGGCCGACGGCAATGAGGGTTCCGGAAAAATCCTGGTTTCCGATGCTTCTGGAAATGCAGGATGGGCCGACGGGTCAACGGTAAACGGCGGCGGCTGGACGGTAAACGGTAATTATATTTACGAAACGGATGACAGTGTGGGAATAGGAACATCTTCGCCTGATGCACGACTTACAGTTAACGGCAGAATATCACAAACAGGAACGGGAAATTCGGTATTTCTCGGTGAAGGAGCCGGTGAAAATGATGATTTAACCGGCAATATGAATACTTTTGTTGGGTATGAATCGGGAAAAGCGAATACATCAGGCAATAGTAATTCGGCTTTCGGTTACTCGAGTTTGTATTCAA
>JALVZH010000058.1:18159-35918 GCA_027022105.1 Bacteroidales bacterium | reverse complement strand
TTCAAATACAACCGGATTTAACAATGCGGCTTTCGGATACGGTTCACTTTATTCAAATACTACCGGAAAAAACAATGCCGGTTTTGGTGCCGGTTCATTGGTTTCCAACATGACAGGTTATTCCAATGTTGCAATTGGTACGGCTGCATTGAACAAAAGTTCCGACCGTCACGATTTGGTTGCCGTGGGTGACTCTGCGCTTTTTAATAACGGCGTGGGTGCAAGCAGCTTTTATGCCAACTGGAATACGGCTGTGGGTTCCAAAGCGCTCTATTCCAATACCACAGGATTTTCCAATACGGCTGCCGGATTTCAGGCTTTGTATAAAAACGAAACAGGACATGGTAATACGGCTACCGGATATCAGGCATTATATAGCGATTCGGCAGGTGTTGACAATACAGCCAACGGATATAAAGCACTATATTCCAATACAACGGGAAAATATAATGCAGCTATGGGTAGCTATGCCCTCTATTCCAATACAACGGGAAAATATAATGCAGCTATGGGTAGCTATGCCCTCTATTCCAATACAACGGGTTATTCCAATATTGCTATTGGTTATGGTGCTTTGCATGAGAGTACTCAAGGTTATTATAATATTGCGATTGGTGATTCGGCACTTTATAATGAAAATTGGCATGCAGCAAAGAATATTGCTATAGGAACCAAAGCATTATATTCCAATAGTGGTGCTATCGAAAATACTGCCTTAGGTTTTAGTACATTATTCAATAATAGTGGAGGGGATTACAATACTGCTATAGGTGTAGAAGCGTTATACAATAATACTTATGGGGATTACAATACTGCTGTAGGAGCAAAAGCACTATATAATAATTATGAAGGATCCTGGTGGAATGCTAATTGCAATACTGCAGTTGGATATAAAGCATTATATTCCAATTTATCTGGTTTAAACAATACAGCTATTGGGGATAGTGCTTTAATGAATAATATTTCAGGGGACCAGAATTGTGCATTCGGAATAAATGCGTTATTGAAAAATAAAGGTTCTTATAATGTTGCTATGGGTACCCAAGCAGCTTATTCCGATTCTACCGGTGACGCCAATACGGCTGTCGGCCCCAATGCCTTATATTACAACAAAACGGGAAACAGCAATACCGCTTTGGGTAACTGGGCGGGCCCGTCTTCTTCAAGCACAGGCCTCGATAACACTACGGCAATTGGAAATGGCGCATCAGTAACAGCCAGCAATACAATTCACATTGGTAATACGTCAATAACGGAGATAGCCGGTCAGGTGGGATGGAGTACTTACTCGGACGAAAGATTTAAGAAATCGGTACGGCAAAATGTGCCCGGACTGTCGTTTATTATGAAGCTGAATCCAGTAACCTATCATTGGGATATTGATAAACTTAACCGTTTTCTTAATGTCAGGGAAGATAAATCCGAATCTTTTAGAAAAGCAAAAGAACGGCAGGAAAGTATAGAATATACCGGATTTCTTGCCCAGGAGGTGGAAAAAGCCGCACAGGAGACGGGATATGTTTTTAGCGGTGTGGTTCCACCGCAAAATAAAAATTCCATTTATTCCATTCGCTATGCCGAGTTTGTAGTGCCGCTGGTAAAGGCGGTGCAGGAGCAGGAGCAAAAGATTGAACAGCAACAAAAAACAATAGATGATTTGAAAAAACAACTTGCCGTAATGAGAGAAATGATGAAAAAAAGAAATAACTAAACCGAAGGTAGGATTTTGGTTTTCTTTTACCTGTCCCGGTTTACACACCGCGGGCAGGTACTCCTTTCAGGGGGTATAATTTTGAGTAGAATAATATAACAAACAGAATGATAAAATATTGCAAACCATGAAAACAAAAGTACTTTTCATTTTGATGATCTTTATTGCCCGGCTGTCCATAGCTCAGGTAGCAATCAACGGCAGCGGCTCTTCCGCCGACAACAGTGCCATGCTGGATGTCAGTTCCACAACAAAAGGGATATTGATTCCCCGCATGATCTCCGCCCAACGCGATGCCATCTCTTCGCCGGCACAGGGTTTAATGGTGTTTGTAACCACCGACAGCACTTTCTATTTTTACGAGGGAAATACCTGGAAAAAAGTGGGGCTCGGCGCTTCGGGGTGGAATTACAACAACGGGGAAATCTACTGCGACTCCCTGCACTCCATTTCCATTGGCGATACTGCCGGAAATGCCCTTTTTCAGGTGATATCCGACAGTGCTTCGGGAACATATACATCTGATAAATGTACGGGAGGTACCGCCTCGGCAAGTGAAAGTTATGCAGGAAAACCTGCTTCAAACGCTTTTGATGATAATAATTCTACTTATTGGAGCAACGACGGAAATTTACCTTCCTGGATTCAATACGATTTCGGTGAAGGCAACGGAAAATTAATCGAGAAGTACAGAATTTATTACGAATCGTCCAATTATGATGCCGCACCCAAAGACTGGACTTTCCAAGCTTCCGACGATGCATCTTCCTGGACTACACTGGATACTCGCAGCGGTGAAGACTGGAGTGCAAACGAATGGAAAGAATATACTGTTACCAATAACAAAAAGTACCGTTATTACAGAATTAACATTACCGATAACAAAGGAACCACCGACAACTATGTTTCCATAAATGAAATGGAGATGCAGGAGATGATTTACAACAATTTTCCCGTGCTGGTGATAAAAGACAACAAAGTGGGGATTGGAACCTCCAACCCCGGTGAACTGCTTACCGTGAACGGCAGAATATCACAAACCGGAACGGGATATTCGGTATTTCTCGGTGAGGGAGCCGGTGAAAATGATGATTTAAATAATAATATGAACACTTTTGTTGGGTATGAATCTGGAAAAGCAAATACATCAGGTGGTTATAATTCCGCATTTGGTTATTCAAGCTTATCTTCAAATACAACCGGAATTGCCAATGCAGCTTTCGGTTTCGGATCTATTAATTCAAATACTACCGGGACAAACAATGCCGGTTTTGGTGCCGGTTCATTGGTTTCCAACATGACAGGTTATTCCAATGTTGCAATTGGTACGGCTGCATTGAACAAAAGTTCCGACCGTCACGATTTGGTTGCCGTGGGTGACTCTGCACTGTTTAATAACGGCGTGGGTGCAAGTAGCTATTATGCCAACTGGAATACGGCTGTGGGTTCCAAAGCGCTCTATTCCAATACCACAGGATTTTCCAATACGGCTGCCGGATTTCAGGCTTTGTACAAAACCGAAACAGGACATGGCAATACGGCTACCGGATTTCAGGCATTATATAGCGATTCGACCGGTATTGACAATGCAGCCAACGGATATAAAGCGCTTTATTCCAATACAACGGGAAGTTACAATACAGCTATGGGAAGCTATGCGCTTAATTCCAACACAACGGGTTATTCCAATATTGCTATCGGTTACGGGGCACTGTATTCAAATCAAACTGCCAAGAATTTGGTGGCAATTGGCGACTCGGCATTGTATAACAATACTAATACTGGATACGTCAATACTGCAATAGGATCCAAAGCTTTGTACTCCAATACAAGCGGCACTCAAAATACTGCTGTGGGTTTCAATGCACTCTATTCCAATACCGTCGAAACCGATAATACCGCTGTGGGTTACCAAGCACTCTATTCCAACGGAACAGGTGGTTATGGTAATACTGCAATCGGATCAAAATCTTTATTACATAATACAGAAGGAGCTTACAATACTACTGTAGGAGTCTTTTCTTTAGCACTTAATACAACAGGAGATTGTAATGTCAGCATTGGATATAGTTCAATGAGGTTTAACACGACAGGGGAAGAAAATACCGCTACGGGATATGAGGCATTATATCATAATATATCAGGGAAGAAAAATACTGCTTACGGTATTGGTACATTATTTAATAATGATACTGGAAGTTATAATACCGCCTTGGGTTATAATGCTTTCATTCAAAATAATCATACCAATTCCACAGCCCTCGGGGCTAATACTTCAATTACCGCAAGCAATCAGGTACGTATCGGTGACAATAACGTTACCTCCATTGGCGGTTATGCCAACTGGACCAACCTGAGCGACAAACGGTTTAAAAGAGATGTGCGGTATGATGTGCCCGGTCTGGATTTTATCCTCAAACTCAAGCCGGTTACCTACCACCTCGATTTGGATAAACTGAACAATTTCCTGAATATTCCCGATTCCGTTTCCAAAGCCGGTGATTTTAAAATCGAATCAATGAAAAAGAAAGAGGCAATGGTGCAAACCGGTTTTCTTGCACAGGATGTGGAAAAAGCCGCCGAAGCGGTGGGATACGATTTTTCGGGTGTTGACAAACCTAAAAACGAACATGATTTTTACGGTTTGCGCTATGCTGAATTTGTAGTGCCGCTGGTAAAGGCGGTGCAGGAGCAACAAAGGATGATAACCGAATTGCAAAACAGGATAAAGCAACAGGATAGAACAATTCAAAAAATGCAACGGAAGATTGAAAACCTTAAAAAGTAATAAAAAACTTGTTTAAAGTCTAAACATTTGATAAATTATAAAATATTGAAAACCAGAAAAGTGAATATCTTTTTTTAATAAACCCACCCCTCCCCCTCCAAGGAGGGGAATATTGGAATTCATTTTCTGGTTTTCAATATTTTATACTCATTGTCATCACGTTAACTTTAAACAACTTCAAAATTAAAGAGTTATGAAAAGAGAATTATTATTTGCGGCACTTTTGCTTACTTTGCGGGTCGCCGTAGCCCAGGTGGCCATTAACGGCAGCGGTTCTGCCGCCGACAACAGCGCCATGCTTGATGTTAGCTCAACCTCCAAAGGGGTATTGGTACCCCGTATGACCACAGCCCAGCGCACGGCCCTTTCTTCGCCGGCCACAGGTCTGCTTGTTTACGATTCCACTTTACAGAGTTTTTATTACTACAACGGAACGGCGTGGAAAATAGTGGGCGACGATAACGACTGGACAAAGGGCACAAACAGCGTGTATGTAACCTCCGACAGTGTGGGAATAGGCACCTCCAACCCTGCCGCACCGTTGCATGTTAACGGCCTTATCTGGCAAACAGGTACCGGGCATTCGGTATTTTTTGGTGAAGGTGCCGGACAAAAGGACGACCTGTCGAACAATAACAATACAGGTATCGGTTATTACGCATTAAGCAACGATACTGCAGGCGATTATAATACTGCGGTAGGTTATTATTCGCTAAATGAAGTCTCCAACGGTTATGAAAATACGGCCGTGGGCGCCCAGTCGCTTTATCATACAAGTTCCGGATTTAAAAACGTGGCAGTGGGAGTAGCGGCACTCTTTTCCAATACACAGGGACGTGATAATATTGCCATAGGTTACCAGGCGCTTAACCTTAATACTACCGGTAATTACAACATAGCTATCGGTTCGCAATCCCAATATGAGAATGTTGACGGTCATGAAAATGTTTCTATGGGGTTTAGTGCCCTGAAGCAAAACAACCACGGTTACCACAATGTCGCCGTGGGGTACATCGCATTACAGGTCAATTCACTCGGATATAAAAATACAGCCGTGGGCTACGGATCGCTTAATCAAAACACAACCGGTTATAACAATACTGCATTGGGCAGCGATGCTTTTGCCACGGGTTCAAATTATCACAACTCTACGGCCATAGGGTTTAGTGCCGCTGTTACCGCTGATGATATGATTCGTTTGGGAGATAATAATGTAAACTGGATAGGCGGTCACTCGGCATGGCAAAACACTTCCGACGGCAGGTTTAAACGCAATGTCAGGGAAAATGTGCCCGGGCTCGGTTTTATAATGAAACTACGTCCGGTAACCTTTACCTGGGATTTGAAGGCATTAGACAGGTACATGGGGTATGACGAATCAAAAATAGAAGAACTTACCAAAGAAAGAACCACGCAGGAAAAAACAGTTCATACGGGTTTTATTGCCCAGGAGGTGGAAAAGGCAGCCCGCGAGGCGGGATTCGATTTCGATGCCGTCCACAAGCCGCAAGGCAAAAACGACCCCTATTCGCTGGCATACGGAACTTTTGTGGTGCCGCTGATAAAAGCCGTACAGGAACAGGAACAAAAAATAGAACAACAGCAAAAAACAATAGATGATTTGAAAAAACGGCTCGAAACAATGAATAAGTTGATACAAGAAATGAAAAATAAATAAGCTGAAGGCAGGATTCTTTGGATGTTAGATTTTTGATGTAATATGTTCAAAGGTTCAAGAGTTTAAAGTTTAAATGTTCCGGATTTCGGGTTGCTGATTTCCGGTACTACGTTTTAGTGGTTTTGCCCGACGTTTAACCTACCCGTTAATTCAAAGGACACTGAGCGGAATGACCTTTCCGGTCGCTGTGGAGCATGCGGGTGAAGACCGGAAAGATCGAAAACAGAGCCTAAAAACCTGAATTTTAGTACTTAGCAAACAAGAAAAGATAAAGAATAATGAACACCGATTACGTGTCCGCCGCAGGCTGAACGATTAACGAATGTAGATTTATTGAAGAATTAAGAAATGAGGATTAAGGAACGAACTGAAAATGAATAAGTGGGGAGGGCTAACCAACATACACTACACCCCATAATTCAGAGGGTGCCAGGCGGATGGCACAAAAGACCGGTGCACCCGATGAATCCCCGAAATGTTATCCTTTACGTCGTTTTAATTAGAAAAGAAGTACGAGGGGAGATTCATCGGCATTCCTGCCCCTATGACCAACCTGAAGATGACTTTGAAGTGTGAAGGGTTGGTGGTGTTAGTTGGCAGGAAAAAACAGGAGATGCCATCTTCGCCTCAAACGGGTCGGAACGTGACAGAACCGGTGAGTTTGATTATTTTATTGATGTAAGATATCCAACATACGACATTAGAATTAAGAACGGCAAGTTGCGGCACGGATGGGAGCGGCAGCCCGGAGGGATGCGGCTGATTGAGGCTTGCAGCGGCAGAGCGACAGGGAAGCTACTGCCGCTGTATTAGCCGAAACAGCCGCAGACCGAAGACTATAGCGGACAGCAGATTGCGATGCCTAAAGGCATGCAACTACAAGCCCGGCCGGCCGCCCGGAAAATCAGCATCTCTTGTAAACTAACAAAGCTATTTTTATGTGTTTAGAAAAACCGATATTATGTTATATCATAGTTAACTTGTTTAAAGTCTAAACATCTGATAAATTATAAAATATTGAAATCCAGAAAAATGAATATCTTTTTTTAATAAACCCACCCCTCCCCCTCCAAGGAGGGGAATAATGGAATTCATTTTCTGGATTTCAATATTTTATACCCATTGTCATCACGTTAACTTTAAACAGCTTCAGTAATAAAGATACATAAGACCGGACAATCAACCGGCTATCTTCGATCGTATCCAAATAAAAAAGCCGGAAAAGAAAATCTTCCCGGCTTTTTGTCAGTTAAATATAAAAGCCCTATTTGATAACAGTTGCTTTTTTTACGATGTTACCTTCCGAAGTACGGATACTGTAGAAATAGTTTCCTGCGGGAATATCCGAAGCATCCCATTTTATCATATGGGTTCCTGCATTGTAACGGGTATCGGTCAACTGTTTCACTTTTGTTCCGCTTATTGAATAAACGGTAACGGTCACATGATCCGGTTTTTCCAGTGTAAACTCAATATTGGTAGTGCTTCCGAAGGGATTGGGGAAGTTGCGTACCTGCGAAACGTTCATGGGATTTTCATCAATGGCGTTGGTGTAACGGTTGGCTTCGCCGGGCGAATAATCGGGCATAAAATACCAGATTTCGGAACCGTCGGGGAACCTGCCGTATGAGGTATCGGTAATTTGGGGGCCGTAAGTAAGAGAGTCGAGTATGTTTTTGTCCGGATCCCAGAGACCAATTTGCTCGCCGCCACCGCTCAGTTTGAAATTAAGGTTCAGAACACTCGATTCTTCACCTTTATTGGCGTAAAAAACAATGAATCCTCCGGCCGGAACGGTAACCGAATCGGGGTATGTATCGGGTATCCGGTACATGGCATCCGGGTCGGAAAGGTCATCGGCCATGTAATAGCCTCCCAGCATCACATCTTCATCTCCTGCGTTGTAAATCTCAATCCAGTCGGGATAATCACCCTGAGGTCCCGGAAATGCAAAATCGTTGCTGGCCATAAATTCGTTGATATACAGAGTTACCTCACCTGCACCGGGGTTGGGATTTGTATTGGCTGCTCCCGGGGTAATGTCGCTCATAAAGTACCAGTCGCCGGCACCATTGGGAAACCTTCCGTAGGAGGTGTCGGTTATCTGGGGACCATAGGTAAGGCTGTCGATGAAATTCTGGTCGGGATCCCACAAACCGATCTGTTCGCCACCGCCACTCAGTTTAAAGTTCAGGTTCAAGACGCTCGATTCTTGTCCTTTGTTGGCATAGAACAAAATGTATCCGCCTGCCGGAACCGTAACCGAATCGGGATAGGTGTCCGGAATCCGGTACATGGCTTCGGGATCGGTAAGGTCGTCGGCCATGTAATAGCCTCCCAGCATTACATCTTCATCTCCTGCGTTGTAAATCTCAATCCAGTCGGGATAATCACCCTGAGGTCCCGGAAAAGCAGCATCGTTGCTGGCCATAAACTCATTGATATAGAGCTGCGCATTGGCTCTGTTTATGGTTCCCCAAAAGAGGAACATAACAGCCGAAACAATCATAAAAAAGTACTTTTTTTTCATTTCATTTTGTTTTTAGTGATTAATAATAATTTGTGTTAAAAATAAATATTTTTTCATTCCGAATTTTTATTTGTTGTCATATTTATATCTTTCTATACGTTGTATGCCGTTGCGGTTAACCATAAGTTTATACAGCTTTAACTTTTCCTCTTTCTCATCGGAATAACTGAGAATCATGTTCAGGTTATAAACCCGTTTTGCAAATCCGCGCTTAAACCCGTTTTTGGTTTTGATAAAAACCTCTTTCTCCGGATCGTCCATGTTTTTTGTGAAATCGGAGATGTTCAGTCTGAGGATTTCGGTTGTTCCCGCAAAATCTTTAATGGCTTTTACCTTTTTGTTGAAGATTTTAACCCGGTTGCGGTGTAAAATGATTTTTTCGCCCAAGGCACGGTTGGTTATTTCCGTTATGCGCATGCTGTTTCTGGCTTCTAATATGGCAGCAGGAAGGTGTTTGTGTTTCACAAAACCAAAACTCTCTTTCAGAAAACCAATTTTTTTATACTGCTGGTCGTAAATATCCGTTCTGAAATCCTGTACGAATTTGTGTTGTTTTTTGTTCAAATAGATTCTGACCAGTTCTTTAATACGGTCTTTAAACATGTAGCTGATTACCAGGGCGATGAAAAAGGGAAGCGTCAAATTGCCGTAAATCATTTGCGAAACAAAAGCAACGGAAGTGGCAAAAACCATTGCCAGTCCTGCTGCCAGTGCAAACAAAACCTGCTCAACGACTACTCCGTCTTTCCGGGTATCGGTATTTAAAAACAGGTTGCTTTCAATAAACTTTTTAAGCCTTGCCGCGCGGTGCAATACATACTCATTACTGCGATGAGCATAAGCAACCGACGGATAACCCTTGCTTTCGCGGTAAGACATTTCCTGCAATACGAGATCATTTAGCTTATCCAGGTGCTCTTTACTGCATTTTACCTTTTTGCTTTCCAAAGTTGTAATCAGCACAAACAGGTTTCGTTCCAGCAGTATGCTCTGGTATTCGTCGGCAAAATGAAAAATATCCATCAGGTTTTTGTTGCCCGATTTTTCTACGGAAGGCTCAAGTGTCCGGAATGCAGAACGTATCTTTTTTATTTGTACCGTAAATTCGGATATGGCCTTTTCCCTGTCGGAAACCTCTTTCTTTCTCAGAATCCGGTTTACGGCTCTTCGGGCAGAAGTGCCGAAAACAGAGCAAAACCGTTTGGTGTAGGTTTCAAAATCATTCTCCTTTTCCTTATTGGGAGAAACAATATAGTCATCAATTATTTTTTTGAGTTTACGAAGAGGAGACTCTTTACCTTTCAGGATTTGTTTCAGGGTAAAATGAGGGGTGGTAAACCGGATATATGTTTTTAATGAGTTGTAAAAGTTTTCTTTTGTATAGCTGTGTTTATTGATATCCAATGCATTAGGGAGAAAAAGAAATATATTCACGTAGTAATTGTCGTATTTTGTATTCTTTTTTGGGGAAAAGGGGAACTCCAGTTTAATCTCAATGGACAACTGATCGTGCTTTTTTACCTGTTCCCTGATGGTCATGTTCTTTCCGAAAATTGATACACGGCAAAATTAGATGTTTCAATCCCCTTATAATAATATACAGCCTATAAACAGACACAACAATTTATGCCTGACACTGTTTTTGCTTCACTGAACAACTCTACAAGAATAGTCGCAATAAACGGATGTTCAGACAGATGACACTTAAAACGGCTCAACACCATGAAATTCCGCTTTCGGTTTGCCCTGCAATAACGGATTTTTTCAACAGGATTTGACTATTTTTGTGAAAACAAACCATAACCGGGAACTATGTCACTTTTATTTAAAAACGTAAAACAGGTAATCTACGACATCGACAGTTTTATCGATACTGTGGAGCAGGGCGTCCTTGTTTTCAGGGAAGGGGTTACCAACTATCTGAACGATGAAAAAAAAAGTTTTGCCGAAAAAACGGAACGCATCCATCATCTTGAGACTTCTGCCGATAAGCTGCAGCGTTCCATAGATGATAAATTTTACAGGCATTCCATTTTACCACAGAATGTTAGCGATATTGAAGGAATGCTGGATCAACTGGATGAAATTATTGATATATCCAAAGACAATCTGTATCAGTTTGACGATGAGCTCCCGTTTTTTCCGAAGGAGTTGATACCTGAATACATACGACTGACCGACTCTTCCACCGAAGCTGCATTATCGGCGTTTCCTGCTGTCAGGGCATTTTTCAGGGAACCGATAAAGGTGCGGGATATGCTGAACAAGGTCTATTTTTATGAAAAGGAGACCGACAGGATTGCCCGAAACATTAAACGAATGCTTTTTCACGACTATCCCGGTTTAAAACTGAGTCAGAAAATCCACTTAAGGTATTTTGCATTACACATTGAAACCATATCGGACAAAGCGGAGGTTCTTGCCGATACGCTTTCCATACTGGCATTGAAAATGAGCATATGATTCTCCTCTTTTATCTCTCCAGCGGACTGTTTCTCGGTTGGTCTCTCGGGGCCAACGATGCTGCCAATGTATTCGGTACGGCAGTGGGGTCACGTATGCTCCGTTTTAAAACCGCTGCCTTTGTGGCTGCTGTTTTTGTGGTTATCGGAGCGGTGGTTCAGGGTGCCGGGGCAAACCGTACGCTGGGAGAACTGGGAAGTGTGTCAACACTGGCGGCTGCTTTTACCGTGGCGCTTTCGGCTGCCCTTACGGTTTATTGGATGACACGTTTGGGTTTGCCCGTTTCTACCTCACAGGCTATAGTGGGGGCTATTATCGGGTGGAATCTTTATACGGGAAACCCAACTGACCTGCATGTTATTATAAAAATTGTTTCCACCTGGATTTCAGGGCCGGTGCTGGGTGCACTGTTTGCCATTGTCCTGTTTTATCTGATACGAAAACTGGAATATAACACAAAGATTCACCTGCTTTATAAAGATGCTTTCATCAGGTGGGGCCTACTGCTGGTGGGAGCTTTCGGTGCATACAGCCTTGGCGCCAACAATATTGCCAATGTAATGGGCGTGTTTACAACGGCTGTAAAGTTGCCCGTACTTGATATGGGGTTTACCATGCTGAGCAGTACACAACAACTCTTTTTTCTTGGCGGACTGGCCATTGCCGTTGGAATAATAACCTACTCAAAACATGTAATGGAGACGGTGGGAGAAACACTTATGCCGCTTACTCCCATTGCTGCCATAGTGGTGGTACTTTCGCAGGCTTTGGTATTGTTCATCTTTTCGTCACAAACCTTGTCATCTGCGTTACAATCCATTGGTTTGCCGCCCATTCCATTGGTGCCGGTCTCCAGTTCCCAAATCGTTATCGGAGCCATTATCGGAATCGGTTTGTATAAAGGTGGCAAGGAGATCAGATACAACGTGCTGGGGAACATCAGTGTCGGTTGGGTGGCTACCCCTGTTGCAGCGGGTGTTTTAACCTTCTTTTTGCTCTTTTTTGTAAACAATGTTTTTCAGCAGGATGTGGGAAAAATAGCCAATATTTCAGAAACCACAGAGGTTCTGTCCGACACAACGGCGAAGGTGGAGACATCGGTAAAAGATACCCTTTCCATGGAACCGGTCAACCCGTTACATAAACCCGTTTCAGACAAAAGCTTTGTATTTCCTACTCATTTCCTGTGGTGGGTTTCTGCTGCTTTGCTAATTATTATCGGTGCTATATGGTATCTGCTTATTATCGAAAAGAAAAAAGTTGCTTTACTGGAAAAGAAACTCGCCGAACTGGAAGAAAAGTATGAGTTGGAACTGGAAAACCTCGAAAAAAATTATACCGACAAACTGCACCATCAGGAAGAAATGAATAAGGAACTGAAATTCAGACAAAACGAGATGGTTACCATGGCCATGAGCATTATTCATAAAAATGAATTTCTCAGCAAACTGAAAGAGGAGATCGTAAAAATTAAATCGGGAGTAAAAGAAAATGAGATAAGGTTGAAACTGAATAATTTGTCGTTGATGATTAGCCGCGACTTGTCGCTCGACAGGGACAGGGAAAAATTCCAAATGCATATTTCGGAGCACAACAGCAATTTTATACGCAGGCTTACCGAGTCGTTTCCTTCTCTTACCGATAACGAAAAGCGCCTGGTTTCCCTGTTGCGACTCAATTTGTCTTCCAAAGAGATTGCATCCATCCTGAACATTTCCCCCAAAAGCGTTGAAATGAACCGCTACCGCCTGCGCAAAAAGCTGAAAGTTGATCCCAAAGTATCACTCACCGATTTTATCAGGAATTTTTAGTCTTGCTTTCCTTATCCGTTTTGGATAAAATAACCCGACAAGCTAAATGTAGTGTTTTTGTATAGGTTGATTTTTGGGTGCCGGTTGTTAAATACCTTTATTTTGAATTTCGGTTTTTCAAATGAAACACAATAATTATATTTTAATTCAAAAGAAAATGAAAAAAAGAATTTCAAACAAATTGGCAACACTGGGAATGATTCTTATCATTCTTATAAGCGGGAATGTTTTTTCGCAAAACGAAAGTGTTGTTACGGGAAAAGTTTTTCCTGCCGGAATGGTTAACCCCGTTCCCGGTGTCAGGATACAAATTGAAGGCATGCCCTCAAGTGCTGTTACATCCGATAACAACGGATTCTTCAGTATTAAAGTAAAATCCTTTCCGGTTAACCTTATCTTTACCAAAGAATGGTATGCACCGCGAATTGTAAAGGTAAACAAGCCTTCCGATATTACCGTTTACTTAAGTCCGGCTAAAAAGGAAGTAAACGATTACGGCCAAAAAGTGGGAATGACGGTAAGCCTCAATCCTGAATCGAGAGACGGTATTTTAATGCTTTCGTCAAGCGACAAACGCTTTAAATACTGGTTTGATAACCGCGTCTATTTCGACGGCGCAGTCTATTTGGGCGACAACACTTATCAGGGTGTAAAACATGAAATCGGTAATGGTGTAAACATCCGCCGTATGCGTTTTGCCATGAAAACCATAATTTGGGGTCACTGGGGCGGCGAAATTGATTTCGACTTCGGCAACAACGAAGTGGACATTAAAGATGCATATGTGCGGTATATTGGAAAAAACTGGCAGGTTAAAGCCGGTAACTTCCGTGAGCCCATGTCGCTGGAAACCATGACCACCTCAAGGTATATTACCTTTTTGGAAAGGCCTTATGCAACCGAACAAGCCCCCTCGCGCCATATGGGTATCGATTACAAAATATTCTTTAACCATTTCTTCTTTGAAGGCGGCCTTTTTTCAAGTAAAATTATGAACACCCTGATGCGGGACCAGAATAAAAAACAGGGTACGAATGCAGGGTGGTCGGTAACCGGAAGATTTGCATGGTTCCCCGTTAAAAAAGACAGGCAGGTATTGCATTTTGGTATTTCCGGCTCGTACCGTACACCAAAAATTCCCGAACTGGGTGACCCTGTAAACAGCTTCAGATATGGTGAAAATGCCGAAACCGAAATTAACAGAAAAAAATATATTGACACCGACTGGATTGAAAACTCGAAAAACAAAACCATTTTGGGACTGGAAGCAGCATATGCTTATCATAATTACCGATTGCAGGGCGAATACCTTACAACCACCATCCGCAGGGATGCCGATAAGGTTCCGGCAGGTGAGGATGTTGTAAAAATGGGCGGTTTTTATGTAATGGGTGCATGGCTGCTCAACAATGCTGATTATTATTATAACTCTTCGGATGCCGAATTTTCACAAATCGATTTCAGAAACATCCACAAAGGAGCGTTTGAGGTGGCTCTGCGCTATTCGTATATGAATACCAACAACTTTAAAGAAAGTGAGTTGAAACCATGGCTTCCCGGCGGATCGGGTGAGGTTTATACCGCAGGTCTGAGCTACTATTTTAACTACAACGTTAAATTTATGCTTAATTACTCCTATGCCAATCACGACCGTTGGGCCGACGGAAAAGGTAAATACAAAACCTTTGATGTGGATGCCGATGGCAACGACATTACCCCCACAGGAAAGGGTGGTATTGATTTCAGCACCATTCAGGCACGTTTGTTAATTGCATTTTAATTAGTTATCAATGAAGCTTTAGAGTTAACGTAATGATAATGAGTATAAAATATTGGAAACCAGAAAATGAATTCCACAGTTCCCCTCCTCGGAGAGCTTGTCCCGACTTTACGTCGGGAGGTGCAGGGGTGGGTTTATTAAAAAAGATATTCACTTTTCTGGTTTCCAATATTTTATGATCCATGTAATTATCGAGATTTTAAATAAAAAAATAAATAATATGAAAAAATATCTTTTTATAACAGTAATTACGGCACTTTTCTTAAGCAGCTGTGTAAAAGACGAACAACCGCAACCGGCACCTCCGGCACCGGAAAATTATAGTGATATAACAATTAATGAGCTGATTACAAAAGACCTGACCAATCCTTATTATGTGGATGGAATGGGTGAAGGGGCAGACTGGATTGAGCTCTATAATAAAGGTAATAAAGCTGTTAACATTGCGGGAATGTGGGTTACCGATAATCCCGGAACCGAAGCCGATTATGTGCAAATTCCGGAGGGAAGCGATAACGTTACAATTATCCCCCCAAAAGGATTTATTGTATTGATATGTGGTGCTTCCGATTCCGGCGGAACCGATATCCCAACCTCCATAACAGATGGCAAAATCTTTCTCGACATGGGGTTAAGTGCTTCAAAAGATAATAAAGTGGCTATTTATACCCCTGACAAAACCGAGGTTGACATATCCGGTGATTTTAACGGCCTTGAGGACGACAAATCTTTCGGACGTACTGTTGACGGTACCGGTGATTGGGCTACACTTGCCGCCAAAACCCCGGGAGCTCCCAACGACGGAAGTGCCCCTGCCGAAGGAACTTTGGTTATCAACGAGTTTATGGCAAGTAACAACAGCTGGAATGTCCCCGGTGATAATGGCGACTATCCCGATTGGATGGAAATTTATAATACCGGTGAAACGGCAATAGATATGGGCGGCTGGTATGTTACCGACGCACTGGATGACCCCGGCAAATATCAATTGCCCACAGATAATCCCGATTTGACCACCGTTCCTCCGCACGGATTTCTGGTAATTATTTGTGACGGAACAGGTGAAGGATTGCACGCAAGTTTTAAGTTAAGCGGCGGCGGTGAAGAGATCGGAATATCAAAAGACGGCATTACGATTACCGAAGGATATAGTTTTTGCGATACGGGTTGCGACCTGATGAATCCGGGAACCGATAACTCTACCGGACGCGACGGCGACGGTAATGCCTCCTGGGTGGTGTATAAAATGGGAAGCTCCCGTGAACCTTCACCCGGACAAGCCAATAATTAATCATATAAAAAAATGAACGAAGTAATGAGTAAACTGTTGTAAAATCAGAAAACGAATTCCTTAGTTCCCCTCCTTGGAGGGGCAGGGGTGGGTTTTTAAAAAATATATTCATTTTCTTATTTTACAATTTTACGGAAAATCAGAAAACAATTAATAACAATGACGGGCGGAAAAATTTTTAAAGTTACATTTTACCTTTTCATTTCCGTTATCCTGCTTGCGGGGGTAGAATCCTGTAAAAAAGATAACGGAAATGAAATGCCGCCCGGCAATTCTGCGGGAAGTCTTGAGCCGGTAAGCGAAATAACCCTTGATGTTACCGAGCCTTCCGGTTTGTCGTTCGGCCCCGGTGATTCAACGCTTCTTGTAGTAAGCGACAATACCAATAAAGTTTATGAAATGACTCTTGAAGGGAATGTTATCCGCGAGTTGGCGTATTCGGGAAACGACCTTGAAGGGGTAACCTGTAACCCGTTTGAAAATAAAGTGGTGGTAACCGAAGAACGCAAAAGGCAGCTTGTTGTCCTGGATTATTCCGACGGAACGGAACAGGAACGGTTTGATATTCCTACCGGTGGCAATACCGATAATAAAGGACCGGAAGGCGTTTCGTACAATACCAATAACAGAGTTTACTATATCGTAAATGAAGACCTTCCCGGAGAGTTGATTTTGTGGTCCAACACTTTGGGAGTAATTTCCACCACACCGCTTCATTTTGCTTCCGACTATTCGGCAATTTTTACAGACGCCAAAAATGCACTTATCTACATTGTCAGCGACGAATCGAAGGCACTTTACAAATGCGATTACAATGCAAACGTAATTACCGGTTATCCGTTGCCGGACACAAAGTTTGAAGGAATTGCAGTGGACAGTAATAGCGGTTTGGTTTATCTTGTAAACGACAAAACCTGCAAATTGTATATATTTAAAATATTGAACTAATGGAAACGGCTGAAACACAACCGAGGTACGAGTTCAGAGTATTTGGAACAAACCTGAAAAAGTACGAAGAAAAGATAAATGATCTCGCTGAAAAAGAGAAAACGCGTGAGATGGAATCCATTTATCTGCTTACACCCTGGAGGCATAAAAATAATGTAAAAATCAGGGAAGGTGTAATGGATATTAAGGTTTTGGAACAGGAAAAATCGGGGCTTGAACAGTGGAACCCTTTTTTGGTGGGTAAATTTCCATTGCAGGCCGATGTTATAAAAACGGTCGTTTTTCCTGCCCTCGGTATTGAAAGCCCTGTTTTTGAAAGAGAGAAATATTCGTTGAAACAGTTTATAGACGAGGTAGTTACCGTTGACCCCGATCTTGCCGTGGCTTATGTACTGAAAACCCGGCATGCCTATACCGTGAACGGTTGCATTACCGAAATAGCCGAAATAAAAGTGAACGGAGCATTTATCAAAACCATTTGCGTGGAAGCCGAAGATCCGGAAAAAGTGCTGGAAGCAAAAAAAATGATCGGGTTTGCAGATGATACAGAAAATATTAATTATCCGCTGGCTTTAAAAAGAATTATGGGGCTGACCACCCTGCCCGGTTATTGGAATACAAGGGAATTTTAATAAAAACAAATGATAATTAGTTTAAAATATAATCGAACTTGTTTAAAGTTAACGTGATGATAATGAATATAAAATATTGGAAACCAGAAAATGAATTCCAATATTCCCCTCCTTGGAGGGGTGTAGG
>JALVZH010000058.1:16363-18149 GCA_027022105.1 Bacteroidales bacterium | reverse complement strand
GGTTTTGTTAGACTTTAAACAAGTTCATCTTGTAAATCGTTGATAATTTAATCATTTAAATAAAAAAATTATGGCAAAAGAAAAATTAAAAATCGGAGAAGTATCCAAACCAAGGTTTGAATTCAGAACATTCGGAAGAGAATTTGATGAAGCGGCTTTCTTAATGTCGCGCCTTTCGGTTCCCGTACCGAGAAAAGTGTGGGAGCGACACTCAAACGAAATTTACATCGTTTCCAAAACCAACGACGTGAACAATACCAAAATCCGCGACGGAAAAATGGACATCAAAACCTTTGTTCAGGAAGTTGACGGACTGGAGCAATGGAACCCCCTGATGAAAGGCGAATTTCCTATGAAAGCCGAAGTATTGAAAAATGAGGTGTTCCCCGCTTTTAAGGTGGAAATGCCGGAACTTGATAAAGATGAATATACCTTGGAAGAATTTCTGGATATTGTAAAGGCTCATCCCGATTTGCAGGCTGTTGATGTGGAAAAAGAGCGTTTCGGATATATGGTTAACGATACCATTTGCGAATATGCCAACGTATGGATAAACGGGGCAATGGTGGTAACCGTTAATTCCGAATCAACGGAAATCGAGGACATCAAAAAAACCATTAAAGACATCGAACTGGAAGGCGTTGAAAACATCAATTATCTGCAAGCCATTAAGCGTGTAATAGGTATGATTGACAAAAAACTTGCGAATTAAAATTTCTGTTTAAAGCAGAAAAGAAAACGAAATGGTTTAAAGTTAAAATTGGAAACGGAAACAGTTCCCCTCCTTGGAGGGGCGGAGGGGTGGGTAAAAATTATTCGCCAATAGATTCATCAAATGAAATACAGAAAAGATATGTTTATGGTACTGAATATAAAAGACATAACAAACCCACCCGTTAATCTCCTCCCAAGAGGAGAGACCATTACCGTTAAATGGATAAAAGAATGTTTAAAATAAAAACAGAATAAAAATGGGAAAAGAAATTGAAAAAAAGTTTTTGGTAAAAGGCGATTTTAAACCTTTTGTTACCAAAGAGACAAGAATCACACAGGGATACCTTTGCTCGGTGCCCGAAAGAACCGTAAGGGTACGCATTAAAGGTGACAAAGGATTCATCACCATAAAGGGTATTGGCAACGAAACGGGTGCCAGCCGCTATGAATGGGAAAAAGAGATACCCGTTGACGAGGTAAAAGACCTGCTGAAAATTTGCGAGCCAGGGGTTATTGACAAAACCCGCTATATTGTTCCGGAAAAATCGGGACTGAAATTCGAGGTGGACGAATTTTACGGCGACAATGAAGGGCTGGTGGTGGCCGAAATAGAACTTCCTTCGGAAGACCATCCTTTTGAAAAACCCGATTGGCTCGGCGAGGAGGTAACCGGCGATGCACGCTACTACAACTCCATGCTGATGAAGAATCCTTTCAAAAACTGGTAAGGAGTAAGATTTACTCAAACGGAGGTACAGGGAAAGGAATGAAAACCAACCTCTTAATCCTCCGCTAAGGTGGAAGGGGAGATGAGTACCGTTAACCAAAACATAACTGCCGAATGGATAAAAATTGGTTAAAATGAGAAGAGTTTATATTGGAAAACAAAGTTCCCCTCCTTGGAGAGCTTGTCCCGACTTTACATCGGGAAGTGCAAGAATGGGGTTATTTCACAACCGGTTTGTTAAATTGTAAACAAGTTATAAATGAAAATTAATTGAAACCTATGGCTGATAAAGATTTATTAAATAACTCCGGTAACGGATTGGAAAGTATAGCGACAGAAAACGGT
>JALVZH010000058.1:14562-16353 GCA_027022105.1 Bacteroidales bacterium | reverse complement strand
ACATGGCCAATTACCGTATTGAAAAACTACCCAAACGGTCGAAATCAAAAGTGGAAACAATGATTGCTGCCGTTGGCGGCCCTCTTGCGGTAATTAGTTTTATCCTTATCTATTTTATTTTCAAACCTGCATACTTACTTCATATTGATCCCTCTTCTTTAAGTGAATATGCATTGAACGGTTTCAATAAAATAGGAGCCGCCGAATTTTCGAGAATCAACATTGCCATGCTGGCTATTTTTGTTGCCGGTATTCTGCTTTGGATGACAGAGGCCATTCCCAACTATCTGACTTCACTTATAATCATTATCAGTCTGGTGCTCACCGGTGTTTTATCCGAAAAAGAGGCATATGCCCAGTTGGGCCATAAGGTAATGTGGTTGAACATCATGTCTTTTGTTTTGGCCAGTATGTTGGTTAAAACGGGACTTGCCAAGCGGTTTGCTTTGTGGTTTATCGTACATTTCGGCAAGCACTCTTCATCTATCTTTATCAGTTTCCTCGTGATTAATGTTGTACTGTCGGCATTCATTTCGGCAACTACCGCCAAGGCTGCTATTTTGCTTCCCATCTTTATGGTTATTGCAGCCATTTACGGCGCCCGGGGTGGCGATAGAAAAAATAATTTCGGCAGGAATATCGTCCTTCAAAACCTCTTTTACATTAACATTGGTGCAAGCGGATTTCTTACCGGTTCGGGAGCAAACCTGCTGGCTGCCGCACTCATAACCGGTGCAACTGGAACCGACATCTTTTTTTCCGACTGGATGAAAGCCAATTTTGTGGTGGCTATCCTGTTGATGTTTCTCGGTTATGTGGTTGCCACACGAATATTCTTTCCGTTGAAAAAAGAAGAGCGCCTGCCGCAGATTCCCGGTGGTATGGAACGCCTGCGCAAGGAGCTGAAAAAAATGGGGAGAATGGATTTTCAGGAAGTCAAAGCTGCCGTGCTGTTCATTTCCATTCTGGCGCTTTGGTCAACGGACAAATATCATGGCATAAGTCCCACGGCTGTGGCTTTTCTCGGCGCCGTTATTGCGCTGTTGCCCAAAATAGGGATACTTAAATGGAATGATGTGGATATTCCGTGGCACCTGATGCTGTTCTCGGCAGGAGCCTATACCCTCGGGGCCGGATTTAAAGCCACCGACCTGCCGTCCATTTCGGTCAATGCCATTTTCGACGGCCTTGGTTTCGGCGAACATACACCCTTTTGGGTGCTCTACCTCTCTTTAACCTTTGCCATGGCCTCAAGTGCCCTTGTGTTCCAGTCGAAAACCATGCGTACCATGATTTTTATTCCCATTGCTATCGGAGTTGCCCAACGTTTCGGGTTTAACATTATCAGCCTTGCCTTACCTGTGGCTTTTCTCATTGAGCATGTGTATGTGCTGCCCTTTAACAGTAAGCCCGCTGCTTTGCTTTACGAAACCGACCAGTACAGCCTGACCGATACTTTTAAATTCGGTATTACCATGTTGGCCATTGGCTGGGTTACTAACATTATTATGGGAGAAACCTGGTACCGCTTCCTCGGAATTACACCGCACGGAGTATTCGGGCTGTTCTAATACCGGCAATGTTTTTATCCGGTTTTACAACTCGCTTTTGCGGGGCACGAAAGACCGGAAACGGGATGATAATCATCATATTTTTACAAACTTACCGGAATAAACAGTTCCGTTTGCATTTATTTTAATAAAATATATTCCTTTTTGAAGTTTTTCGATGTTAACGGTATTTGATTTTTTATCATCAAAACTGCCTTTGATAACCGGTTTGCCCAAATTG